>CAZMLV010000008.1:0-28976 GCA_964567235.1 uncultured Chloroflexota bacterium | reverse complement strand
CACTACGAGGGCGTCGACGAGCGGATCGTCGAGAGCGACATCGACGAGGAGCTCTCGATCGGCGATTACGTCGTCACCGGCGGCGAGCTGCCCGCGATGGTGGTCATCGACGCTGTTGCGCGGCTGCTCCCTGGGGTGATCGACGCGGCGTCGCTGCGCGAGGAGTCGCACACGAGCGGGCTGCTCGAGGGGCCGCAGTACACGCGGCCGCCCGAGTACGAAGGCCGGAAGGTGCCGGCGGTCCTGGTGTCCGGCGATCACGCCTCGATCGCGAAGTGGCGGCGGGCCGAGGCGATCCGCCGCACCGCGGAGCGGCGGCCGGATCTGCTCGAGCGCGCCGACCTCACTCCCGCGGAGCGGGCGCGGCTGCCGCGACCTGCTGCGAAGGCACCGGTCGCGGATGCCGACCTCATCGCCGCGTATCGCTCGGGCGTCGGCTCATACCGCATCGCCGCGCGGTTCGGCATTTCGCCCGCCACGGTACGCGCGCGGTTGCGCGCGGCGGGCGTCAGGCTGCGTGCGGCCCGCAGCGCCCAGCGTGGTCCGACGGCAGCCGAGGTGGCTCGCATGCGCGCCACCGGACTGACCGTCCGCGAGCTCGCGCGGCACTACGGGGTCTCGCACGTGACCATCCTCGATCGACTGAAGAAGGCCGCCAAATGAGCTATCATTCGATGACCCCGTGAGCACGACCGTTATGCCGATGAACGACGTCTTGAAGACGCTTGCCTCCGAACAGCTCAAGACCGACCTCCCCGAGGTCCGGCCCGGAGACACCGTCCGTCTATCCGTGCGCGTCGTCGAAGGCAACCGTGAGCGGCTCCAGGCGTATGAGGGCACCGTTCTGCGCGTTCGCGGCGGCGGCCTCAACACCCAGATCACGGTCCGCCGGATCGCGAGTGGCGTGGGCGTAGAACGGACCTTCCTGGTCCACTCGCCGCGTCTCGAGAAGATCGAGGTCGTCCGTCACGGCCACGCCCGGCGGGCGGCCCTGTACTTCCTGCGGGAGCGCGTCGGCAAGGCCGCCACGCTCCGCGAAAAGCGGCGCTGACCCCGCTCTAGATACCCCCGCCCTAGCCTCAGCTCATGGAAGTCCAGGCTGAGGCGACGCGCGAGCGCGCCGATTACGCGACGCGGATCCGCCACCAGAACGAGCGCCTTGCGTATGGGGTGGCCGCGTTCCTCATGCTCACCGCCGCGCTGCCAGTGACCCGAGGAGAGGACCGGGTCGGTGTGCTCCTCGCCGGGATGCTCGTACTCGTACTCGGCGTCGTGTGGTTCCGGGTCGTGCCCGCCCATGCCTTCGGCGACCGGCGGGTCATGGTCTTCGGCGTTCTCGCTCAGCCGATCATCATCCTGCTGCTGGTACTGACCGGTGGGCTGCGGTCCGAGTACTTCCCATTCGGTCTGCTCCTGGTGATCGCGACGGTGTTCTCGCCCCGGGTGCGGCACACGATCGTCGTCGCGGTGGCCACCGGGTTGAGCCTCGTGCTCGTCGCGGTGGTCGTGCCATCGACCGGCGCGGCCGAGACCGTTGCCGGGCTGGGCGTGTGGCTCCTCGAGACGATCGGGTTCGCGGTCGTGGCCGCGATGATCGGACGCACCCTCCGGGCCTCCCGGAGCGCGATCGCTGCGCGGGCCGACGAGCTCGACGACCTGCGTGGCCGCGCGGAGCTCCTGTCGTTCACCGACCCGCTCACCGGCCTGTACAACCGCCGCTTCGCGGACGAGAGCCTGAAGCGCCTCATCGCCGAGGCGCGGCGTGGTCGCACGTTCAGCATCGCCGCATTCGATCTCGACGGGTTCAAGCGGCTCAACGACAGCCGCGGCCATGCCGCCGGCGATGACCTCCTCGTCGACTTCGCGCGCCTGCTCCGGGAGGGCCTCCGCGGCGCGGACATCCCGGTCCGGATGGGCGGCGATGAATTCCTGATCTTGCTTCCCGGGACCGGGCTCGCGCAGACGATCCTGGTCGTCGAGCGGTTGCGCGCCGCGGTCCGCCAGGCGCGCTGGGGCGAGCCCGATGTGGCCGTCAGCGTGAGCAGCGGGATCGCGCAGTGGACCGATGGCCAGTCGGGGCAGGACCTGCTTCAGTCCGCCGATCGCTCGCTGTACATCGCCAAACGGGCGCATCACGCGGCAGCCGAAGCCGCCCCGCGATAATCGAGGCCGTGCCAAGCCTCCGCTTCGAGAGAGCGCTCTGGGATCAAGGGCTCACCCGCGTGGTCGGCGTCGATGAGGTCGGCATGGCCACGCTCGCCGGTCCGGTCGTCGCGGCCGCGTGCCTCGTCACTCCCAATGTGCGGCTCATCCGGGCGGTCCGGGACTCGAAGCTCCTGACCCGGCAGCAGCGTGAGCAGCTCGTGCCCGAGATCCGCGCGCGGGTCACGCGCATCGGCATCGGCGCGGCGTCGGTCGCCGAAATCCACCGGTTGAACATCTATCACGCGAGCCACGTCGCGATGCAGCGGGCGCTGCGCCAGATCGGCGACTACGACCACGTTCTGGTCGACGGCCGCCGGATCCTCGATCCACTGTTCGCGCCCGGCAAGCACACCGAGATCGTGAAGGGCGACATGAAGAGCTTCGCGATCGCGGCCGCGTCGATCATCGCGAAGGTCACCCGTGACCGCCTGATGGAGAAGCTCGCGGGCCGGTACCCCGGGTACGGCTGGGAGCACAACTGTGGCTATCCGACGATCGACCATCGAAAGGCGCTGCGCGAGCTCGGCGTGACGCCATTCCACCGCCAGGATTTCGGGACGGTGAAGATCGTGCTGCTCGGCGAGCAGCTGGAGCTCGACGTCGCGACCGCATGACCGTTCTGCAGCCCAGTTGACGGTGACGGGGGCTGCCCCGCGCCGGTAGAGTCCGACGCTCATGACCACCCGGCAGCGAGCCCCCGTGACCCTCCGCCCGTTCAGTGCGGCGGACTATGACGCCATGGTCGACATCTCGAACGAGAGCTATCCCGACTACGCCTGGACCGTCGCGGAGGTCCGGCACATGGATGATGACTGGACGCCCGAGGGCTACTTCCGCCGCCGGATGATCGCCGATGAGGGGGGCGGCCCGGTCGGCTACTGCGACGTGGCGAATTCCCGTGGCCAGTTCGTCGCGGAGAACTTCAGCATCGATCTCGTCGTCCGGCCGGCCGGGCGCCGTCGGGGCATTGGGACGGCCCTGTTCGAAGATGCCGTCACCGCCCTGAAGGGGCGCCGCGCCCACTGGGTCCGGGCGGGCGTCAAGGAGTCCGACGCGCACAGCATCGCGTTCGCGGAACACGTCGGCGCGGTCGAGCTGAAACGGGATTGGGAGTCGCGGCTCGATCTCGCTGCGTTCGATCCGGCGCCGTTCGCCGGGGCTCCGAAGCGCGCTGAGGCCGCGGGCGTGCGCATCACCACCCTCGCCGACGAGATGCGCACGGACCCCGAGGCCGTGCGCAAGGCGTACGCGCTGCACGCCGAGGCGCGGTTGGATGTGCCCAGCCTCGACCGGCCGACGCCGTCGCCGTTCGAGCGCTTCCAGGAGGAGGCGCTGCGCTCGCCGTGGGCCTTGCCGGAGGCGTACTTCATCGCGATCCGCGACGGCCGGTATGTCGGCGAGTCGGCTCTCGCGGCGGAAGGCGCGGATCCGAGCGTCATCTACCAGCAGCTCACCGGCGTGCTTCGCGACGAGCGCGGCAAGGGGATCGCGATGGCCCTCAAGCTCCGGGCGGTGGCCTATGCCAAGGAGCGCGGGTTCCGCGAGATCAGGACGTGGAACGCGTCGATCAACCTGCCGATGCTCGCGATCAACGAAGCGCTCGGCTTCGCGAAGCAACCGGCGTGGATCCTGTTCGGCAAGGATCTGACGACCACGTAGCGCCTACGGGATCGAGCGGTATAGGCGATAGAACGTCGGCCGGAAGCCGCGGGCGGGCCAGAATCGCGATGCCGCGAGATTCGTCATCCGCCAGTCGGTGATGATGGTGCGATACCCGTTGACCCTGGCCCACTCGATAGCGTGCGCCGTCAGTGCGACACCGACGCCGCTGCCGCGGACCTCCGGGAGGGTCACGGCGTTCGCGAGGTCGATGCTGGCCTCGGGCACCCGCAGGTCACCCGCCGGACGCCGGTACAGCAGCAGGTGCCCGACCGGCCGCCCGGCCCGCTCGGCAAGGAAATGCGTGAACTTGGGATCGTCCCAGGTGGTCCGCCAGTCGTCGACGAACCAGTCGAGGTCCTGGACGTGCATCCCGGAGTAGCTCGGCGCTGCCTCGAGGTGCTGGTAGAGCAAGCGGTCGAGGCCGGCGGCGGCGCGGAGGTCGTCGGGCGTGCTCAGGCGCACGGTCACGTCACCCGTGGCGATGTCCTGGCGGTCGGCCGCTCGCGCGGCGAGCGCAGCCGAGGTCCCGAACGACAACTGGTGCCAGGGCGCGACGAGATCGTCGATCGCCGGGACGAATGCAAAGTGGCGGGTCAGCCCCGCGTCCACCCAGATCCGCGACGCCGCGGCGTACAGGTCGCGCATCCGTTCGGGCTCGCGCGACGCGCTCCCGGCAAGGTCGATGCGGACGTGCGCCCCGATCGGGTCGTCCTGCCGTTTGCCGATCAGGTATCCGTCGATCTCGCCGGCTCGAAGAGAGACCGCGCCGGACGCGCCGTCCGCGGCCAGCTCTCGGGCGACGTGCGCGCGGAAGTCGTCGATCGCCGGAAGGTGCGGCTCGACCGCCCGATGGCGCGCATGGCGTTCGGCCAAGACGAGCGCAGCGCCGTCAATGTCCGCTGCGGTGAACGCTCGGATCTCCGTCGCCACGGGTCGCAGTGTCGGCCAGGCATCCGCGGCGCGGCAAGTCGCCGCCGACATCGGGGTCGTGCCTGATCCGCGCCGGCTCCTCGGTGACCAGGGTGAAGCGGCGGTCGCCCGCGAGCTCGCGGCGCGCGGCGTTCAGATCGTCGCTCGCAACGCGCGGACGCGCTACGGCGAGATCGACCTCATCGGACGAGATATTCGCGGCCACGTCTTCGTGGAGGTCAAGACGCGCCGCCGGGGCTCATTCGTCAGCGCCGCGGAAGCGGTGGATCGCCGCAAGCTGGCGCGGTTCCAGGCGCTCGCCCTCGCGTGGACGGCGGCACATCAGGTCCGAGGACGCGTGCGTCTGGTGATCGCGGCTGTGACGGTGGACGGCGTCGGGATCTCGGTCGACCTCATCGAGGTCGCGGACTAGAGGAGCGGACCGCCGCTCGCGAAGATCTGGGCGCCCGCTGCGAGCATCAGGGCCATGGTCGCGGCGATCGCGACGACGGCGACGCCGACGCGTCGGAGCGCGAACCATTGGTCGTCGGTCAGCCCGCGGCGCGCCGGTGCGGCCGGCACGGTCGGCCGGACCGGGAGCAGCATCGCCGCGTACGCGTGCTCGACGGCGGCGGCGTCGGGGCAGCCGCGCGCCTCGAGCCGCGCGATGAACCGGTCGTACTCGGACCGCGCGCGGTCGCCGTCACCCGCGTTCGCGTAGGCCGCGGCGAGCCGGCGGTGGGCGGTGAGGTCGTCCGGGGCCAGCGCGACGGCGGAGTCCAGCGCCGCGATCGCGGCGGTCCGATTCCCCGCGTGGCTCAGGATCGCGGCGCCCCGGAGGAGCTCCGCGAGGCCAGCCGGGGTCTCGTGCTCGATCACGCTGTCGCCGCTCCTCACTGCCTCGACCCGCTGCACCCGGATTCGGTGGCCGTGGCCGAACGGTACCCGCCGCCGGCGGGCCTGGTCAATGGCCGGTACGTACGTCACGGACAGGGGTCCTATCGCTCGGTCGCCCGCTGGGACGTGACATCGACCCGTGGGCGCGGTCGCGCGGACGCTGGGCTGCGCCCTCTGGGGCCTCGAGACGGCGCTTGTGACCGTCGAGGTCGATGTCGCGAACGGGCTCCCGCACTTCGCGATCGTCGGGCTCCCCGATACCGCGGTCCAGGAGGCGCGCGAGCGGGTCCGGGCCGCGATCCGCAATGCCGGGTTCGAGTTCCCGCTCCGCAGGGTCACCGTGAACCTGGCTCCCGCGGAGCGCCGGAAGGAAGGCACCGGCTTCGACCTGCCGATCGCGCTCGCGATCCTTCGCGCGACGGGTCAGCTGGCCCTGGAGCCCGACGGGCTCTGCCTGGGCGAGCTCGCCCTCGACGGCGCGCTCCGTCCGGTCCGGGGAGCGATGCCGCGCGTCCGGCGTGCCCTCGCGGCCGGGATCACGCGGGTCTACGTACCGGCTGGCAACGCCGGCGAGGCCGCCGCCCTCGGCGCGGAGACGGTGCCCTTCGCGACGCTGCGCGAGGCGGTCGCGCATTTCGACGGCACGGCGCGCATCGCGGCCGCCACCGCTCCAGCACCCGCCGCCCCGCCGCGGTGGGCGAGCGATCTCCGCGACATCGTCGGGCAGGAGACGCCAAAGCGCGCGCTCGAGATCGCGGCGGCGGGTGCGCACAACCTTCTGCTCGTCGGGCCACCCGGCACCGGCAAGACGCTGCTCGCGCGAGCCCTTCCGTCGATCCTGCCGCCGCTCGATCCCGACGAGGCAGTCGAGGCGAGCGCGGTCCACAGCGTCGCGGGCCTGATCGATCCACAGCACCCGCTGCTCGCGGCGCGTCCGTTCCGCGCGCCACATCACACCGCCTCACATCTCGCGCTCGTCGGCGGCGGCACTCCGCCGCGGCCGGGCGAAGTGTCGCTCGCGCATGCCGGCGCGCTGTTCCTGGATGAGTTCGCGGAGTACCAGCGCCAGGTCCTGGAAACCCTGCGCGAGCCGCTCGAGGAAGGCGCGATCACGATCTCGAGAGCCGGCGGCGCCGCGACATACCCGGCGCGGTTCGTCCTGATCGCGGCGATGAACCCCTGCCCGTGCGGCCACGCGGGCGACCCGACCGCCGAGTGCACGTGCCTCCCCGACGCCATCGAGCGGTATCGCGGCCGCCTCTCCGGCCCGGTGCTCGATCGGATCGACCTGCGCGTGCACGTTCCGCGGGTGCCGTACGAGCGGCTGCGAGCCGAGGAGCCGGCGCGCGAGTGCTCCGCGACGGTGCGCGACCGCGTCTGCACCGCGCGTGCGCGGATGCGGGCGCGCGGCCGACGCACCAACGCGGAGCTCACGATCGCCGAGGTCGCTCGGCATTGCCGGCTCGACGGCGCCGCCGAGCCGCTCATGGCCGAGGCCATGCGCAGACGCACGCTGTCGGCCCGCGGCTACCACCGCGTCCTGCGCGTGGCCCGCACCGCCGCGGACCTGGAGGGCAGCGAGCGGATCGGCCCCGACCACCTCGCGACAGCGCTGCTCCTCCGAGCGCTGTCGTGATCGCATTGCACCCGCACGACCCCGGATACCCGGCCGCATTGCGCGACCTCGTGCCGGCGCCAGATCCGCTGTGGCTCGAGGGCCTTGAGGGGATCCTCGTCCGCCCGAGCGTGGCGATCGTCGGGACCCGCCGGATGAGCCCGTATGGCGAACGGGTGGCGCGCGAGCTGGCCGGCGCGCTCGCTCGCGCGGGCGCCGTCGTCGTGTCCGGTCTCGCGCAGGGCATCGACTGCGCGGCGCACGGCGCGGCGATCGACGCCGGCGGTAGCAGCGTCGCCGTCCTCGGCGAAGGGATCACCTCGTTCCTGGGGAACGCGCGCGGCCGCCGCCGCCGCCTCGCCGCGGCGATGCGAGCGCACGGTGCGCTCGTGTCGCCGTACCCGCCGATCGTGCCTGCCAAGGGCTGGATGTTCGCGAAACGCAACGCCGTGATCGCGGCCCTCGCCCGCGCCGTCATCGTCGCCGAGGCACCCACCGGATCCGGCGCGCTGATCACCGCGGCCGACGCCGTGCGGCTCGGCCGACCGCTCTTCGCTGTCCCCGGCCCGCTCGGTACCAGGACCTCCGAGGGGACGAACGAGCTCATCGCGTCCGGCGCAGCGCGCGCCTGCCTCGGGCCGGACGAGGTCGCCCGGATCGTCGGCCTCGTCGCGGCGCGCTCGGTCGCGACGGGCGACCCGCTGCTCGATGCGCTGGCGTCTGGCCCGCTCGATCTCGATGAGCTCGCCCGGCGGACGCGCATCGATCGGAGCGCGCTCAGAGCGCGGCTCGTGGCCCTCGTGTTCTCCGGGGCGGTGGTCGACCAGGGCGGCCGGTTCGGCCGCGCGGGCTAACCGATCTCGTTGCGCGCGCGAGTCGCCTTGGCGCGGTAGAGCTCCTCGTCGGCCTCGCGGAGGATCTCGTCCGGGTCGGTGCCGCGGCGCCAGACGCCGATCCCGCTGCTGAGGCCACCCGCGCCGTGGTCGCCGAGCGCGGCGATCCGCTGCCGGATGCGATACGCGACCTTGACCGCTTCGCCGCGATCGGCGTCGGGCAGGAGCACCACGAACTCGTCGCCGCCGGTACGCACGGCGATGTCCTCGCTGCGCAATACCGACCGCAGCGAATCGGCGACGCCGCGGAGAAGCGTGTCCCCAGCCTGGTGCCCACGCGAGTCGTTCACCGCCTTCAGGCCGTCGACGTCGAGCGAGATGATCGCGAACGGCCGGTCGCGCCGCGTTGCGTGGGCGCTCATCCGGCGCAGCTCGTCTCGCATGTAGTGGCGGTTGTACAGGCCGGTCAGCTCGTCGGTGACCGCCATCTGGAACGCGTCGTCGCGCTCGGTCGCGAGGGTCTCGGTCCGTGCGGCGAGCGTCCGACGGGTCTCGCCGGTGGCCAGCGCCGTCGCCGCAGCGAAGAACGTGACCGTCGCGAGCTCCAGCAGGCGGGTGACGGTGACGTCCCGCTCGAGGTCCGAGAGCGGCGCTGTGACGGCGAGTCCGGTCAGCCCGGCGGCAGCAACTGCGCCTACGACGACGGCTTGCCGCCAGCTGCCGGACAGGATCATGACCAGCACCGGGAGCAGGTAGTAGGGGAAGTACACCGAGGCCGCGCCGCTGGTGATCCCGAGCATGATGACCATCACGCCCTGCGCGATCGACGCGGCGACGAAGATGCGTCCGCCAGGGAATGCGCGCTGCGGCACGAATCCGAACCAGAGGACGCCCGCGACGACGATCAGGCCCGCGGTGATGATGAGCCCCGCGCGATCGGCGGCATGCGTCGTCGGGAGGATCGCGGTGAGGGCGAGCATGGCCGCCAGCCCGAACACGATGGCGACGCTCGAGGTCCGCACGCGCCTGCGGTACGCCGTCTGGGCCACATGCGCCTCGGCCCGCGCGGCTTGCCGATCGTCCAACGCGTCAGGAACGATGGGCACGTGGACGGCCATCTCCGGTCAACGTTCGGTAAACGGGCGCTATTGCGGCGCGATACGGATGATCCGATCGCCCGAGCCGTTGCTCGTGGTCACGTACAGGGCGCCGTCGGGACCCTGCACGACCGACCGAAGCCGCCCGTACTTCTGGTCGTAGAGCGTCTCCTTTTGGACCACGGTCGTGCCCGAGACGGTGAACCGCCGCAGGTCCTGCTCCTTCAGCGTCGCGATGAACAACGAGCCGGACCACTTGGCCCAGGCGTCGCCGGCCACGAATGTGGCACCGCTCGTCGCGTACGTCACGCTGCCCGACGTCCACACCGGGTCGGTGAAGCCCCGCGCCATCCCGCCCTTGCCCTCCTGGTCCGGCCATCCGTAGTTTTTACCCGGCGACAGGACGTTGATCTCGTCGTTCGCGGTGGTGCCGGTCTCGATCTCGAAGACGGCGCTGCCATCGGGTGCGAACGCCAGGCCCTGGGGATTGCGATGACCCATCGAGTACACGTACGTCCGGGCGGCGGCGGCCGGAAGGATCGGGTTGTCGTCCGGCACGCTCCCATCGGCGTTCATGCGCAGGACCTTGCCGTTCAGTGACCTCGGGTCCTGCGCGAGGAGACCGTCGCCGCTCTCGCCCATCGTCGCCCAGAGCTTCCCATCGGGGCCGAAGGCGAGACGGCAGCCGTCGTGGATCGCGGCAGCGAGCGGCCCGTTGCGGAGCACGTAGCTGTCGAAGGCCATCGAATCCGTGCCCGCGCGGTAGCGAAGGATCTGATTCCGCCAGTCGCCGTTGTCCATTCGCGACGCGCACACGTAGAGGAATCCGTTCGTCGCGAAGCTCGGGTCGAGGGCGATTCCCATCAGACCGGCCTCGCCCATCGCGTGGACATCGGGGACCTTCATGAAGCCTAGGCGTTTCGCGTTCGGCTTCGCGCTTTCGAAGATCACGATGTTGCCCATGCGCTCGGTCATGAACATCCGACCGTCGGACGCGAATGCGATGTCCCAGGGGACCGAGAGACCGGATTGGATGACGGTGTCGACGAGGATCGGGGCTCCGGCGAGACGCGTCACGTCGCCAGAGCTGGCGCGACCGCTGGAGCAGGCCGCGAGCAGCATCCCGAGCAACAGCGCACGCCCGAGCGGGCGGATCCCACGCACCGTGGCGCATTGTGACACTCGACCTGCGACACTCGTCCCTCTTGAGAGTGATGGCCCGACGATGAGGGAAGAGCCCCGGCGCATCGCCGATCGTCTCGAGGCCACCCTGCGCATCCCTGATGGCGATCCACGAGGCATCGCCGTGGTCAGCCATCCGTTACCCACCCACGGCGGGACCATGCGCAACCCGCTCGTCGCCGGCATCGCCCGCGCGATCGCGAGCGCCGGCCTCTACGCGCTGCGGTTCAACTTCCGCGGCGTCGGCGGGAGCAGCGGGCAATGGACCGGCGGCCTGGCCGAGGTCGAGGATCTCGACCGTGCGATCGCCGACGCGCGCGCGCTGGCGCACGGCCTGCCGCTCGCGCTCTCCGGCTTCAGCTTCGGCGCGGTCACGACGCTCCGGTGGCTCGCGCAGGGCGGTCGCGCCGACGCGATCGGGCTCGCCGGTGTGCCGCTCCGTTCGGCGACGTTCCAGCCGGAGCAGCTCCCGCCGGTGCCGGACGGCACGTTCATCGTGGCCGCGGAGCTCGATCAATTCGGGACCGCGGCCGAGCTGCGCGCGGCGTATCCCCGCGCGCGGATCGTCGAGCTGAAAGGCGTCGATCACTTCTTCGGCAGCAAGCGCAACGAGGTCGGTGTGCTCATCGCGGACCAGCTGGTGAAGGACCTCCGGCTAGACTGACACCTTCCATGACCGCTGAAACGACCGCTCTGACCGCGCCTTCCGGGGTCAAGAAGACCCGGAAACGCATCCTCACGGGCGATCGGCCGACGGCGAAGAGCTTCCATCTGGGGAACTACTACGGCACGCTCGAGAACCGGGTCCGCCATCAGGACGAGTACGACAGCTATTTCCTGATCGCCGACTATCACATGCTGACGACCCGGATCACCGATCTCGAGGAGATCGGACGGAACATCCGCGAACTCGTCGTCGACTACCTTTCGGTCGGCATCGATCCGGACAAGACCACGATCTACCTGCAGTCTCTGATCCCCGAAGTGACCGAGCTGTTCCTGTACTTCTCGATGCTCGTGACGGTCCCGCGCGCACAGCGGATCCCGACGCTCAAGGACCAGCTTCGGGACCACAGCCTCAAGGAGCCGACGTATGGCCTGCTCGGGTACCCGATCCTTCAGGCCGCGGACATCCTCATGGTGAAGGGCGACCTCGTACCGGTCGGCCGCGACCAGGAGTCACACGTCGAGCTCACCCGAGAGATCGCCCGAAAGTTCAACGAGCTCTTCGGGCCGGTGTTCCCGATCCCGGACGCGCTCATCCCGACGATGGGCATGCTTCCCGGGATCGATGGCGCCGGCAAGATGGGGAAGAGCCTCGGGAACGCGATCTTCCTCACCGACAGCCCCGACACGGTCAAGCAGAAGGTAATGGGGATGTACACGGATCCCAAGCGCATCCGGGCGACGGATCCGGGGACGGTCGAAGGGAATCCGGTCTTCGCCCTGCACGACGCGTTCAATACCGATACCGCCGAGGTGCAGGACCTGAAGGAGCGCTACCGCGCGGGCACCGTCGGCGACATCGAGGTCAAGAAGAAGCTCGTCATCGCGCTCGAGCGATTCCTCGAGCCGATCCGCGAGCGCCGCGCCCGCTACGCCGCCGACCCGAAGCGGATCGACCAGATCATCTACGCGGGCAGCGCACGCGCGCGCGAGGAGGCCAAGCGCACCCTCCACGAGGTCCGCGAAGCGATGCATCTCGACTACTTCGGGCTGTAGCCCGATGCCGAGGCTCTACGCGCTCATCCTCTCCGGCGGCGCGGGCACGCGCCTTTGGCCGCTCTCGCGCCGCCGCAAGCCGAAACAGTTCCTGGAGCTCGTCGGCGACCGCACGTTGCTCCAGGAGACCGTTGACCGGGTCAGCGAGCTCATCCCGAGCGAGCGCATCTTCGTCGTCGCGCCGCCCGAGCACCGGGCGCTCATTCACGAGCAGCTGACCGAGCTGCGCAACGATCACGTGGTCATCGAGCCGTACCCGCGCGGC
Source organism: uncultured Chloroflexota bacterium (assembly GCA_964567235.1). Lineage (GTDB taxonomy): Bacteria > Chloroflexota > Limnocylindria > P2-11E > P2-11E > UBA4735. Next base: position 16,589 of record CAZMLV010000008.1, on the reverse strand, counting down.
AACGCCGCGGCCATCGGCCTGGCGATGGCCGCCCTCCACGCGTTCGATCCCGACGCGGTGGTCGCGGTCCTGCCGTCCGACCACGTCATCACGAAGCACGCGGCCTTCCGCAACGTGCTCATCGCCGCGACGGCGGCGGCCGACGCCGGCTGGCTCGTGACGCTCGGGATCACGCCCGACCGTGCCGACACCGGCTTCGGCTACATCGAGGCAGGTGAGCCGCTCGATATCAAGGCGCCGCTGCCGGTCTTGAAGGTGAAGCGGTTCATCGAGAAACCGAAGCAGGACGCCGCCGAGAAGATGATCGCGGCGGGCGGCCACTACTGGAACGCGGGTATGTTCGTGTGGCGCGTCAGCGCGATCCTCGACGCGTACCGCGAGCATCTGCCGAAGACCGCGCAGGCGCTCGACGCGCTGGGCGAGGCAATCGGCTCGCCGCGGTACGAGAGCGTCCTCGCCGAGGTATGGGAGGAGACCGACCGCACGACCGTGGACTACGGGATCGCCGAGCGGGCCAAGAACATGGCGGTCGTGCCGGCGGACATCGGCTGGCAGGACGTGGGCAGCTGGAGCCGGCTCGCCGACATCGTCGCGGCCTCGTCGGGGCAGTCCGCCGACCTGTACATCGCCCTGGACAGCGTCGGGAACTACGTCTACGCACCCGGGAAGACCACCGTGACGATCGGGGTGAATGACCTGATCGTGGTCGAGACCGACGACGTCCTGTTCATCGCGGCGAAAGACCGGGCCGAAGAAGTGAAGGCGGTGGTCGACCGGCTGGCTCGGGAAGAAAAGGAACATTTGCTCTAGTTACAGACACAGCGGGGGTCCAGGTTGCCCTCGCTGGTACCGTGGATTGCGGGGAGGCGCCTGGAAGGGCGCCTTTTTCTCTACTCGAGGTGAGATGGCAGTAGCTAAGCAACCAAGCAAGCGGACGCGGAAGGCGGCCCCGAAGGCGCACGCCGTGACCCCGGCTGCGCTCGCAGCGGCGGCCCCGGCCGAGGCCGAGGCGCCCGCGCGCGGCCGAAAGGGCGGCGACCTCGTCGTGGTCGAGAGCCCCACGAAGGCCAAGACCCTCGGCCGGATGCTCGGCCCGGGCTACACCGTGGAGGCCTCGTTCGGCCACATCCGGGACCTGCCGAAGTCCAAGCTCGGGATCGACCCGAAGACGTTCGCCCCGGAATACGTGGTCCCGCCGGACTCTGAGAAGCACGCCCGGCTGCTCAAGCGGGAGGCGAAGAACGCCGACCGGGTCTGGCTCGCGAGCGACCTCGATCGGGAGGGCGAGGCGATCGCGTGGCACGTCGCTCAGATCATCAATGTGCCCGCGTCGAAGCTGCGGCGGGTGACGTTCCACGAGATCACGCCCGACGCGATCGCGGAAGCGTTCCGCAAACCGCGCCAGATCGATCAGGACCTCGTGAACGCGCAACAGGCCCGCCGGGTCGTCGACCGGCTCGTGGGCTACACGATGTCGCCGCTCCTCTGGAAGAAGATCCGCTACGGCCTCTCGGCCGGCCGGGTGCAGTCCGTCGCGCTGCGGCTCATCGTCGACCGCGAGCGTGAGATCCAGAAATTCACGCCCGAGGAGTATTGGTCCATCGGCGCGCTGCTCGCGAATCACGCGGGCGAAGCGTTCGGTGCGGAGGTCATCCAGCACAAGGGTCACAAGCTCGCGATCGGCAACGCGGCCGACGCGGAGAAGCACCGCGCCGCGCTCGCGGACGCCGTGTACCGGGTGGCGAGCCTCGAGAAGCGCGACTCCTCGCGCAGCGCGGGCGGCCCGTACACGACCTCGACGCTCCAGCAGGATGCCTCTCGGAAGCTCGGGTACTCGGTGAAGCGGACCATGGTCCTCGCCCAACAGCTGTACGAGGGCGTCTCGCTCGGACCCGACACGCCGGTCGGGCTCATCACGTATATGCGTACCGACTCGCTGCACGTAGCCGAGGGCGCTCTCAAGCAGTCGAAGGACGTCATCACGAAGGAGTTCGGCGCCGAGTACGCGCTCGAGAAACCGCGCCACTTCAAGACGCGCAGCAAGGGAGCGCAGGAAGCCCACGAGGCGATCCGTCCGACCGACCTCGCGCGCACCCCGGACCGGATGAAGCGCTTCCTGAACAAGGATCAGCACCGCCTCTACACGCTCATCTGGCAGCGCACCCTCGCGTCGCAGATGGCCCCGGCGAAATTCGAGAACACCCGTCTCGACGTCAGCGCCGATGGCTACACGCTTCGCGCGAACGGCCGCCGCGTCACGTTCGACGGCTTCCTTCGCGTGTACCAGGAGGGGACCGACGAGCCCGAGAAGGAGCAGGTACCGCTGCCGGCCGTCGTCGAGGGCGAGGAGCTGAAGCTGCTCGGGCTCGAGGCCGCGCAGCACTTCACCCAGCCGCCGGCCCGGTTCAACGAGGCGTCGCTCGTGAAGACGCTCGAGGAGCATGGCATCGGCCGGCCGTCCACGTATGCGCCGACGATCTCGACGCTCATCGACCGCCACTATGTCCGCCGGGAGCAGCGCGCGCTCGTGCCCGAGGACGTCGGCTTCACGGTCGTCGACTTCCTCACCGAGCACTTCCCGGACATCGTCGATCTCGGCTTCACCGCGCGAATGGAGCTGGACCTGGACCGCGTCGCCGCGGGCGAGGTCGAGTGGGCGCCGGTGGTGCGCGACTTCTTCGTGCCGTTCGAGGCGCTCGTGAAGGAAAAGACCGCCTCGGTGAAGAAGTCGGACGTCACCGAGGAGGCGACCGACAAGATCTGCCCGAAGTGCGGGCGGCCGGTGATCATCAAGCTCGGCCGGTACGGCCGCTTCTACTCGTGCACCGGATTCGTGAAGGGCAAGAAGGGTCAGCCCACGCCGCCGGGCGGCTGCGACTACTCCGCGCCGCTCGAGGGCGAGGAGCAGGGCCCCGAGATCATCGAGGGTGAGGTCTGCCCCGACTGCGGGAAGCCGCTCGCGAAGAAGCGCGGTCGGTTCGGTCCGTTCATCGGCTGCACCGGCTACCCGGACTGCAAGTACATCAAGAAGACCGTGCAGAAGACCGGCGTGACCTGCCCGCTGTGCGGCCAGGGCGAGCTCGTCCGCCGGCGCGGCCGCGGCCGATCGGTCTTCTACGGGTGCGAGCGCTATCCGGACTGCACGTTCACGGCGCGCGAGCTGCCGGGGAAGACGGAGGAACCGGCCGTGCCTGCGGGCGCGGCGGACTAAGCCTGACCCTGCGCGCGACCCCGGTCCCCCTCGACGGCGGGACGAGCTGGGATGAGCTCGTTCGGGCGACCGGACGGACGCACCTCCTGCAATCCGCGGCCTGGGCCGAGCTGAAGCGCACCACCGGTTGGGTCCCTCGCCGCTTCGCACTGCACGACGGTTCGCGCGCGGTCGGCGTCGCGCAGGTCCTGCTGAAACCGCTTCCGCTCGGGATCACCGTGGCGTACGCGCCCCGTGGTCCGCTGGTCGACGCCGCCGACCTTCCCGAGTCACTGCGCGCGCTCGCCGCAGCGCTCACCGGCGAGCGCTGCGCGAGCGTGCTCGCCGACCCCGAGGTCCCGCCATCCCCCGAGCTCGAGTCGGCGCTCGCGCGATCCGGGGCGCGACCCGCGGGCGTGTTCGTGCAGCCCCGGCGCACGCTGCTCATGGATCTGACGCGAACGCCCGAGGAGCTCCTCGCCGGGATGCGGAAGAAGACCCGCCAGTACGTGCACAAGGCCGAGCGGGAGGGCGTCATCACCGAGGAGACGCGCGACCTTGACCGCTTCCTCGCGGTGCTCACGAAGGTCGCGGCGCGAGACCGGTTCGCCCTGCACGACCGCGGTTACTTCGAGCGGCTCGTCGCCGCGTTCGGCGACGCGGCGCACATCACGATGTCGCGCGTGGGGCCAGAGGACGATGGCGCGCTCCTCGCGGTCCGGATCGGGGACCGCGCGTGGGAGCTGTACGGGGGGTGGTCCGGGGCGCACGCGGAATCGCGGCCGTTCTATCTGCTCAAATGGCGTTCGCTGATCGGGATGAAACAACGCGGAGTGGCGCGCTATGACATGTGGGGCCTGTCCGAGCACGCCGGCGACGAGCTCGCCGGCATCGAGAACTTCAAGGTCGGCTTCGGCGGGGAGATCGCGACCTGGATCGGCGCGTTCGACCGGCCGGTGATCGCGCCGCTCTATCCGCTCTGGCGCATCGCGGGGCGCCGGCGCCTCGCCGCGGCTGCGCGATGACCGAGGCGCCCGAGGGCTGGGACGCCGCTGCCGCACGCGGACCGGGCGGCCACGTCATGCAGTCGAGCGCCTGGGCCGCGATCCGCGAGCGGCAGGGCTGGACCGCAGAGTTCATTCGGCCGGGTGGCGCGCACGCCCTGGTGCTCTGGCGGGCGCTCCCGGGCGGCATGCGCTTCGGCTACTGCCCGCGTGGGCCGGTCGCCTCGCCGGCCCAGCTCCCGGACGCGCTGCGCGCCCTCACCGCGCACGCCAAAGCGACCCGCGGAGCGCTCGTGCTGAAGGTCGATCCGGAGCGGACCGACGCTGAGGCGGGCGCGGCCCTGCGGGCGGCCGCGTTCGTACGCGGGCCGGACATCCAACCGGTCGTCGCGACGCTCATCCTGCCTTTCGACAAGGACGAGGCCGCGCTGCTGGCGGGCTTCGAGAAAGACACGCGGTGGAGCGTCCGCCAGCCGGAGAAGCGCGGCGTGGTTGTGTATCAGGGAACGAGCGATGAGGACCTTGGTGCGTTCTACGACCTGTACGCCCTCACCGGGCGGCGGGCAGGGTTCATCACCCGCACCGCCGCGTACTACCGCACCGTGTGGCGCACGCTCATCGACGCGGGCCTGGCGACACTGTGGCTCGCGGAGCACGACGGCCGGCCGGTGGCCGGCGCGATGACCTGGCACTGTGGCGATCGCGAGGTCTACCAGTACGGCGCGACGAACGATCCCGGCCGCAAGGTGTACGCCGCGTATGGACTGCTCTGGCGCTGCATCACGGAAGCCCGGCGCCGTGGCGCGCGGACCTTCGACTTCGGCGGCGTGCCGGCGGACCCGGGCGACACGAACGATCCGATGCACGGTCCGTATCTGTTCAAAAAGGGCTTCGGCGGGACCGTGACGCACTGGGTCGGCGCGCACGACACCGCGCCGCGCCCGCTCGCGTACCGCGCGTTCCGGCTGCTCGAGCCGGCGTACACGAAGGCGCTGCAGCTCGCCGGGCGCCGCGGACGCGGAGGCGGGGAGTGAAGCTCGGTCCGCTCCTGGCACAGGCGAAGATCCCGCTGCCCGACGGCGCGGCCGACCGCGACGTGCGCGCGATCGCGTACGACTCCCGCAAGGTGAAGGAGGGCTCGCTGTTCGTCGCGATCCCGGGATTCCACCGCGACGGCGCGGACTTCGTCGCGGACGCGGTGAAGAACGGCGCCGCGGCCGTGGTGGCCGAACGGAAGGTCCGCACGAAAGCTCCGCTCGCGGTCGTACCGGACGTGCGCGCCGCGCTCGCCGACCTCGCCGTCGCCTTCTTCGATCATCCCACCGAGAAGCTGAAGATCGTCGGGGTCACGGGGACGGATGGCAAGACGACCACGGTGCACCTCGTGTCCGACGTGCTCGAGGCCGCGGGAGAGCGCACGGGTTACGCGACGACGGTCGACTTCAAGCTCGCCGAGCACGAGTGGGAGAACGACACGCGTCAGAGCACCCAGGAGGCCCTCGAGCTCCAGGAGTTCTGCGCCGAGCTCCTGGTCGCCGGGGGGACGTGGGGCGTGATCGAGGCGACCTCCCACGCGCTCGCGCTGCGGAAGATCCGGGGGATCGACGTCGACGTGGCCGTGTTCACGAACCTCAGCCCCGAGCACCTGGACTTCCACGGCACGCTGCAGGCGTACCTCGAGGCGAAGGGCATTCTGTTCGGGATGCTCGCGCAAGGACGTGAGAAGGGCGTGCCGAAGGCCGCGGTGCTGAACGCCGACGATCCGCACTGGCAGTACCTTGCCGACCGGGCGGCGGGCGCGCGGGTCATCTCGTATGGGATCGACGCGCTGGCCGACGTGCAGGCCACGATCCTCACGGCCGACGCGACCGGCTCGAGGATCGCGATCACCGCGTTCGGGGACCGCGTGGAGCTGCGCCTCCCGCTCGTCGGCCGGTTCAACGTGCACAATGCCCTCGCCGCGACGGGCGCCGGGCTCGCCGCCGGTGCCACGCTCGCGCAGTGCCGCGACGCGCTCGCGCGCGCGAAGCCGGTCCGCGGCCGGATGGATCGCATCGACGCGGGCCAGCCGTTCACGGTGATCGTGGACTACGCGCACACCCCGGAATCGCTCGAGAAGGTGCTCGCCCTGCTCCGACCATTGACCGCGGGACGGCTCATCGCCGTTTTCGGCAGCGCCGGCGAGCGCGACCGCACGAAGCGGCCGAAGCTCGCGCTCGCGGCGGCGAAGTACGCGGACCGCTTCTTCATCACGCAGGAGGATCCCCGGCTCGAGGACCCGGCGGTGATCCTGTCGGAGATCGAGGCCGGCGCGCTCGAGGCAGGGAAGCAGCCCGACCGCGACTATCGCGTGATCGACGACCGGACCGAGGCCATCAACGCGGCCATCGCCGGCGCGGCGGAGGGAGACACCGTGTTGCTGGCCGGAAAAGGACACGAAGGCTCGATCATCGTCGGCGAGGAGAAGCGTCCCTGGGATGAGGCCGGTGCCGCGCGCGCGGCGCTCCGGGCTCGGGGCTTCGCCGCGTGAGCCCGATCCGCTCGTCCGGCGCGGCCACCAAGGCCCAGACCCGCGCGTACCGGGAACGGGCCGACGTGCTCGTCGCGCAGCTCCGCGATGAGATCGGCGCACCGGCCGTGCCGGCCGCGACGGCGGCGCTCGTCGTGCTCATGGGCTACCCGGGCGTCGGCAAGTCGCATTGCGCGCGGCTCCTCGCGGCGCGCCTCGGCGCGGCGCAGGTCGCCAGCGATCAGCTCCGTACCCGCCTGTTCATCGCGCCGACGTACTCCGAAGAGGAGAACGGCGCGGTCTTCCGCTGTGTCGACGGGCTGGTCGATGGCCTGCTCGCCGACGGCCATCGGGTCATCGTCGACGCGACCAATCTGCTGGCCCGCTATCGCGGCGCGAGCGTCGGCGCGGCGAAGCGGCATCACGTCCCGGTCGTCTTCGTACGCATCACGGCCGACGACCGCGCGATCCGTGATCGGCTGGCCCGGCGGCGCGACGCGAGGGCACACGACGATCACTCGGATGCCGACGAGGGCGTGTACGACCGCATGCGCGAGCGGCCGTTCGAGCCACCCGCCGAGGGGTATCTGGAGCTCGCCAACGGACCGGACCTCGTTGCCGAGATCGACCGGGTCGCCGCGGAAGTGGAGCGCGTGTGCGCGTCCGCGATCTGACCTTCGGCGCCCTGGCGGTCGTGCTCCTGGTCGGCTACATCGTCGTCGGGCAGCGGGTCGCGCCGTTGCTGCTGCCGAGCGCCGCGGCGACGCCGACGCCGGCCCGGCCGACCGGCAACGTTGCGGCGCCAACGATCGGCGGGACGATCGCCTTCGTGCTGCGCGGCGACCTCTTCGTATTGACCGGCGGCCAATACGCGTCACGGACCGAGGACGGACGAGCGGAGACCCCGGCGCTGAGCCCGGATGGCCGGACGGTGTACTTCGCCCGGGTCGAGGAGATCGACGGCAAGAGCACCGTGGACGGCGCCGTCGTGAACGCGCGCCTCGGGTACAGCGACATCATCGCCAAGCCGGCCGGCGGGGGGAGCGAGGACATCCTGCTCACCGGCCTGACGAAGGTGGCGAGCGGATTCCACCAGGTGCGGTGGTACGTCGCGCCCGCTCCGTCGCCGGATGGCAAGCAGCTCGCGGTGCTCGAGCAGGGCGCGGGCGGGTCGTCGGATCTCGTCCTGTTCGACCTCGCGACGAAGAAGGCGCCGACGCGGCTATCGAACGGCGCGGACTGGGCGGATCCCGCGTGGTCGCCGGACGGGAAGACCCTCGTCGTGACCGCGTACGACAGCGGGACGCCCGAGCTGCTCTTGAAGCCGGCCGACGGGATCTCGCGCTCGACCCCGCTGAAGGGTCTGCCGGACGGCGAGCCGTACCGGCCGACGTTCACGCCCGATGGCAAGTGGATCGTCTACACGCTGCGCCACGACGGCAAGAACGATCTGCACGCGTTCCAGATCGAGACCTCTCGCGACATCGCCCTCACCACCGACGGTCAAAGCTGGAACCCGGCCGTGTCGCCGGATGGGACGCAGGTCGCGTTCCTCCGGTCGACGAGCTTCACGATCGATCTCTGGGTGCTCGATCTCGGCGGCGCGTTGGGCTCGGGCGGAGCGCCGACGGGCGCGCAGAAGATCACGAAGGGCGAGGGCGTCGACGGCGCGAACCGCCCGAGCTGGGGCCGCTAGCTACACGAGGCGCTTGCGGACTTGGGCCGAAATGAAGTCCATCGCCGCGACCGTGACCACGATCAGCAGGATGAACGTGCCGGCGGTGTGATAGCGCAGCAGCTGGATGTTCTGGAAGAGGGCCACGCCGATGCCGCCGCCGCCGACCAATCCAATGACGTTCGCGAGCCGGACGTTCGTATCGAGGCGGTAGATCGTGAACGAGATGAACGGGTTCACGAGCTGCGGGACGATGGCCGCCCAGATCACCTGGAACCGGTTCGCCCCGGTCGCGGTCATCGCCTCGGCGGGTCCGGCGTCGATCCCCTCGATCGCCTCGGAGTAGAGCTTTCCCATGACGCCGACGTTGTGGAACGCGAGCGCGAAGACGCCGGAGGCATTCCCAAGTCCGAACAACGGCAGGACGATGAGGACGACGATCAGGACGTCGATCGACCGGATGACCGTGAAGAGGAGCCGCACGGCGACGTAGATGCCGTTCGTGATCGGGTTGCCCGCCATGATGTTCCGCGCGCCGAGGAACGACATCGGGACGGCGACGATGAGCGCGAATGCGGTTCCCATGATGCCGAGGAAGATCGTGACGATCATCAATCCGCCGGCGGTGTCCCAGAACGTCTCGAAGTCGTTCTGCGGCGTCATGACGCTCCAGTCGAACTGCACGAGCTGGAGCAGGACCTGACCCATGTACTCGGGGTTCGACCGCGACAGGTCGATGTCCAGGATCTTGAAGCCGATCGCCAGCACGGCGATCGTGAGGATGACGGTGACGTTCCTCCGCCAGTCGGAGAGCGGACTCCGGGTCAGCTCTCGCGGGACGGGCATGCCGCGAGCGGTGAAGTAGTCGGCCACTCAGAGTTCCATGTGTTCGGCATCGGCCGCGAGCGATTCCAGTTCGGCCTGCTGAGCCGTCATGCCCTGCGCTTGTGACCCGAGACCGATCTCGACCTCGACCGCGTCTTCGCCGTAGATCTCCTTGAACCGCCGGTCGTCGATGTCCGCCGGCTTGCCGTCGAACGCGACCTTGCCGGCCTTCAGCGCGATGACCCGCGTCCCGTAGCGCCGGGCGAGCGACAGGAAGTGCAGCGAGCAGACGACCGTGATGCCGTCCTTCTTGTTGATCTCCTCGAGGTACTTCATGACCGAGTGGCTCGTGGCGGGGTCGAGGCTCGCGACCGGCTCGTCGGCGAGCATGAGCTCCGGCCGCTGCATGAGCGCGCGGGCGATGCCGACCCGCTGCTGCTGGCCACCGGAGAGCGCGTCGGCGCGGCCGAAGGCCTTCTCAACGATGCCGACGCGACCGAGGTTCTCGAACGCGAGGGCCACGTCATCGCGGCTGGGCCGGCCCACGATCGTCCGCCAGGTGGTGCGGTACCCGAGCCGTCCGGCGAGGACATTGGTGAAGACCGAGCTGCGCTTCACGAGGTTGAATTGCTGGAAGATCATCCCGATCCGTCGGCGGATCCGGCGAAGCTCCATCCCCTTCGCGCGAGTGACGTCCATGCCGTCGAACGTGACCGTGCCTGACGTCGGATCGACCAGCCGGTTGATGCAGCGAAGGAGCGTCGACTTGCCGGATCCGGAAAGGCCGATGAGCACGACGAACTCGCCCTTGTGGAAGTCGAGGGAGATGCCGTCGAGCGCGCGGGTGCCGGTCGGATACGTCTTTGTGAGATCCCTGATCGACACGAGCGCCGCCACCGCGGCGACTCTAAATGAACACGCCCGCCGGATCGCTCCGGCGGGCGTGTTCGAGCGTACCTGCGAGCGCTAGGGAGCCTTGGTCGGGCTCGGGCTCGGGGTCGGCGGCGGCGGGGCCGGGGTCTTCGCGGCCTCGGCGGCCACGTCGATGCCCGCGAGCTTCGCGGCGTCGCGCACCGGGTTGTAGAAGTCGGGCGTGACCTTCTGCAGTCCGTTCCAGTTGAACAGCGACAGGCACGTCGCCTGGCCCGGAGCCGCACCGCAGTAGGCGATGAGCGCTGTGGTGATCTGGTCGACGATGTCCTGCGGGATCGTCTTGGCGACGGCGACGCCATCGTTCGGGATCGGGCCGGCGGTGTCGATGACCTTGGTCTTGGTCATGATGTCAGCCGGCATTCCGGCGCTGGTGCGGACGTCGATGAACGATGCCGCGCCGTCGACGGTGCCCTGGTAGACGGCGAGCGCGGCCTTGTCGTGGCCGCCGGCGAAGATCGTCGACCCGAAGAACGTCTTCGGGTCCTGACCGGTCTTGTTCTTGATGAGCAACGTCGGGAAAAGGTAGCCCGACGCCGAGATCGGGTCGACGAACGCGAACTTCTTGCCCTTCAGGCCGTTGAGGTCGGTGATCCCGCTGTCGGAGCGGACGAGGATCTGCGACTTGTAGGTCGTCGCGAGCGCACCGGTGTCGTCCTTCCGGAGCGCACCCAGGATCGGCGTGCCGCAGCTCTTGTCCAGCAGCAGCGTCATCTGGAGCGGCGCGATCGCCGCGAGGTCAGCCTGGCCGGCGCACATCGCCTCGATCTGCGCCGCGTAGCTCGTCGGGATCGTGACCTTGAACTTCAGTCCGGTCGCCGAGGCGAGCGCGGAGGCCATCGCGTTGCCGCTCGCGGTGATCCGCGCGACGTCCTGCGATGGCGTGAACGCGAAGATGATCGGCCGGTCGAACGAGCCGATGCGGGCCGTCTTCGACGCACCGGGTGTGCTCGTCGCACCGCCGGGCGTGGCCGTGCCGCTGCACGCGGAGATGAGAACGATCGTGGCCAGCACCCACCCGAGCCGGCCGGCAGTACTGCGGAGCATGCCTTCCTCCTTGTTTGTGGAAGCGTCCGTATCATAGTGACTGTTCATGCTGTTTTTGACCAAGCTCGCCGCGGCTTCGCGTGCCCACGACAGCGTGATCTGTATCGGCCTCGACCCCGAACCCGACCGGATCCCCGAGCATCTCGGGCGCGGCGCGCAAGCGGCCGTCCGATTCCTTCGGGGGATCGTGAACGCGACCAGTGACCAGGTCTGCTGCTACAAGCCGAACATGGGGTTCTACGAGCGCTACGGCTCCGCCGGCCTCGACATCCTCACGCTGACGTTACAAGCGATCCCGGACGACATCCCGGTGATCCTCGACGCGAAGCGCGGCGACGTGCCGAACACCGCGGCCGCGTACGCGGAGGCGCTGTTCGACCGGTATCGTGCCGACGCCGCGACCGTCGCGCCGTACATCGGGATGGACTCGATCGCGCCCTTCGCCGAGAAGGGCTATGCATTCGTGCTCGCGCGAACGAGCAATCCGGGCGCGGGCGACGTTCAGGATCTCCTCGTTGACGGTCGGCCGATCTACGAACGCGTCGTCGAGCAGTGCGTCGCGGCGTTCGGGGCGGACCGCTGCGGCTTCGTGGTCGGCTCGACCTATCCAGCCGAGGCCGCGCGGCTCCGGTCACTTGCGCCGGATCGGATGTTCCTCATGCCGGGCGTCGGCGCGCAGGGCGGTGAGATCGGGGCGATCCGCGCAGCCCTCGACGCGCACGGTGGCGGCGTGCTGCCGTCGGCGTCGCGATCGGTCCTGTACGCGGGTAATGGCGACGGGTACGAGAAGGCGGCCGCGCAGGCCGCAGTGGCCCTCAGGCAGCAGGCGAATGACGCGCGCGCCCTTTCGGCGGGCCGCTGATGTTCGGCATCGGCACCGGCGAGCTCCTCCTGCTGCTGGTGATCGCGCTCATCGTGCTCGGCCCGGAGCGGATGCCGAAGCTCGCGCGCGACCTCGGGAGGGCGATGGCCGAGTTCCGCAAGACCAGCGACGAGCTGCGCAGCGAGTTCCTCAATGCCGACAAGTACCTCGATGCGGCGGCGACCGCCGGACCGCCCGAGCCGCCCGCGATCGTCGCGCCGCAGGGCGCACCGGAGCCTCCCCTGACGGAGGCGGCGGTGGCGACCGGTGTCCCGGCAGAGCCCGTGGAGCCAGCCGAGACGCTGTTCGACAAGGAGGCTCGCGAGGCGCGCGAACGCCTGCGCGATCCCGAGCGGCTCGAGCGCGCGAAGGCCGAGGGCTGGACGACACCGACCGACGAGGCGGGTACCTCGGACCGATGGGGCTAACGACGGTCCGGCGACCTATACTTGGCTCATCCGAGCGCAACCCGATCGAACGGGTCGCGCTTTTTCTTCGCCCCACGTCAGCACGTCGCCTCGTCAGGCAGTCCGGAGGACGCTTCCCTAGATGAATCGCAGCTGGGCCTGGATCATTGCCGTCATCGCGATCTTGGCGATCTGGGTCGACATCCCGAAGCACCAGATCGGCTTCCCGTTCGATTGCCCGGGCATCTGCTACCGGCTCGGCGGCCAGTCGACCTTCGTCGAGATCAAGACCCACCTCGGCCTCGACCTCCAGGGTGGCACCCAGCTCATCCTCCAGCTCCACCCGGAGCGGATCCCGGGCGGCACCACGACCTCGATCGACGATCTCAACACCCAGACCCGCGTCGTCATCGACCGGCGGATCAACGGCCTCGGCGTGAGCGAGCCGGTGATCGAATCGCTCGGCTCGGACAAGGTCCTGGTCCAGCTGCCGGGCGTGTCCGATCTCAAACAGGCCCAGGATCTCGTGACCCAGCAGGCGTTCCTCGAGATCAAGGTCCCCGACGTCGATCCGAGCAGCGGCAGCGCGAGCGGCACGTATCACTCGCTCACGCCTCCGCTCACGGGCGCGAACCTGAAGCCGACGTTCGTCGAGTTCCAGGGGACCAACAACGCACCCGTCGTGCACTTCGAGTTCGGCTCGCCCGATGACGCGCGGTGGATCCAGCTCTCGAAGGACTTCCTGAACAAGCCGGTGCAGATCCTTCTCGACGGGAAGGAGATCTCGGCGCCGGTCATCCAGCAGGTCTTCACCAGCGGCACGGGCGTCATCCAGGGCAACTTCACGCCGCAGAGCGCGAAGGATCTGAGCACGCTCCTGAACTCAGGTGCCCTGCCCGTCCCGCTCGAGGTCGTGCAGTCGAGCCGGGTCGAGCCCACGCTCGGCCAGGACTCGGTGAAGCGCAGCCTCGTCGCGGGCGCGATCGGCCTGCTCCTCGTCGCCCTGTTCATGATCCTGTACTACCGGCTGCCGGGCGTGATCGCGGTCATGGCGCTGTTCTTCTACACGGCGCTCACGTACGCGGTCTTCCGGCTCATCCCGGTCACGCTGACGCTCGCGGGCGTCGCCGGCTTCATCCTGTCGATCGGCATGGCGGTCGACGCGAACGTGCTCACGTTCGAGCGGATCAAGGAAGAGCTGCGCAACGGCAAGACCCTCCGCGTGTCCCTCGACGAGGGTCGCCGCCGGGCGTTCCCCTCGATCCTGTACTCGAACCTCGCGACGATCCTCACCGCGCTGATCCTGTTCAACTTCGGCACAGGCACCGTGAAGGGGTTCGCGCTCACGCTCATCGTCGGTGTCGTGGTCTCCTTCTTCACCGCCGTGTTCGTCACGCAGCTGCTGCTCCACGCGGCCATCGAGTACTCGTCGCTCCGCCGCCGGCGTCTTTGGGGCGTCGAGGAGAAGCCGGCCGACGGGCGCGGACCCACCGACGGCCGTGACGGCCGAGCGACGGCCCGGGTGACGGCCTGATGCTGTTCCGCTTCGTCGAGCGCAAGTTCTGGTACTTCGCGCTCTCCGCGCTGCTCATCGTGCCTGGCGTGTTCTTCCTCTCCATCGGCGGGCTCAAGCCGGGCATCGAGTTCAAGGGCGGCACGCTGCTTGACCTCCGATTCACCGTGCCGCCCCCTGCGGCCGAGCTGCACGATGCGCTCGCGTCGCTCGGTCATCCCGAGGCGGTCGTCCAGGGTGCCGAGGGCGGCCGGATGGAGGTCCGCACGCTCACGCTCACCTCCGACCAGACCGTGGCCGTCGAGAAAGCGCTCAAGGCGAAGTACCCGGGCGAGTACATCGACGACAACGCCTCGAGCGTGAGCCCGTCGTTCAGCGCGGAGCTCGTGACGAACGCGGTGCGCTCGATCGTGTTCGCCTCGATCCTCATCGTGCTGCTCATCGCCTTCGCGTTCAAGGAGTTCGGCTGGTCGGCGTTCCGCTATGGGCTCGCCGCGATCATCGCACTCCTCCACGACGCGCTGGTCGTCCTCGGGTTGTTCGCGATCCTCGGCTACTTCTTCAACGTCGAGGTGGATAGCCTGTTCGTGACGGCGGTCCTCACGATCATCGGCTTCTCGGTCCACGACACGATCGTCGTGTTCGACCGGATCCGCGAGAACCTGCATCTCAACCGCGGCGAGGCCCTCAACCCGGTGATCAACTACTCGATCATGCAGACCCTGGCCCGGAGCGTCATCACGTCGCTCACCGTGGTGCTGACGCTGCTCGCGCTGTACCTCTTCGGCGGCTACTCGATGCGGACGTTCGCCCTCGCGCTCGTGGTCGGCATCATCTCAGGGACCTACTCATCGATCTTCAATGCGAGCCAGATCATCTCGCTCTGGCAGGAGATCGAGGATCGCATCCGCCATCGCGGCGGGCGTGGCCCGGCCGGAGCGCGCGCGGCCGCCTAGTCGCGACCGGGCGCCAGATCAGCGAAGGAGGCTGCTGGCGGTGGCGGAACGCCTTGACGCCATAGCCATTGGAAGCCACGCTCGACCCATGCCCGAGAAGCCGAAGCGCCGAGCCTTTTACGAGGCCGAGAGCTTGCACACCGAGATCTATGACGCCCTGGGCGCGAGCCTCGTCGCGGGCAGCACCGTAGAGGGCGATACCGAGTTCTACCGGCGACTGGCCAGCGAGACAGGCGGACCGATCCTTGAGGTCGGGTGCGGCACCGGTCGGGTGGCCGCGGCCTTCGCGGCGGATGGTCACGAGGTCGTGGGCATCGACCTCTCTGCGCCAATGCTGCGGCTCGCAGCACAGCGGCGAGCGGCGTTGTCCGCCGACGCAGCGGCCCGCCTCTCGTTCCGGCGAGCGGACATGAGGACCCTCAAGCTCGGGCGCGACTTCGCGCTCATCGTGGCACCCGCCCGGGTCTTCCAGTTCATGCTCACGTCCGCCGCCCAGCGGGAGGCGCTGACGGCGCTTCGAGCCCATCTCCGCCCGAACGGTCGGCTCGTCCTCGACCTGTTCGATCCACGGCTCGACCTCGTCATCCCGAGCGCCGAGGTCCGCACGCGAGGCGGCGAGCTCATTCATCCGACGACCGGACACCCAATCACGTGGGAGATCACGGGGCACAGGCCCGATCCGGCCCGCCAGCTCATCGTCGAAGACTGGACATTCAGCGAGATCGACGCATCTGGCGAGGTGCTTCGGACCGCCACGGAGCAGCTCACCCTGCGCTGGTCCCTGCGCAGCGAGATGCGGTTCCTCTTCGAGCTGGTCGGCTTCGAAGTGATCGCCGACTACGGCGACTTCAGGGGCGGGCCACCGGCCTACGGCCGCGAGCAGGTCTGGGTTCTCGGCCACGCGCAGATTCGCCGGTCATCAAACGGGGCGGTGCGCTCAACGTGAGGTCATCCGCGCGGTACTCCGCGTGTTCCATCCGCTGCATGGCCGCCAGACACGAGATCGCAGAATTCTCCCCTCGTCACGTCGGCAAACCATGCGTCAGGACAAGCGACACGTATTGACGACTCCGCGTTCACGGACGACGGGCGAATGTACCCGCCGCTACTGCGCGTAGGCCTTCGCCAGCTGGGCGAGGGTGACGAAGCGCACCGGACCGCTGTCCGCGTCGTAGCGCAGCCCGGCGAACGCCCCGAGCAGGGCCTCGATGGCCGCCCGCTCCGACGGGACGATCGTCCCTGGATGGCTCACGACCGTGATCGCCTTCCGCTCGGTGGCTGCGGCGCCGGCCGGCGCGAACAGCCCGAGGTTCGCGCGGATCTGCGGCTGGATCGTCTGGGTCGTGAAGCCGAAGGTGTTGCCGCCGATCGTGGGCGCCTCGAGGAGGGCGAGATCGCCGGCCGCGTTCGCGTCGGTCGACGACGGACGGTACGGCTGCGCGCCCGCTGGCAGCGTCCACGGGTAGGGGATCCGGCCGATCGGTGGGTAATCCTTCGCGACCGCTGTGCAGTCCGCGTTGAAGCCCGACGCCGCGACGGCGCGAAGGGTGGCGGCATCGGCAAAATCCCCGCCGGCGCGGAATGACGTCGGCGTGGGCAGGCCGTGCTGGACCATCAGCTTCACGCCGTAGCCGATCATCGCCTGCTGTTCGTTCTCCGGATACGCGGTGA
>CAZMLV010000007.1:32470-34276 GCA_964567235.1 uncultured Chloroflexota bacterium | reverse complement strand
GTGACGACCGCGTCGCGCGGCTCCATGGTGATCGCGCACACGTCGCACACCAGGTCGTACTCGCTCACGTCGACTCGACGATAATCGGACTCACATGGGCGAGCGCTACGGCAGCTGGGGCAAGGTCCTGCGCGTGGACCTGACGAAGGGAACGACGTCCGTCGAGGAGATGGACGAGCCGACCTTCCGGCGTCACCCGGGCGGGCGCGCGCTCATCGCGCATTACCTGCTCACGGAGCTACCGAAGGGCGCCGAACCGCTGGGGCCCGAGAACATCCTGATCTTCGCGATGGGTGTCCTGACCGGCACGCCGCTCTCGGGCGCGTCGCGACACGCCGTCGGCGCGAAGTCGCCGCTCACCGGCGGGTTCGGCGAAGCCGAGGTCGGCGGCTTCTGGGGCGCCGAGCTCAAGCGCTGCGGCTGGGACGCCATCGTCGTCACCGGCGCGTCGCCGAAGCCGGTCTACCTGTGGATCAAGGACGACCAGGTCGAGATCCGCGATGCCGCGCACGTCTGGGGGCTCGAGATCATGGACACCGAGGAGACGCTCAAGGCCGAGGTCGGCGAGCGTCTCGCGCGGGTGTGCGAGATCGGTCCGGCCGGCGAGAATCTCGTCCGCATCGCCGGCATCGTCAACGACTTCAAGGACATCGCGGGCCGCGCGGGACTGGGCGCCGTGATGGGCAGCAAGAAGCTCAAGGCGATCGTCGTGAAGGGCTCCCATGCAGTGCCGCTCCACGACGCGGCGAAGGTGAAGGAGATCGGACGCTGGGTCGCAGACACCCTCCAGGAGAACCATTGGGCGTTCCACAACTTCGGCACCGGCATGGGCCTCGACGGCTACACCCGCGTGGGCGGCATGGCCGTCCGCAACTACAACGGCGGTCCGTTCGAGGGCGCGGCCGAGATCAGCGCCGAGGCCCTCGTCGAGAAGGGCTACCGGGTGAAGATGGAGGCCTGCTGGGCCTGCTCGGTCCGCTGCAAGAAGGTCGTGAAGCTGGAGACGCCCTACGCGATCGACCCGAAGTACGGCGGCATCGAGTACGAGTCGATCGCGGCGCTCGGGGCTGACTGCGGGGTGGACGATCTCGCGCTCATCTCGAAGGTCAACGAGCGGTGCAACGCCCTCGGCCTCGACACGATCTCGCTCGGCGCGACGGTGGCCTGGGTCATGGACCTCCGGGCCAAGGGTCTGCTGCCGGACGCCGAGCTCGACGGGCAGCCGGTCGAGTTCGGGAACGGCAAGGCCGTGCTCGCGTCGCCGGACGCGGTCGCGTTCCGTCGCGGCCTCGGCGACACCCTCGCGGAGGGATCGGTCCGGGCGGCGCAGACCCTGGGCGGCGCAGAGCTGCTCACGGCCGTTCGCGGGCAGGAGCTCGCGATGCACGATCCCCGTCAGCGGACCGAATACGGGAAGCAGGTGCGCGTGAGCTACGCGACCAGCCCGACCGGCGGTGACCACATGAACTCGAACCTGCCGTCGCGCTCGGCGAAGAACACCGTCGGGATGTGCTTCTTCCTGCGGTACGACGACCCGAAGCTCACCGACATCGTGAACGCGGTCACCGGGTGGGGCCTCGACGCCGCGGGCCTCGCCGACATCGGCGAGCTCTCGCTCACGCTTGCCCGGCTGTTCAACAACCGCGAGGGGTTCGGCGCGGCCGACGACAAGCTGCCGGAGCAGGTGATGAAGCCGCACGTCTCGGGCGTGCTGTCGCGGGTGCGCCTCGATGCCGACGACGTCGCGGAGCAGGTCCGGGCGTACTACCGGAGCCGGGGCTGGACCGACCAGGGTGTGCCGACGCC
>CAZMLV010000007.1:27213-32370 GCA_964567235.1 uncultured Chloroflexota bacterium | reverse complement strand
CGAGCGCGATCCGCGCGTACGAGAAGGCCGGCTTCCGGTTCTTCCGCGATGCCCCGGTGCCCGACGAGCCCGACCCGGAGCATCTGATGCGCATCCGCCGAGACGAGGTCACCGTACCGTGATGACCACCTTCGCCCGGGCCTTGCCCGTGCCGACGTAGCGGACGGCTTCGGCCGCCTCGCTCAACGGGTACTCGCGGTCGATGACGGGCATCAGCTTCCCGGCCTCGACCATCTCCTTCAGGGCGACGAGGTCCTGGTTCGTGATCGCGGCCATGTGGAAGACGAGCCACTTGCTGCCCAGGCGTGCCCGCAACATGCTCGTGCCGAGCCGGGCAAAGACGGCGAACCAGCTGCTCTTCGCCGCGCCGATCAGGACGATCCGCCCGTTCGGGGTCAGCACCCGCCGCATGTCACGGAACGAGCGCGTCCCTGCAACGTCGATGACGAGGTCGTACCGCTCGGGGCGCTTGGTGAAATCTTCGGTGCTGTAGTCGATGACCAGATCCGGGTTCATCGAACGTACGAGCTCGAGGTTGCCCGTGCTGGTCACGGCCGTGACGCGCGCCCCGAGGGCTTTGGCGATCTGCACCGCGAACGTCCCGACGCCGCCGCCTGCGCCGTAGATCAGGGCACGTTGGCCCGGCTTCAGCTGGCCCTTGTCGCGCAGGCCCTGCAAGGCCGTGACGGCAGCGACGCCGAAGCAGGCGGCCTGCGCGAAGGAGAGCTGCGGGGGCTTCGTCACGAGGTTCCGTTCGGGCGACGTCGCGTACTCGGCGAACGTGGACCGGCCGGTGCCGAAGACGACGTCGCCGGGCCGCAGGCGGGTCACATTCTTGCCGACGGCCTCGACCTCGCCGGCCACATCGACGCCTCGGACCGGCACGTCCACTTGGCGCATCAGCTTGGCCATGATCGTGAGGACTCGCCCGCCGTGGACGTTGTGCCAGTCGAGCGCGTTCACGGAGGCGGCCCGGACTCGAATGAGCACGCGGTCGTCGGTGATCGCGGGTCGCTCGATCTCGCGAAGGTGCAGCACATCGGCTGAACCGGTGCCCTCCTGCACGAGAGCCTTCATCGTCGTCCCGGTCTGCTCTGTCGCCATCACGGCTACCACGGTCGTCCTCCTTCGCGCTTGGCCACAGCGTGGTCTCGCGGTGTGAAGAACGTATGAACGCGTGACGCAGCTCCTGCGGCCGTTGTCCGCTCAGAGCAGGCCCATCAGCTTCCAGGCCGGGACGCTCGCGGCGATCGCGACGAACCGGATGGCCGTCAGTGCCAGACCGATCCGAGTGCCCTGCCGATCGTCGAACGCCTCACCCGCGGTCGCCTCGCGGGCGACCAGGTACTCGAGGCCCTGGTACGGGAGGATCCAGATGTTCGCCGCGAGCAGCACCACGAGGCCGGCGAGCCACGGCGAGATCCCGAGCTGTGGCGCGGCGGGCACGACGGCCAGGGCGAGGAGCAGCATCGTGGGCCGGCTCGGCAGGGCGAAGCGCAGGAGGATCGTGACGGCGGCGATCGCGATGAGCACGACGCCGGGGTCGCCGAGACCCGCCGTGCGCTGGACGAGGCCGGCCGCGACCCACGTGTCGACGTGGGTCGCCTGCATGACGTTGCCGGAGCCCAGCAGCGCGCCGAACAACATGAGGAAACCCCAGTCGATCCCTCCCCGGAAGCGCTCGCGATCGAGCGCGCCCGCGGTCACGACCACGAGCGCGAGCAGTGCGAGCCATGCCGGCTCGACGTTCAGGACCGGCTGCGCGATGAGCCCCGCAAGCAGCAGCCCCGCGGCGCTCATCGCGATGCGCTCGCCGCGAGACAGCGGACCGAGGATGCGCTGCTGCCGCCGCGTTGCGTCCTGGATCCGTACCGCGGCGGGCTCGGGCCGGAACAGCACGAGCAACGCCGCCGCCGCGCCGACGAGACAGAGGAGGCCGACCGGCGCGGCGGCCCCGAGCCAGCCGATCCACGAGAAGCGCGCCCGATCGGCGGGCGAGAGCAGCTGGACGACGAAGAAATTCGTCGCGAGCCCGGTGAGGAAGATGCTGGAGAAGTACCAGTAACCCACGAGCCCGGCGAACGCGAGCCGGGCGCTGCCGTTGCTCCGCGGCGCGTACCCGAGCGACTGACCGATCTCGCTCGCGACCGGCATGATCGCCGCGACGCGCGCGACCGAGAGGGGGACGAGCGGCGTGATGAGAACGCCGCCGAAGAGCAGCGCGAACAGCTGGCCCGTCGCGGTCGCCGGGAACGCGCGCAGCAGCACCAGCGCGATGCGGAACAACAGACCGGTCCGGGCCATCGCCGCCGCGAGCGCGAGCGCGCCGAGCGCCAGCAGCCAGGATGAGCTGGCGAAGCCGCTGAACGCGACGGCCAGCGTGACCAGCCCGGTGGCGCCCCAGGCCGCCGCGAGGGCGAGCGCGACGGCGAAGTCGGGTACGGGCTCGGTGAGCCAGGCGATGGCCGCGCCGAGGAGCAGCAGCACGACGCGCCATCCCGCGGGCTCGAGGCCGCTCGGCGGACCGACGTTCCAGAGCGCCAGCGGCACCGCGATCGCGGCGAGCGCGCCGACGACGCGGGTCGCGCGCCGCGATGGCGGCCGGTCCTCGCGGGCGTGCTCCTCCGGGCGCCGCTCGGGCTCGGGCGCGCCGACGTACTCGCGCGACCGCCGATCCACCGCGTCGGCGAGCGCGGCCGCGACGGCCAGGGCGATCTGCGGCCGGTCCTTCACCAGTGCCTCGAACCGCGGACGCGGGAGACGCCACGCGACCACGTCGGTGAGCGCGCGCGAGGTCGCGGTGCGGCGGGCCAGGAGCAGCCCGAGCTCGCCGAAGTGCGCCGGAGCGCTCACCTCGCGAAGCGACATCTCGCCGTCCGGCGAGGCGACCGTGATCGCGACCAGGCCGCGTTCCAGGAGGAAGAGCGCGTCGGCCTCGGTGCCCTCGTGCGCGATGACCTCGCCCGGACCGGCCCGGATCGCCTCCAGCGCCCCGAGCAATCGTGCGAGATCGACGCGGTCGAGGCCCCTGAAGAACGGGACGCCGCGGAGGAGGTCGGCCACGGGGTCGGCGTCGAGTGCGGTCACGCGCGGCAGTATCGGCTGTGGAGCAGACTCGGTGCGGTGCGTATCCTCCTTACCGGCTTCGAGGCGTTCGCGGGCCGCGGCATCAACCCGTCGTGGGAAGCCGCGCAGCAGCTCCACGGCGTGGTGGTCGGCCCCGCGCGCATCGACGCCCTTCGCGTCCCGGTCCTCTGGCGCGAGTCCGTGGCCACGATCGTCCGCGAGCTGGACCGGGAGCCGGCGGAGGGGCTCGTGATCGGCGGCCTGTCGTTCGGCCGGGCCGCGATCAGCGTGGAGGCCATCGCGCACGCGATCGGCGACGTCCCGTGGCAGGCCGACAACGCCGACCTGGTGCTGGCCGCCGAGCGGAGCGACGGCGACGACGCCGGACCGGATGCATTGCTCGCGACGGCTCCGGTGCGCGCGATCGCCCAGGCGATCAACGCCGCGGGGATCCCCGCGCACGTGTCGTGGGACGGCGGCGCGTACGTGAGCAACGCGACGCTGTACGGCGCGCTCCGGCACACCAGGGATCGCGGCCTCGAGCTGCCGACGACGTATCTGCACGTTCCCGGAACGCCCGAGATGACGACGGGGACCGCGACGCCGTCCCTGCCGCTCGACCTGATCGTGACCGCGTTCCGCATCGCGTGCGAGGTGATCGCGACGCATGACGGTCCGGACGCGCCGCTGCGGCGCTGGCCGTCCGCGATGGCGCCGCTACCGCGCTAGGAAGGCGTTGATCGCGGCCGCGACCGCATCAGCGGCATCGGCGATCACGTTGTGCTTCGCCCGAACGGTCCGAAGGTCGAGGAAATCGGCGAGCTCGTACTTGTAGCCGTCGCGCTGCTTCTGCGTCACGAGCGACGACTCCGATCCCACGATCAGCAGCGTCGGGAGCCGCAGCGATTCGAACCGCGGAGGCGGAGTCGCGAGCTCGCTGTAGATCGTGATCGCCGCCGGCCGCGAGAACGGCAGCCTGTACCGTCGATCGTTTCCCTCGACCAGGCCCTCGGACCAGAGCTCCCAGTGCTCGCGCGGCGCATAGGGCGCGCTACCCAGGGCGACGCGGCTCTCGATCGCTTCCGCGGGGTCGGCCCACGACGTGTCGACCAGCAGCTCGTTCGTTCGCGCGACCACCGCCTCGTCGGTCATCTGGATCGCGGGGTCCAGCAGGATGAGCTTCTCGACGCGCGACCGATCGGCCGCGACGAGCTCCATGGCGAGCCGGCCGCCAAAGCTGAAGCCGATGACCGGGGCTCGCGCGATCCCCAACGCGTCGAGCGTCTCACGCGCATCGCGCAGGTGCATCGACAGATCCCATGGTGGGTCAGCGCGCGAGCCTCCGTGGCCGCGCAGGTCGGGGGCGACCAGCCGGAAGCTCGGAAGACGGTGGCCCAGTCGACGGAAGACGGTCGCCGCTCCGGTGACGCCGTGCAGCGCGACGACCGTCCGACCGGCGTCCGGACCGAACTCGTGCACGTGGAGCCGCACGTGGGCCATCATGGGCCAACGCCGCGAGGCGAGGGGGTGACGCATGGGCTTGCTCGACGGGAAGAAGGCGATCGTGATGGGCGTGGGCAACCAGCGCAGCATCGCGTGGGGAATCGCGACCGCGTTCCAGCGAGAGGGCGCGGAGCTCGCGTTCAGCTACGCGACCGAGCGGCTGCGCGAGAACGTCGAGAAGCTTGTCGTCACGCTCCCCGGGCACGAGCGGATGGCCATCCTGCCCTGCGACGTCGGCAAGCAGGAGGAGATCGACGCGTTCTTCGCGAAGGTCGGTGAGGCGTGGGGGAAGGCGGACATCCTCGTGCACTCGATCGCGTTCGCCGCCGTCGAGGACCTCCGCGGCCGGTTCCACGAGATCTCGCGCGACGGCCTCAAGCTCGCGATCGAGGTCAGCGCGTTCTCGCTCATCGCGCTGACACGCGCCGCGCTGCCGCTCTTCGAGAAGGCCGGCGGCGGCTCGGTCATGTCGCTCACGTACAACGCCGTCGACCGCGTCGTGCCGAGCTACAACTCGATGGCCATGGCGAAGGCCGTGCTCGAGTCGGCCACGCGCTACCTCGCCGCGGACCTCGGCCCGCAGAACGT
>CAZMLV010000007.1:15857-27113 GCA_964567235.1 uncultured Chloroflexota bacterium | reverse complement strand
GGCGTTGCACGCGCTCGAGCCGGGCTTGTCGTTCTTGTTCGTGTAGAGGGTCATCCCGTTGCTCGCCGCCAGCACGGTGCCGAGCTTCGTGCCGCTCGTCAGCTGCAGCGGACCGCTCGGCGAGGCGGCCTTCGGGGCGGGCGTCCCATAGCCGTAGTAGTCGCCGTAGCCCGAGGTGTCCGCGGCCGTCGACTGCGCCGCGGGCGGGGAGTACGGCGTCGAGACAGGGGTCGCCGTAGGCGTTGCGGTGGGAGCGGCACCGACGGAGGCGGCACCGCCGCACGACGCGAGGACGACCGATAGCAGAACAACAGCCGAACGGCGCATCTGTAAAGCCCTCCCTGTGGATGCTACGCGCGGGCCGGCCTCGCGGATGCGTGTTCACGGCCGGAGCCGGAGCTCGTATCCACCCCAGCTCGCGACGATCGGATAGCCGAGCGCGTCGTTCAGCGCGAGCATGGCCGGGTCCGCGTTGGTCGTCGTGGTGTGGATCTCGCTGACGCCGTGCGCCCGAGCCCACGCGTGCACCCGGAGCTTCAGGAGCCGGCCGATGCCCCGTCGCCGGTACGCGGGCAGGACGCCGGTGATGCCCATCCGCAATGTGTCGTCGCCATCACGGAGCGCCGACGAGACCCCGACGTAGCGCGCCCCATCGAGCGCGACGAAGTACGCGTCCGGCAACGCGAGCTCGCCCGCGACGTTCTCCGCAAGCCAGTCGGCGAAGGGCTGCGGCGTTGCCCGACCGAGCCCGCCGTGATCCAGGCAGCAGGCCGAGTGGAGATCCCAGGCCGCTTCGAGCGCCGAGTCTCCAAGCGCGTCGCGCAGGGCCGCGAGCGTCGTCGCCCGCACCCCGGTGCTCGTCACGCGCTCCTCGATCGCGCGCGTGGGCAGCGGCGCGGACGCGACCGCCAGCACCTGTGCGTAGGAGCGCGCGACCTCGATGAAGCCGCGCTTCGTGACGAATTCCTGACAGGCGGTCGCGTCGCCGGCCCAGAGCCCCACGACCTCGGCGGATCGGCGACCGAGCTCCGCGGCGAGCCCGGCCCACAGCGCCGCGCCGATCCCACGCCTGCGCCGCTCGGGATCGACACCGAGCCGGAGGAAGTAACGGCGCGGGTCGTACCGCCTTGGCTCGTGGTGGATCTCGCCGTAGCCGACAGGCGCGTCCTCTTCGTCCACGGCGACGACGCGGAGCCGGTCATAACGTTCGCGGTCCCAGCGTGCGTCGGCCGCGCGCGCGGAGGAAGCGTCCATACGCTCGCCGTCGGCGATGCTCGCGATCCGGGCGTAGGCGGTGTATTCGGTGTCGGCGAATGGGCGGACCCGCCAGGCCGTCACTCGAAGCGGAATCCCCTAAGCCAGTGCAGCTCGTCGCCGATCGTCGTGGCCGGACCGTGTCCCGGGAAGACCCGGGTGGCTGGTGGCAGGGTGGCGATCCGCGCGAGGCTCAGCTCCATCTGACCTGCGTCACCGCCGGGCAGGTCGATCCGACCGACGTTCCCGGCGAACAGCAGATCGCCGCTGAAGACGATGCCGTCCTTCGGCAGGTAGAAACACGTCGATCCCTCGGTGTGGCCTGGCGTGTGGACGGCCACCAGCTCGATGTCGCGCAAGTAGGGCAGCGGCCCATCGGCGATGAGATCGTCGGCCACCGACGTCGGCGGCTGGAGCTGGCTCGCGGGGCGCGTCGCCGGATCGAGCCGATACGCGTCCGCGGCGTGGATGGCGATCCGCGCCCGCGTCTGCTCCTGCATCCGGGCGTTGTCGAAAACATGATCCTGATGGCCGTGGGTGTTCAGGATCTCGAGGATCCGCAGCCCGTGCGCGCGGATGGTCGACATCGCCTCGCGCTCTCCTTGCGACGGGTCGATGAGGATCGCGTCACCCCGATCGTCGGCGACCACGTACATGCCGTTGTCGAACGGCTCGACGCGGTGCGCGTAGAGATGCACGCGGAAAGCGTAGCGGGCGGTGCTCGCGCTATCGTGCGAACGGATGCGCGATATCAGGGTCGAGAGCACCGCGCCGCCGCTCGCGATCACCGAGGGCCGGCCTGCGGTCCTCGGTGCGAAGCACATGGTCAGCACGTGCCACTACCTCGCGTCGCTGGCCGGACTGCGGATGTTCCCGCGCGGGGGCAGCGCCATCGACGCCGGCGTCGCGGCGGGCATCGCGCTCAACGTGGTCGAACGCCACCTCACCGACTTCGGCGGTGTCGCGCCGATCATCGTGTATCGACCAGGTATGGCCGGGCCGGAGAGCATCGATGGGCTCGGGCGCTGGCCCGCCTCGCTCGATCTCGACGGCTACCGCGCGAAGTACGGCGACGACATGCCGATCGGCACGCCGCGCTCCGTCACGCCCGCGGCATGCGACGCGTGGCTCACCGCGCTCGCGCGGCACGGCCGGCTCACGCTCGCCGACGTCCTGGCCCCGGCGATCGAGCTCTGCGACGGCTTCCCGGTGTATCCCCGTCTCGCGCGATCGATCGCGATGCTGCAGGACCGCATCCGGCAGTGGCCGACGAGCGCGGCGGTGTTCCTCCCGAACGGCCGGCCGCCGCAGGTGGGTGAGCTGCTCGTGCAGCGCGAGCTCGGCGATCTCTTCCGCCGGCTCGTCGCGATCGAGGCCGCGCACGCCCCGCGCGGTCGCGCCGCCGCGATCATGGCGGCGCGCGACGCGATCTACACCGGCGACATCGCGCGCGAGATCGTGACGCACATGAAGAAGGAGGGCGGCGCGCTGTCCGCGGAGGACCTGGCGTCATACCGCGTGTCGATCGAAGCGCCGGTACACACGACCTATCGCGGGATCGATGTGTATGCATGCGGCCCGTGGTCGCAGGGCCCGCTCGTGCCGATGACCCTCAACCTGCTCGAGGGCTACGACATCGCGTCGCTCGGCCCGGGCTCCCTCCCGTTCCTGCATCGCTACACCGAGGCGATGAAGCTCGCGTGCGCCGATCGCGAGGGCTTCTTCGGCGACCCTGACCAGGTCGACGTCCCGATCCGCGGCCTGATGGACAAGGGGTACGCGGAGGAGCGGCGCACGCTCATCCGCGACGACCGGGCGTGGCCCGAGCTCCCGCCGCCGGGCGACCCGTGGCGGTACGAGGGCCGCACCGGCCCGGCCGGCTACGTGCCGCGCCTCGCCGCGGGCGTGGGGGCGCCTGACACGTCGTACGTCGCGGCGATGGACAGCGAGGGGAACGCGTTCTCCGCGACCCCATCCGATCCCGGCCTCGGCGCGCCACTCATCCCGGGCCTCGGGATGATCGTGTCGACCCGCGGGGCGCAGCTCTGGACGACGCCGGGGCACCCGTCGGCGATCGCGCCGCGCAAGCGGCCGCGGCTCACCCCGAACCCGGGCCTGCTCATGCGCGATGGCGCCGCCCTCATGCCCTTCGGCTGCCCCGGCGAGGACGCGCAGTCGCAGGCGATGGTGCAGGTGGTATGCAACATCGTCGACTTCGGCATGAACACGCAGGCCGCGATCGAAGCGCCGCGGGTCATCTCACGGAGTTTCCCATGGACGTTCTTCCCGCACGCGTACGAGCCGGGCGTTCTCGCGGTGGAGGCGCGCGTCGCCCGCGATGTTCGCGACGGCCTCGCCGGGCTCGGGCACGTCGTCCGCGACATGCCGGGCTTCACCCCGGCGAGTGCGAGCGTGTGCGCGGTGCGGCGGCTCGCGAACGGCGCGCTCGAGGGCGGCGCCGATCCGCGAAAGGAGAGCTATGCCGTCGGCTGGTGAGATCCGCGCCTGGCGCGATGAGTTCCCGATCGCTCAAGACTGGATCTACCTGAACAACTGCTCGCTGACGCCGCTGCCGAAGCGCGGGGCAGCCGCGATCGCGGCGTACGCGCGCACGTGGACCGAGCTCGGCGGGCGCGCGTGGTACCAGCACTGGGTCGGCGAGCTCGACCTCCTGCGCGCGGACTTCGCGCGGGTGCTCGGCGCGGATCTGGACGAGATCGCGCTCGAGCCCGCCGTCTCCGCGGCCCTCGTGACGATCGCGTCGTCGTTCGATTACTCGAAGCGCAACAAGGTCATCGTCGCCGACATCGACTTTCCCACCGACGGCCACACCTGGCTCGCGCTCGCGAAGGCCGGCGTCGAAGTCGAGTTCGTCCACAGCCCGGACGGCGCCTCCGTCCCGCTCGAGCTCTTCGAGCGCGTGATCGACGACCGCACCGCGCTCGTGTGCACCGGACACGTCTACTACACGAGCGGCTACATCCAGGACGTCGCGCGCCTCGCCGAGCTCTGCCATCGCAAGGGCGCGGCCCTGGTCGTGGACGCGTATCAGTCGATCGGGGCGTTGCCGTTCGACGTGCACGCCTCGGGCGTCGACTTCCTCGTCGGCGGCACGCTCAAGTGGCTCATGGGCGGACCGGGCATGGCGTTCCTGTACGCCCGGCGCGACCGGATCGCGGACGCAAGCCCGACGGCGATCGGCTGGTGGGCGATGCGCGATCCGTTCACGTTCGACGTGCAGCACGTCGACCTTTCGCCGACGGCGCGGCGGTTCGAGTACGGGACGCCCGCCGTGGCCGCCGCCTACACGGCGCGCGCCGGCATCGCGCTGATGGAAGAGATCGGCGTCGAGGTGATCCGCGCGCGGCACATGCTCCTGTCGCAGCGCCTGGTAGACGGCGCGCTTGCCCAAGGCTGGGCCCTCGGGTGTGTCCGCGAGGCCGAACGGCGGTCGCCCATCGTCACGCTCCGGCACCCCGAGCCGGCGAAGGCCGTGGACGCGCTGCGGGCCTCACGATGCATCGTCGATTTCCGGCCGGGCCTGGTGCGACTTTCGCCGCATCACTTCAACACCGAAGACGAGATGGACGCGACGCTCGAGCTCCTGGTACCCCTGCGCGAGAAGGTGCCGGCCTAGCTCCGGATCCGCGTGACCAGTGCGATCAGATCGCTCCCGTCGTCCGCGACATCGCGCCCCGCCGCCTGCGCCTCGCCGGCGAGCACGTGCGCCCGCAGTGCCTCCGCGGGAATGAGCGGCTCCGCGAGGTTCGCTTGGTCGCGGTCCACGCCGAACCGATCGCGGACCGCGCAGCGGATCGCGGCCCAGCGGACGATCCTGTCGCGATCCTGCAGTGGCAGGGCCGCGTACGCGGCGACGTCGTTCAGCGCGGCGCGATACGGAGCGAGCGTCCGCTGCTCGGTGCCGCGCGGATGCTCGCGCGCGAGGGTCAGCTCCTTCTCCGTGAACACCGTGTCATCGTAGGCAGGTGCCACCGGCCGGATTCTCCGCGGCGACCGTCCTCGACGAGGTGAAGGCCGGCGCGACCCTGCAGTCGGTCACGGACGCGCACTCGTTGGATGAGATCGTCGGTGCCGTGCGGGATGCCTTGACGGGGCTGCGGCTCGGGGTCTCGTCCCTGGACGAGGGGGCGCTGCATCGGGTCGCAGGCCTCGAGCTCTGGTCGATCGCCGAGATCGTGGGTCACGTGCTCAAGATGGACGAGGCAGCCCATGCGATCGCGCGGTCGCTCGCGGTCGGCCAGCGGCCCAGCGTCGCCGTGCCGTACGGCGCGGCCGGTGCGGCAGACGCGACTCGCGGCGCGCTCCTGGCCGGCGTTCAGGCCTCGGAGGAGCGTCTCGCGACGGCGCGCGTGCTCGCGGCGGGCGGCCCGACGTTCGCGCACGCCGAGCTCGGCGAGCTATCCGCGCGCGGCTGGATCCTGTTCATCGGGCTCCACGCAGCAGCGCACCTGCATCAGGCGGCCGCGGTCGTGCGTGCCCGTTAGCGTGAGGCAGTGACGATGGAGGACTCCGCCGCCGAGCGAGACGTGCTGGTCCTTGCCAAGACGGTCGCTGCCGATTCGTTCCCGGTCGAGCGGCCTGCGGTCATCGGGGTGGACCGCGAAAGCGGCCGGCTCGAGCGCCTCTCGCCATTCCCGTGGAAGGGCGCGGACACCGACCCGCCGCTGCTGCGCTGGTCGTGGATCCACGTCCGCACGACCCCGGCCGATCGCGACCCACGGCCGGAGTCACGCAACGTCAGTGGCGAGATCGTCGCGACCGCGTACGTCGACCCGAAGGACGGCTGGCGGCTGCGGTGGCCGTTCGTGCGGCCGCATCTGCGCGGCTCGCTCGAGTCGTTGCAGGCGCTCGCGCGCGATGGCGCGGCGACGGCCGGGTTCATCCGGCCGGCGGTGTACGAGTCCGACATCTTGCAGCTGCCGTTGCGCCTGCGGTTCCGCTGCGAGAGCGACGACTGCACCGGTCCGCACGAGCTCCCGGTGCTCGACTGGGAGCTCCACGAGATGGCCCGGGCGTCGCGCGAGCGGCACGGCCAGCAGTGGGCGACGAAGTTCCGCGAGACGTGGGGCCGCCCGCTGTTCGAGAAGTACGACGTCCACGTGCTGGTGTCCGCATACGCGCAGTCGCCGACGAAGTTCTACGTGGCCGGCCTGTTCTACCCGCCGCGCGCGCCCGAGGACGCCCACGAGCACCTGCACCACGTCGCCCATCGCGAGCACGCGCGCGGGGAGCCGGCGGCGCCCTAGGCCCAGCTCAGGCGGGGATCAACCGCTTCGCGTCGACGTCGGTGCGCTTGCTGCCGATCTCTTCGTCCTTCCCGTGATAGCCGTGTGGGAAGAGCTTGAGCAGCAGATACGTGCCGGTGGTGGGATCGTCGCTCCGCTCGAGGACGAGCGCCGGGCCCCATCGCGAATCGAACTTCTCACCGAGCTTCGGTTTCGGGCGATCGGACTCGAACCCGGCGCGGTCCCACTGCAGGACGGCGTAGCCGCGCACGATGCGTTCCTCGTCACCGCCCTCGTCCGGACGCCACGCGTGGACGCCGTCGTGCTGCCGCTGGCAGACGGCGGGTGACCCCGAGAACATCGTGACCCACTTGTAGACGTCGGCGTCCTTGGACTGCGCGCCCTGCGGGTACGCCTGGCGGTGGAGACCCTCGCCCGTGGTGCAGAGGTAGTAGAAGAGCACGAGCGCATTATGGAGAACTGCGCACGTCCACGATCGCCGCCGCGGGCTCACAGATCCGGGTCATCGAGGACGGGACCGGTGACCAGGCCGTCCTGTTCGTGCATGGCGTCGGCGGCTGGGCCGAGAACTGGTCCGAGGCGATCGAGCGGGTGGCCGCATCCGGCCGCCGCGCGGTCGCGTTCGATCTTCCCGGATTCGGTGACAGCACGAAGGTCGACGGGGCGCGGTACTTCGATCCGCAGGCGCCGTTCTATCCCGCGGTCGTCGATGGGGTCAGGCGCGCGCTCGGCCTCGAGCATCCACATCTGGTGGGCCACTCGCTGGGAGGCGGCATCGCGGCGGTGACGGCGGTCGTCCATCCCGACGCCTGGTGTTCGCTGACCCTCGTCGCGCCTGGTGGATTCGGTCCGGACATCGCGCTGTTGTTCCGGGTCTTTTCGCTGCCGTTCCTTCACGTCACCACGTGGCTCCCTCGGCCCGCGTCGGCTGGTCGCGCGGTCCTCGAGTCGTGCTTCCACGACCGGGCGAAGATCCCGACCCATCTGTACGAGGAGAACCTCCGCTATGAGCGCACCTACGCGGAGACCCTGCGCGTCATGCGTGGCGTCGCGACGTTCCGCGGCGTGCGTGACTCGCTTCGCGAGGCCTGGCTCGCTCGCGCGGGCGAATATCGCGGTCCGGTGCTCGTCGTGTGGGGGCGGCAGGACGGGATCATCCCGGCATCGCACGTGGCGTCCCTCCGGCGCGCGTATCCGGATGCCGAGCTTCACGTGATCGAGGATGCCGGTCACCTCGTGATGCCCGAGCAGCCCGACGCGTTCGCCGCGACCTTGCTCCCGTTCCTCGAGCGCACCGAACGAGGATCCGCGGCCGCTCGTACCATGGGACCCGGAGTGGCACATCAAGAGCGGTAGCCGCGCCGCTCCGCCCACCGTGGCCGGAACGAGCGCGGCACCCCCGTCGCGCACCCAGCTCAGCCCGGCGGAGATCGTGTCCGACTACCGGCTTGCGTTCCGCTCGCGCGTCGCGAGCGTGTCCGGACGCCGCGAGGTGCTCACCGGCAAGGCGCCGTTCGGGATCTTCGGCGACGGCAAAGAGGTCGCGCAGCTGGCCATGGCAAGGGCCTTCCGGCCCGGAGACTGGCGCTCGGGCTACTACCGGGATCAGACGTTCATGTTCGCGACCGGGATGTCCGATCTACCCAAGTTCTTTGCGCAGCTCTACACGAACACCGATCGTGAGATGGAGCCGGCGTCCGCCGGCCGGCAGATGGTGAGCCACTTCGCGACGCGCACGCTCGATGCCGACGGGCGCTGGAAGCCCTTGGCCGAGGCGATGCAATCGGCCGCCGACCTCTCGCCCGTTGCCGCCCACATGCCGCGCTCGCTGGGCCTCGCCTACGCATCGAAGCTGTACCGCGCCGATCCGGCCCTCCGCGCAGCGGCACCCGGCTTCTCGGTCTCCGGCGACGAAGTGACCTTCGCGACGATCGGCAACGCGGGCACGAGCGAAGGCCTGTTCTGGGAGACGATGAACGCCGCCGGCGTGCTGCAGATCCCGCTGCTCGTGTCGGTGTGGGACGACGGCTACGGGATCTCCGTGCCGAACGAGTTCCAGACCGTGAAGAGCTCGATCTCGGCCGCGCTCGCCGGATTCCAGCGCGAGCCCGGCACGAACGGCTTCGAGATCCGGGTCGTGCGGGGCTGGGATTACCCGGCGCTCGTCCGGATCTACGAAGAGGTCAGCGAGATCGTGCGCCGCGAGCACGTGCCGGCGCTCATCCACGTGACCGAGATGACCCAGCCGCAGGGCCACTCCACCAGCGGGTCGCACGAGCGCTACAAGTCCAAGGAGCGACTCGCGTTCGAAACGTCGGGCGATCCGATCGCGAAGATGCGCGAGTGGATGATCGCCGACAAGGTCAGCACCGCCGCCGAGCTCGATGCCTTCGAGGACGAGGATCGCAAGGCCGTCGAATCGGCCCGCGTCGCGGCGTGGGAGGCATACCAGGCGCCGATCAAGGGTGAGCTCGACCGGGCTCGCGGGCTGATCGAGCGCGCCCAGCAGGACGCGCCCGACGTTCGCCTGGCGGACGTCATTGCGGAGCTGGCCGACCCCCTCGAGATCAGCCGCAGGATCGTGCAGTCCGCCGTGCGTCGGGCGGCCTACGCGCTGCGCGGCCGCGAGGGCGCCGCGGCGGGGGCGCTGCGCGCGTTCGCCACGGAGTACGCGGAGCGGAACGCGGACCGCTACACGTCGTTCCTGTACAGCCGGTCGCCGGAGTCGCCGCTCGCACTGACGCCGATCCCGGCCGAGTACAGCGACCGATCCGAGAGCGTCGACGGCCGCATCGTTCTGCTCCGCAACTTCGACCTGAACTTCGCCCGCGATCCGCGGCTCTTCGTGATGGGCGAGGACGTCGGACGCCTCGGCGACGTGAACCTCGTGTTCGAGGGCCTGCAGGCAAAGTACGGCGACCGCCGGTTCACCGACACCGGCATCCGGGAGGCGACGATCCTCGGCCAGGGGATCGGCGCGGCCCTCCGTGGCCTCCGCCCGATCGTGGACATCCAGTACCTCGACTACCTGCTGTACGCCCTGGAGCTCGCGAGCGACGATCTCGCGCCGCTGCACTTCCGGACCGCCGGCGGCCAGAAGGCGCCGGTGGTCATTCGGACCAAGGGCCATCGCCTTCAGGGCATCTGGCACACCGGATCGCCGATGTCCGTGGTCCTGAACGCACTTCGTGGGATCTACGTCGTCGTGCCGCGGAACATGGTCCAGGCCGCCGGCTTCTACAACACCCTGTTCCGCGGGGACAACCCCGCGGTGCTCGTCGAGGTGCTCAACGGCTATCGGCTGAAGGAGCGGGTGCCCGACAACCTCGGCGAGTTCCGGCTTCCGCTCGGTGTCACCGAGACCGTTCGCGCCGGCAGCGACCTCACGATCGTCACGTACGGAGCGCTCGTGCGCATCGCGGTCGAGGCGGCGGCGATCCTGAGCGGGTTGGGTGTCGACGCGGAGCTCATCGACGTGCAGACGCTCAACCCCTTCGACCTGCGCGGGGCGATCGCGAAGTCGCTCGAAAAGACGAACGCGCTCCTGGTCGTCGACGAAGACGTCCCCGGCGGCGCCTCGGCGTTCATCCTGCGCGAGGTGCTCGAGGTCCAGCACGGCTTCCTTCACCTCGACGCCGCGCCGCGCACGCTCGCGGCCGCGGAGAACCGAGCGCCCGTTGGTGTGGACGGCGACTATTTCGTGAAGCCGAATCGCGAGCAGATCGTGGAGGCGGCGTACGCGATCATGCGCGAGCGCCGGCCGCACGACTTCCCGGACCTGCGCCTGGGCGGGGCATGACCGAGAAGAGCAACGTGCAGGCGGTCCACGACACCCTTCGGGACGAGTTCCGGCGCGACGAGCGGGTCATCATCCTCGGCGAGGACGTCGGCGTGCGCGGCGGGGTGTTCCGCGTGACCGACGGGTTCATCGAGGAGTTCGGGCCCGATCGGGTCATCGACATGCCGCTCGCGGAGTCCAACATCGTCGGCGTCGCGATCGGCGCGGCGATCGCGGGACTCATCCCGATCGCCGAGATGCAGTTCGCGGACTTCAGCGCACCGGCGTTCGAGCAGATCGTCGACGAGGCCGCGCGCATCCGGTATCGCTCGAATGGGCAGTGGCATGTGCCGATCGTCATCCGGATGCCGTGGGGCGCGGGTGTTCATGGCGCGCTCTACCACTCGCAGTCGCTCGAGGCGTTCTACGCGCACGTGCCCGGGCTGAAGGTGGTCGTGCCGAGCACGCCGAAGGACATCACCGGCATGCTGCGCTCGGCCATCCGCGATCCGGACCCGGTCATCTTCCTCGAGCACAAGGCGACCTACCGCGCGGTGAAGGGCGACGTTCCGGACGGCGACTTCACGATCCCGCTCGGACCGGCGGACGTGAAGCGCGAGGGCACGGACATCACCGTCTACGCGTACGGCCTGATGCTCCACCGCTGTCTCGAGGCGGCCGAGAAGCTCGCGGGCGAGGGGATCTCGGTGGACGTCGTCGACGTCCGCAGCCTCCGGCCGCTCGACTCCGACACGATCCTCGAGGAGGCGCGGAAGACGGGGAAGTGTTTGGTCGTCTACGAGGACAACCGGCTGTTCGGGGCGGGCGCGGAGATCTGCGCGATGATCGCCGAGGAGGCGTTCGATTCGCTGGACGCTCCGGTGATGCGGCTCGCCGGGCCGGAATCGCCGGCGACCCCGTTCAACAAGGTCCAGGAAGACGCGTTCCTGCCGAACG
>CAZMLV010000007.1:14143-15757 GCA_964567235.1 uncultured Chloroflexota bacterium | reverse complement strand
GAATCGCCGGCGACCCCGTTCAACAAGGTCCAGGAAGACGCGTTCCTGCCGAACGCGGACAATATCGCTACGAAGATGCGGGAATTGGCGGAGTACTGAACATGGCTGTCTTTGAGCTCAAGATGCCGAAGCTCGGCGAGTCCGTGACCGAAGGCACGATCGGGAAGTGGCTGAAGCAGCCCGGCGAGAAGGTCGAGAAGTACGACCTGCTCGTCGAGGTGCAGACGGACAAGGTGAACACCGAGATCCCGTCGCCGGTCGCCGGGACGCTGAAGGACGTCAAGGTGAAAGAGGGCGACACGGTGCCGATCGGCGCGCTGCTGGCGACCTTCGACACGGCGGACGCCGGCGCAGCCGAGGCGATGCCGAGCAGTGCGTCGGGGGCGGCGGCGCCCTCTGCGCCGGCTGCCAACTCGACGCCGGCTGCAGCCACGCCCGAGGTGCCGTCGGCGCCTCAACGTCCGGCCGCGGCGACACCGCCGCCGCCCCAAGCACCGCGCGCGGCGCCGGTCGCGGCGCAGGCCGCGCCTGTCGCGGCGCAAGCCGCGCCGGCACCGGCCGCCGCTCAAGGGTCGGCCTCCTCGCGTGCCACCGCGCCGTCGTCGAACGGCGATGTGCGAGCGACGCCTGTCGTGCGGAAGCTCGCGTCGGAGAACGGGGTCGACCTCGATGAGGTCCAGGGCACCGGGCTGAACGGCCGGGTGACCCGGCAGGATGTGGAGCAGTTCGTCGCCCAGCTGCGATCGCAGCCTCAGCCACGGGCGCAGGGCCAGGCCCCGCGGCCCGCGGCCGCGCAGCCGGAGATGCCCCAGCCGATGGCCGGCGACGAGGCCATGCCGCTCACCCAGATGCGCAAGGCGATCGCGAACGCGATGGTCCTCTCGAAGACCACCATCCCGCACGCCGCGGCGATGATGGAGATCGACTGGACGAGCGTCGCGAAGTTCCGCGAGTCCGTGCGCGAGTCGTTCAAGGCGCGAGAGGGCTACGAGCTCACGTACCTTCCGTTCGCGATCAAGGCCGTGACCATCGCGCTCCGCCGCCACCCGAACGTGAACGCCCGCTGGACCGACCAGGGCATCCTGAAGGTCAAGGCGATCAACCTCGGGATCGCGATCTCGCTCGGCGACGAGGGACTCGTCGTGCCTGTCATCAAGAACGCCGACGATCTTTCGATCACCGGGATCGCCCGCGCGGTGCGTGACCTCGCGACCCGGGCGAAGACCAAGAAGCTCACGATCCCCGACTTCGAGGGCGGCACGTTCACCGTGAACAACGGCGGAACGCTCGGCACGTACCTCAGCTACCCGATCGTCAACCCGGGCCAGGCGGCGATCATGACGACGGAGGCGATCGGCAAGCGGGTCGTCGCGCTCGACGACGACAGCATCGGGATCCGGACGATGGGCAATGTCGTCATGTCCTTCGACCACCGCGTGATGGACGGCGCCACCGCTGCCGCGTTCCTCCGCGACGTGAAGGCCTGGATCCAGGGGGTCGACCCGTCGAACGTCGCGTTGAGCTAATGGCAGAGCTCGTCCCGATCGCGTTCGAGATGCCCGGCGAGGTCGAGCGGCCGCGGTCGCGCGGCCGGAGCGCGGCGAACGAGCGCGT
>CAZMLV010000007.1:2927-14043 GCA_964567235.1 uncultured Chloroflexota bacterium | reverse complement strand
CCGGCGAGGTCGAGCGGCCGCGGTCGCGCGGCCGGAGCGCGGCGAACGAGCGCGTCCCGATCGATCGCGCGCGACCCGACTGGCTGAAGGTGCGCCTGCCGATGGGCCCGCAGGTCGAGGAGCTGCGCCGGCTCATGCGCAGCAAGTCGCTCCACACGGTCTGCGAGGAGGCCCACTGCCCGAACATGGCCGAGTGCTGGGGCGCCGGCACCGCGACGTTCATGATCCTGGGCGACACCTGCACGCGGTCGTGTGGATTCTGCGCGGTGAAGACCGGGAAGCCGACCGAGCTCGATCTCGCTGAGCCGGCGCACGTCGGCGAAGCGGTCGCTCGGATGGGTGTGAAACACGCGGTCGTGACGAGCGTGAATCGCGACGAGCTCGAGGACGGCGGCGCGCGGATGTTCGCCGAGACGATCCGCGAGATCCGCCGCCAGTCGCCCGGCACATCGGTGGAGGTGCTCATCCCCGACTTCCGCGGCGTCCTCGACGCTCTGGACACGGTGCTCGCGGAACGGCCGGAGATCATGAACCACAACGTCGAGACGGTCCCGCGCCTCTATCCCCGCGTGCGACCACAAGCGCGCTTCGAGCGCTCGCTCGAGGTGCTGCGCCGCACGAAAGAGCGCGCGCCGACGCTCGTGTGCAAGACCGGGATCATGGTCGGCCTCGGCGAGACCACCGACGAGGTCCTGGACACGATGCGCGCGATCGCGAAGCAGGGGACCGACGTGCTCACGATCGGCCAGTACCTGCGGCCGTCCCCGGAGCATCTGCCGATCGAGCGGTATTGGACGCCGGCCGAGTTCGCGGAGCTGCGCGACATCGGGATGACGATGGGCTTCGATCACGTCGAGTCCGGCCCGCTCGTGCGCAGCTCGTATCACGCCGAGCGGCACGTGGGGATGGCCAGTGCCGGCTGAGCTGCGGGCGACGGCGCTCGGTCGTGTCGGCTATCTCGACGGCTGGCGCCTGCAGGAAGCGGTGGCGGCCCGACTCGCGGCCGGAGGGCCCGAGCGGCTGCTCCTCCTCGAGCACGACCCCGTCTACACGATCGGCCGCCGCGGGACGCTTGAGCACCTCACCGCCTCGCCGAGCGAGCTGCGAGCCGCGGGCGCCTCGGTGTACCGCGTGGACCGGGGTGGCGACATCACGTACCACGGTCCGGGGCAGCTCGTCGGGTATCCGATCATGTCGCTCGGTGAGGCACCCGACGTCGTGGCCTATGTGCGGGCCATCGAGGAAGGGCTTCGCGCGGCGCTCGGGGACTTCGGGATCGCATCACGGACGATCGACGGGAAGACCGGCGTGTGGGTGACCCTGCGCGATGGACGCGACGCGAAGATCGCCGCGATCGGCGTGCGCGTCTCGCGCGGTGTGACGCGCCACGGATTCGCCCTCAACGTCGACACCGATCTCGCCCCCTTCGCGCGGATGATCCCGTGTGGGTTCATGCACGAGGTCGGATCGTTCGCGCGTCTCGGTGTCGCCGCGACGATCGCCGATGTCGCACGCGCGTGCGCCTCGCGGATCGCCGAGCGGCTCGATCGCGAGCTTGTCTGGGATCCCACGATCGCGTCGCCGCGTGATGACGAGATCCCGGACAGCGCGCCGGTCCGCGACGCGGTCGATCTGCTCGCCGCCGTCGCGGCCTAGCCGCGTCCCGCGTGCTCATCCGGGAAGATCCGGCGACCGAGCTGACCGTGGCGACGCGCATCCTCGCCCACGCCGACGCCCTCGCTGCCGACGGTCGCGTCGCGCTGCTGACGGGTGAGGTGGTCTACCTGGCCGGCGCGGGGACAGCGAACCGCACGATGACGCCGTACGACGTCACGATCGTCCGGCTGCGCGACGGGCTCGATCTCTTCGGCACGCCACCGGCCGACGTCACGCGCTACCTCGAAGCGCTCCGGTCGAGCCCCGGATCGACGGCCGCGGCGCTCGCCACCGATGGGACGGTCGTGACCGCCGACGGCCTCGGTGCGCTGGTCCTCGCGCTGCTGCGCCGGCCCTGGGCCGAGGCCGAGGCCCGGGCGAAGGCGGCTGGCGCGCTCATCGGGGCCTACCCGGTCGGCTGACTCAGCTCGGCCGCGGACGCGCTCGGTACCAGCCGGCGTAGGTGATGGCCGCGGCGACCATCGCGGCCGCGCAGGTCGCGACGACCACGTACACCCCGAGGGCGATCGCCAGGAACTCCGGTGGCACCGCGTAGCCCGCGAGCACCGCGTTCAGATAGTCGGAGAGCGCGAAGGACTGCGCTCCGCCGCCCGCGAAGCCCGCAAGTGCGCCGCCGATCAGGCCGGCGACGATCGCGGTCCGCGCCGTCGGCGTTTCGATGCCCTGTCCTAGCCGGTAGAACGCGACGAGCGCGATGACGAGCGCCGCGGCCGACAGGATCGAGCCGACCGGATCGGGCCCGCCGAGGCGGCCACGGACCGGGGCATCGGCCAGGCGGTACGCGGAGAACAGCGCGACGGCGACGGTGGCCGCGGCGCTGACGAGCGCGGCGGCGAGCGTCCGCGCGGCGAGGCCCACGGCTAGCCCGGCGGGTCGAGGTCGAAAGGCAGCGGCTCGGCACCCTCCTCGCGGCGGTCGTGCGCCGTTTGCATCGCCACCTTCTTGCGGCGCTTGCGCTTCTCGAACGGGCCGCGGACGTCGAACCCGAGCTCGAACTGCGTCGCTGCGTTCAGCAATGCCTCCGCGGGCGAGAGGCCGAGCACGCGCACGAGGTCGTCGTAGAGCCGGTCGAAGCGGTCGCGGTCCTCGTCCGACCGGACGATGTCCGGGTACGCGGGCGGCTTGATGCGCTCCGCCGGCGTCGCTATCGCGCGCTCTTCTTTGCGGAGATCGATCGGATGAACGACTCGACCGGGATGGCGCTCAGCGTCTCGATCGACAGCGTGCCGCGCGCGCCGAGGCTCACGGATACGCGGGCCATCGTCTCGGCATCCTTCGCCTCGACGACATTCACGAAGTCGTAGCGGCCGAGCGTCGCGTATTGCGCGACGACGCGCGCGCCGGTCGCCTCGATCTCCTTGTTCACTTCTTTGATGCGGCGCGGGTTCGCTTGCAGCGTCTTCACACCAGCCGGGGTCACCTTGGTGAGCAGGACGAACGTGGCCATCGATCCCTCCGTGTGTCGCGACGTAGAGTGAGGATATGCCGCAGTTCACCCGCGCCGAAGCCGAGGCGCTGCTGCCGCGCGTGCGGCCGCTGCTCGAGGATCTGAAGCGGCGGAAGGCGACGTACGACACGCGTCCGAGCGCGCCGGTGGCCAGCGAGATCGAGGCGTTGCTGCGTGAGGTGGCGGAGCTCGGGGTCGAGGTCAAGGACATCGACGCCGGGCTCATCGATTTCCGGACCGATCGGGGCGGGGAAGAGGTCTACCTCTGCTGGCGGCTCGGGGAGGGCGATCGGATCGCCTGGTGGCACACGCGTGAAGGCGGGTTCCCGGCCCGGCGGCCTCTGGTCGAGAACTAGGTTCGCGGGGTGGCCCGATGGCCACCCCGGTGACCGTTCCGCGTAGCCGAACGGCCCACACGACAACCGCGTCGCGCCGTGCTCTCTTATGAAAGTTGGACGAGCACGAGCTCGCGTGGGCCGCGGGATTCTTCGATGGGGATGGGTGGGCGGCCCTGTCGCGACGAAGGGGACGGCGCACGGGGCAGCCGCAGGCGCGGATCAACCAGTCGGGCCTCGACGGCGTTCCCGAGGTCCTTGTTCGCTTCCGCGATGCCGTGGGTGTCGGCCGGATCGGCGGGCCGAAGATCGAGGACCGGCGCGAGCCGCTGTATTGGTGGGTGGCGAGCAGTCGCGGAGATGTAGCCAGGACGGGCGAGCTCATCGGCGGGTGGCTCTCGGGACAGAAACGAGTCCAGTTCACCGCGGCCACAGGGTTGCGGTTCCATGCGGCCCCGATGAATTCTTTCGCGTGGGTCGCCGGTCTATTCGATGCGGAGGGATCGACGTCGCTGAGCGACCACCGATCCCATGCCGGGTACAAGGTCATCGAAGCCGCGATCACGCAGAGCGGCGTGACGATCCCCGAGGAGTTGGTCCGTGTCCATGCGTTGCTCGAGCGTGGCAGCGTGAATGGCCCATATGTCCAAGAAGGCGCGAATGAGTTGATCTATCGCTGGCGCGCCAGCCGCGCCGATGACGTTCGCATGCTCCTGCATCTTCTCGATCCGTGGCTCGGGCAGGTCAAGCGCGCACAAGCCCTCGCAGCACTGCGCGTCATCGACGGCCAGCCACCGCTTCTCCGTGGGCGGCCCGAATGGGGAAGTCACAAGACGCACTGTTTGCACGGCCACGAGTACGCCACGGCGCGCTTGCGTCCGTACGCGAGCCGCTCCCCGAAGGGCAGTCAGCGCCGTCCATCACAGCAATGTCTTGTTTGTGCTCGCGACCAAGCTCGCGCGAGACGATTGGCCATGAAAATGACGATCGGCGGCCCATCGGCCGCCGATCACGAGGCACATGAACGAGGTGACGCTACTTGTTGAAGTACACCTTGTTGATCTCGATGTAGTTCTTCCATTTGTCGGGGACCGCGTCCTCGGGGAAGATCGCACTCACCGGACACACCGACTCGCACGCGCCGCAGTCGATGCACTCATCGGGATGGATGTAGTACATGTTGTCGGCGTCAGTTGTATAAATACAGTCCACGGGGCAAACATCGACGCAGCTCGCATCTTTGACATCGATGCACGGCTCGGTGATCACATAGGCCATCGCTCGCAGCTCCTCTGATGATTGATCCCGGAGCCCACTTGCGCGGTCCCTCCAGCCGATCGAAAGGCTACCATCACCATCGCCGATGAGCGAACAGGACACCGCGGAATTCCCGCTGCCCGCTGACACGACCGATGCCGAGCGTGCTCAGGCGAAACGCGAGATCGGCAAGCACGCGCAGATCGTCGCCGAGGAGCCGCGGCTCATCAAGCTGAAAGGCCGGCTCCTCGGGAAGACCGGCCCGAACTGGCACTTCCAATACAGCCGGATCTACGCGCTCCCGAAGGGCTTCCTCGCCGCCGGCCACGACATCCGCGAGGGCATCAAAGTCAGCTACGCCGACGACCTCGCGCACGTCGCCGACGGCTTCGAGAACGAGGGCGTGCGCGAGTTCATCGAGGACGAGCTTCGCTTCAGGAAATTGCTCGACGCCGAACCCACCCGAGCCGACTAGCCGCGATCGCAAAGCGGCTCGGCCGCCGAAGCGCGTGCCCGGCGGCGCAGTCGACGAAGACATCCGTGCCCGGTGCGCCGATCCAGCGCCAGCGGCGCTCGTCCGCGGCGTCGAGCAATTCAACGCTGGCGAGTTCTTCGAACAGCACGAGACCCTCGAGACGCTGTGGCGTGACACCCGCGCGCCGATCCGCGGTCTCTATCACGGGATCCTGCAGATCGGTGTCGGATTCCATCACTGGCGCAACGGCAACCACCACGGCGCGAGCGTCCTCCTCGAGGAAGGGATCGCTCGACTCGGGCCGTTCGCGCCGGCGTGCCAGGGTGTCGATGTCGCGGCCCTCATCCGCGACGCAAGCGCCGCGCGCGATGAGCTCCTCCGTCTCGGCCCGGACGGGATGCGCAGCTACGACCTGGCGACGGCTCCGAAGGTGCGCTGGTCGCGCTAGGCCTTCGGAAGCTCCGCGGCCGCGGGTTGATCCCAGCCGATCAGCGTGTGCGGCGGGAGGTTCACCGCCTCGACGGCGCGCAGCTCGGGGATCGCGTCGCGCAGCGCGCGCTCGATCCCGTTCTTCACCTGGAGCGACGCGACGAGCCGGCTCGCGCCGGGGCGGGTGAGCCAGACCTTCAGCTGGACGACGCCGTCCTCGATCCCCACGAGCTCGGTCGAGGCACCCGAGCGCTCGAGGTACGGCGCCATCTCGGCCAGGCGAGCGGCGACGCGCGACTTCAGATCTGCCATCGTCGGTAGGATACGGGCGATGTGCTTCCCACCCGGCGCACGGCCGCCGGACGTCCCGTCCGATCTGCGCACGATCAGCGGCGGCGCCGGAGGCGAGAGCGTCGTTCTCAAGAGCTCGGACGGCGCGAGCTTCCGCGCGTTCGTCGCGACGGCGCCGCAGGGTGATGCGGGCGTGGTCATCGCGCCCGACGTTCGCGGGCTCCACAGCTTCTACGAGGATCTTGCCGAGCGCTTCGCCTCGGCCGGCGTTCACGCGATCTCGATCGACTACTTCGGCCGCACCGCGGGGACGGACAAGCGGCCTGACGACTTCGCGTTCCAGGAGCACGTCACGGTCGCGCGGCAGCGGCCCGATCTCATCCAGGCCGACGTCGCGGCCGCACTGGCCGAGGTCCGGAAGCGCGCGGCCCCCAAGCGCGCGTTCGTGGCCGGCTTCTGCATGGGCGGCCGCGTCGCATTCAACGCGTCGGCCGAGCAGGACGGTCTCGCCGGCGTCGTCGGCTTCTATGGCGTCACCCGCCGACGGGACGCGGACGACGCGGATGCCCCGATCGACAAGGTCGCGCGGATGCGTGCGCCGATCCTCGGCCTCTTCGGTGGAGCGGACGGCGGGATCCCGGCCGAGGACAACGCGGCGTTCGACAAGGCCCTGGACGACCAACAGCTCCCACACCATCTGGTGACCTATCCGGGCGCTCCGCATTCGTTCTTCGACCGCACGTTCGCCCAGTACGAGAAGGAATGCGCGGACGCGTGGCGTCGCGTGCTCGGGTTCATGGCCAGCGGCGATCCGAAGGCGGTGAAGTGAGCGTGCGCGTCGGCGGAGCGATCGTCATCGGCTCGGTCGTGTTCATCGTCATCACGCTGTTCGAGCAGATCCCGGTCGTGGGCTGGCTCGGTGCGCTCGTCTCGGTGGCCGCGTGGATCTGGCTGGCCAGCGAGATCCGCCGCGCCGGCGGGGCGTTCACCGACGCGGCGATCGCGGGAGCGATCACCGGGTTCGTCGGCGCCGTCTCGGCCTGGATGCTCCAGGTCGGCAACCTGTTCGGTCCCGATACGCCGGGCCTCGCGCGGTTCGGCGCGGGCTTCGGAACGATCGGTGCGACGATCTTCCTCGTGATCTGGCCGCTCATCGGCGCCCTCGTGTGCGGTGGTGCGGCCGCCCTGCGCGCCCGCCGCTACGCGCCGGGTCCCTAGGCGCCCATCGATCAATCGATCGTCGCGTTCGTCGGGATCGCGGCGCTGCTCACGATCCTTCCGGGGGCGGACATGGCCCTCGTCGCGAAGGTGACCCTCCAGGACGGCAAGCGCGCGGCGTTCTTCACGAGTCTCGGCATCTCGTCCGGCCTGCCGGTGCACGCGACCGCCTCCGCACTCGGCCTGTCGGTGATCCTCAGCACGTCGGCGACCGCGTTCACGATCGTGAAGATCGCCGGGGCGGTCTACCTGGGCTACCTCGGCGTGCAGACATTCCGCCATTCCTTTGACCGGGGCTCGCCCGGGGCCGGCCCAGCCTGGCGCGGGCCCACGCGCTGGCATCACAGCTTCTTCCAGGGTTTCCTCAACAACGTGCTCAACCCGAAGGTCGCGCTGTTCTACCTGACCTTCCTGCCGCAGTTCATCAACCCCGGCGACAACGTCCTGCTCAAGTCGCTGTTGCTGGCCGGGATCCACGTCACCCTCGGGCTCGCGTGGCTCACCACGTACGCGTACGCGATCGACCGGCTCGGACGGCTCGTGCGCAACGCCCGCCGGTGGCTCGAGCGCGCGAGCGGCGCGGCGCTCGTCGGGCTCGGGGTGCGCCTGGCGTTCGAGCGCCGCTAGGCGATGCGGCGCTTCTTGTGGGTCACATAGTCGATGAGCACGAACTCACCCAGCTTCTCGGGCTCGACGTAGAACGCGCGGCCGCCGTTGACCTTCGACATCTGATTCACGAAGTCCACGAGGTAGTGGCCCCGCGCGAGCATGAACGTGTTGATCGTGATGCCCTCGCGCGTGCATCGGACGACCTCACGCAGCGTCTCCTCGAACGTCCGCTTCGTCGGTGGGTAGCTGAACCGCGGCACGGGATTGCCCTCCTCGAAGTGGGCCGTGGGTTCGCCGTCGGTGATGAGCAGGATCTGCTTGTTCTTGCCGCGCGAGCGTGAGAGCAGCGTGCGCGCGACCTGGAAGGCGTGCTGCATGTTCGTCCCGTAGACGTACTCGTTCCAGGTGAGGCGGGGCAGATCCGTCGGCTTCAGCTGCGTCGCGTAGGCCGAGAACCCGATGATGTAGAGGTCGTCCTTCGGGAAGGTCGACCGGATGAGCGAGTCGAGCGCGAGGGTGACCTTCTTGGCCGCGAGGAAGCACCCACGGAACAGCATCGAGCGCGACACGTCGACGAGGATCGCGGTCGCCGATTGCGTGACCA
This sequence comes from uncultured Chloroflexota bacterium, assembly GCA_964567235.1. Classification (GTDB taxonomy): domain Bacteria; phylum Chloroflexota; class Limnocylindria; order P2-11E; family P2-11E; genus UBA4735. The sequence continues at coordinate 5,701 of CAZMLV010000007.1, read as the reverse complement.
GCTCGGTGCGGTAGACCTCGAAGTCGGTCGGGTGCAGCTTCACCGGCGTGCCAGCGCCGCCGCGGAACACCGCGTTACGAACGGTGCCCGGAAGGTCGAGCAGGAACGGGTCGCCGAACTCGTACATCTTCAGCTCGTCGGTCGGGTCGCCACCACGGCCGCGGGAATCGGCGCGGTGCTTGCCGAACGCGTCGCGCTTCAAGGTGGAGAAGATCTCCTCGAGCGACCGCTGGCCGATCTTGCGGATGCCCCGCGGGGTGAGCTCGTAGCGCTCGCCGTCCTTGCGGATCAGGCCGGCCTCTTCCAGGAGCTCGGTCATCTTCTGCAGCTCCTCGAGCGACTGCCGGGCCTTGGTGCCGGCCAGCCGCTCGACCTGCTCGGGGTCCATCGCCACCAGGTCGCCCTGATCTCGGGCGCTCCGCACGACGTCCTCGAGGTCCGACAGCTGGTTCATCTCGTCCATCAGCCCGAGCGCTTCAGCGAGGGTGAGCGGATCGTCGCCCGAGAGCTCGTGCTCGTACCCCTCGAGCGGCATGAGCTGGCCGAGCGTGTCGGCGAGCTCGTTCATCGCCGACTGCAGTCCCGGATCGTCGAACGCCGCTCCGAGCAGGTCCTCGAGCTGCTCGCGCATCTCGCCGGACATGCTGTTCCACAGCGACCGCATGGCCGCGATGCCCATGGCGAGCTGCTTCAGCAGGTCGTCCCAGTCCTTCGCGTTCCCCGCGAGCTCGGGATACTGCCGCTGGAAGGCCTCGAAGTCCGGGTCACCGCCGTCGGCCCGCTCCTTCAACGCCCGATTGAGGTCGCGGATCATCTGGCGCGTGCGCTCGAGCTGTTCGGGGCTCAGGTCCTTGAGCGAGTCGCGCATGTTCTTGAAGTACGAACCAAGGACCTGCTCCTGCAGCTGTTTGAGGAGCTCCTGGTACATCTGCGCGGCCTTGGGCTCGACGAACTCGTAGTCCTTCAGGCCGCGGATGGCCCGCCCGACGTCCTCGGGCAGGGCATCGAGCTGCTCACGGCGCTCGCGCGCCAGGTTCGCCATCGCCTGCTTCAAGGCCAGGTCCGGGGTCTCCTGCTGCTCGCGACGGTCGAGGCCCTCGCGCTCGAGGCGCTTCACCTCCTCGAGCTTCTGCCGGAGGTCGTCGAAGATGCCGGAGAGGTCGTGCCGCTCCGCGCGTTTCTGCTTCGCCGCGCGCAGCCGCTCGAGCAGGTCCTGCATTCCCTCCATGCGGCCGGGCATGCCCCATCGGGCGAGGCGGGCCATCGCCTCCTCGAGATCGCCCCCGGAGAGGAGCTCGTCGGACATCGCGCCGAGCAGCTCGTCCGCCTCGAGGGCGTCGAGGCGCTGCGTGCCGTCCCAGCGCTTGTACCGGACCTCGCGATCGAAGAACGGACCGTCGGGCTCGAGCAGGCTCAGCCTCGGAAGGTCGCGCGGTTGTCGCCGCGCTCCTTGTTCAGCTTGCGATTGAGATGCAGGCCTTCGAGCACGAACTCGACCGCCGCTGCGATCGCCGCGGGATTGCCGGTGGCCCCGACCTTCGCGACAGCGCCCTTCATCCCCGGGATCTGCAGCGCCTGCTTCACGTACTCCTGGCTCGGGAGCGTGGGGGAGACGTGCATCGTCGCCCCGCGCTGGAACGCCGCGAGCAGCGAGTCGAACTCGGCGAGCGCGAAGGTCCGATTGAAGACGTTGAGGACGGCGCGCTGCGCCAGCCGGTCGATGACCCGCTCCTCCGAGAGATCGCCCACCGACTCGAGCTCGATCTTCCCCGCGGTCGACGCGACCACCGCCGGAAGATCGCTGATCCGCGGCACGACGGACGTCTCGCCGTTGCGGAGCGCGCGCTTCAAGGCATTGGACGCGAGGTTCTCGTAGTTCGCGATCGTCACGCGGACGGACACGCCCGAGCGCTGGGAGATCTCCGGCGACTTCCGGGCGAGCTGGGAGAGCTCGGCCAGCACTTCCTTCATGTACGCCGGCACCGTCGTCGTGATCCCCTCGTCGACGAATTCGGAGCGTTCCTGCTCCATGATCCCGACCTCGGTAGAGAGCTCCTTCGGGTAGTGCGTGCGGACCTGCGAGCCGAATCGGTCCTTGAGCGGGGTGATGATGCGGCCGCGATTCGTGTAGTCCTCCGGGTTCGCCGACGCGACGACGAAGAGATCCAGCGGCAGCCGGATCTTGTACCCGCGGATCTGCACGTCGCGCTCCTCCATGACGTTCAGCAGGCCCACCTGGACCCGCTCGGCGAGGTCGGGCAGCTCGTTCAACGCGAAGATGCCGCGATGCGTCCGGGGCAGCAGGCCGTAGTGGATCGTCAGCTCGTCGGAGAGGTAGCGGCCCTCGGCCACCTTGATCGGGTCGACCTCGCCGACGAGGTCGGCGATCGAGATGTCCGGAGTCGCGAGCTTCTCGCTGTAACGCTGGTCCGGCGTGAGCCACACGAGCTCGACCGCATCGCCGTCGTTGGAGACCCGATACCGGCACGCCGCGCAGATCGGCTGGAACGGATCGTCGTTGATCTCGCAGCCCGCGATCGCCGGGACAGCAGGGTCGAGCAGTGAGGTGAGCGACCGCGCGATGCGCGTCTTCGCCTGCCCGCGCTCGCCCAGGAAGATGATGTCCTGGCCGGAGAGGATCGCATTCTCGATCTGCGGGATGACCGTCTGCTCATAGCCGACGATGCCCTCGAACAGGGGCTTCTTCCGTGAGAGCGCCACCATGAGGTTGGAGCGGAGCTCCTCCTTCACGGTGCGGCTGCGATACCCGCTCT
>CAZMLV010000007.1:0-2827 GCA_964567235.1 uncultured Chloroflexota bacterium | reverse complement strand
ACCATGAGGTTGGAGCGGAGCTCCTCCTTCACGGTGCGGCTGCGATACCCGCTCTCGCGGAGCGCGCCGATGGTCATTGGACGTGCTTCGGTCACTGTGGCCCTCCCTGGACCGAGGGTACCACGCTATCCTCGCGCTCCAGTGAGCTCCGAGAAGACATCCACGACATCGATCGACGAACCGGACGCGATCGCGGAGACGATCCGCGAGGCCGCGGAGCGCAACACGAAGGCGCTCCGCGAACGACCCCTGCCGATAGCGGTCGAGCCGCCGACGGTGTTCCGACCCTGATCGACGATGTTCGCTACGCCACCGTCGCGGAGCTTTCGGCCGGCCTGAGACGCAAGCGCTACTCGGCCGCCGAGCTCGCGACCGCGACGCTCGCGCTGCTCGAGAAGCATGGGCCGCGCTACAACGCCGTCGCGACGGTGATGCGCGAGCGCGCGCTCATCGAGGCTCGCCGAGCGGACCGCACGCGCGCGAGCGCGCGGACCGCGCTGCACGGAGTGCCGTACGGCGCGAAGGATCTCGTCGCGGCGACCGGTGCCCGCACGACCTGGGGTGCTCCGCCGTACCGGGATCAGTCGTTCGACGAAGACGCCACCGTGATCACGAAGCTCCAGCGCGCGGGCGCGGTGCTCGTCGCGAAGCTCGCGATGGTCGAGCTCGCCGGAGGCGGCGGCTATCGCTACCCGAGCGCGTCGCTACAGGGCGCCGGCAAGAACCCGTGGAACACCGGACGCTGGTCGGGCGGATCGTCGAGCGGATCGGGGAGCGCGGTCGCGGCCGGTCTGGTGCCGTGGGCGATCGGTTCGGAGACGTCGGGCTCGATCGGCACGCCGGCCGCGTTCTGCGGCGTGACCGGACTGCGGCCGACCTACGGCCTCGTGAGCCGGCATGGCGCGATGGCGCTGTCTTGGACCCTCGACAAGCTCGGACCGATGGCGCGGACGGCGGACGATTGCGGCCTCGCGCTCCAGGCGATGGCCGGTCCCGATGCCGCGGATCCGACCACGAGCGGGAAACGGTTCGTGCCGCTCTCCGGGCGGGCGGCCGCAAGCGCCGTGCGGGGCGCGCGGGTCGGCTTCGCCGAAGAGGATCTTGGCCACGCGACGCCCGAGGCGAGGCGCGCCCTCGAGCGCGGGCTCGCGGAGCTGCGCAAGATCGTGCCGAAGGTCACGCGGACGGTCCTTCCGGCGGACCTGCCGTACGGACCGATGGTCGGGACGGTGTTCGGCGCGGAGGGAGCGACGATCTTCAACGAGCTCATCGACTCCCGTCGGGTCGACGAGCTCATCGACAAGCGGCAGGCCGCCGGGCTCAAAGCCGGAAGCGAGATCCGCGCCCGTGACTACCTGCAGGCGCAGCGCCTCCGCACGATCCTCATCGAGCGGTTCCGCGAGCTGTTCGAGAGCGTTGACGTGATCGTCGGCGCGGGCCGCACGTCCACTGCTCCAGCGCTCGATGCGCCCCTCGACGGACGCCCCCCGGGCTCCGGCTCGCTGGCGACGACGCCCAAGGCGGACGCGCCGGGGCCCGGCAACACCGCGCTCATCCCGGCCGGCAATCTCGCCGGCCTCCCCGCGATCTTCTTTCCCTGCGGCTTCGGCACCGACGGTCTGCCCGTCGGCCTGCAGATCGTCGGGCCACCGTTCAGCGAGCCGCTGCTCGTCGCGATCGCATCGGCGTATCAGCGCGCGACCGGTCATCACCTGAAGCGCCCGAAGGATTAGGCCACGGCGGCGAGGACCTCCCGGCCGAGCAGCTCGACCATCTCCCGTTCGTGGGTGTACGGGAAGATCGCGTTCACGTGATGCACCTCGATCTTCGCGTACTCGCGTAGCCGCTTGATCACGTCCTGGGGCTGCCCGACGATCGCCGAAGGTCGCGCAGCCCGCCACTGCTCGGGCGTGAGCTTCGCGCGGGCAGCCGCGTCGGCGACCAGGGCCTCGACGTCCCGCGCGGTCGCGCCGACGACGACGCTGAGGAACGCGCTGCGCTTGAGCGACCTCGGGTCGCGCTTGCGGTCGCGGCACGCCGCATCAAGGGCTTCCTGACGCACGCGCACGCCGTCCGGCGTCATGTCGCCTGACGTGTGGTTCACCCAGTGCGCGTACTTCGCCGCGATCCGGAAGATCCTCGGCTTCGATCCGCCGATCCAGATCGGCAGCGGCGACTGCACGGGCTTCGGCGCGCTGAGCGCGTCGGCGATCCGATAGCGCTTGCCCTCGTAGGAGGCCTTGTCCTCCGTCCACATCCGGGTGCAGATCTCGATCGTGTCCACGAGCTCGTCCACGCGTACGCCGGCCTCGGGGAATTCGTAGCCGTAGGCGTGGTACTCGACCTCTTTCCAGCCGGCTCCGATCCCGAACTCGAGCCGGCCGCCGCTCATGTGGTCCACGCCCGCCGCGATCTTCGCGAGCAGCGCGGGATTGCGGTACGACTGGCAGGTGACCATCGCGCCGATCCGGATGGTCCGAAGGTCGCGGGCCAGCCCCGCGAGCGCCGTCCACGCCTCGAGGCAGTCCGTGCGCACCGCGTCGGGCCCGAGGAACAGGTGGTCGCTCAGCCAGAGCCGCGTGAAGCCCGCGGACTCGCCGGCCTTCCCGATGGCCACGATGTCGTCGTAGCTGAACCCGAACTGCGGCTCGATCTGGATGCCGAAATCCACGCTAGGCGGAGCCTAGGGGATAACCCTGCTCACGACTTCGTCGTTCGCGGGGCCGGACGGCGCGCTGACCTAGTCCTCGTCCTGGGTGATGCGGAACATCATGTGCCGGCCCGTGACCGTGAGCGTCGCGAGCATGAACGCGGCGAAGAACGCGAT
>CAZMLV010000006.1:32879-34301 GCA_964567235.1 uncultured Chloroflexota bacterium | reverse complement strand
TGCTCGGCGATCATCGACAACATCGGCTACGTGCTCCCGACCCAGGTGTTCGGCAAGTACGTGACCGACGCATCGAAGGACGAGATCGACTCGGCGCCGGAGAACACGGCCCCGACCGTCGTGAGCGGGCCGTTCAAGCTGAACGAGTGGCGCAAGGGTGACCAGGTCATCCTCGACAAGAACCCGACCTACTGGCAGGGCGCCGCGAACATCGACCAGTACGTCTACAAGGTCGTGGCCAACCAGACGGCGGTCACGAACGGCCTGAAGACCGGTGAGATCACCTTCGGCACCATCCAGGCGAAGGACCTCGCCGACATGCAGACCGTCTCGACCGTGAAGATCGACAAGTACCAGAACCTCGGCTACACGTTCATCGGCTGGAACACCGCCAGCCCGACGGCGATCGGACTCGCCGACAAGCGCGTGCGCCAGGCGCTCGCGTACGGCATCGACATGGACCAGGTCATCAAGGCCGTGGTCTTCGGCGAGGCCACGAAGCAGGTCGCCCACCACGTGCCGGTCCAGTGGGCGTACCCCAGCGGCATCCAGCTCAACCAGTACGCCTACGACAAGGCCAAGGCCCAGCAGCTCCTCAAGGACGCCGGCTGGACCCCGGGCCCGGACGGCATCCTCCAGAACAAGGACGGCAAGAAGTTCAACCTCACGATCTCGACGAACTCGGGCAACACCGAGCGTGAAACGCTCGCCACGGTCGCGGCCGAGCAGTACAAGCAGCTCGGCATCAACGCCAAGGCGGCGCCCGAAGCGTTCCAGGGCCTCGTGACCAAGCTCACCACCGGTGACTCGACGCTCGAAGCGACGATCATCGGCTGGTCGCTCGGCGCCGAGCCGGACCCGTACCAGATCTGGCACTCGAGCCAGATCCCGGACGCCGCGAAGAACGTCCAGGGCTTCGGCTTCACGTTCTTCAAGGACCCGGCCATGGACAAGGCGATCGAGGAAGCGCGCACCCCGTCGAACGGCGACTGCTCGATCGCGGCACGCAAGAAGCAGTACGAGACCTTCAACCAGATCCTGAACGAGAACCAGCCGTACAACTTCGGCTACGCGAACAACGTGCTTGCGGTCTCGCAGAACTCACTGCAGAACTTCAAGCCGGGCTCGTTCAGCACCGTCTACAACGTCTACCAGTGGTGGGTCAAGAAGTAGCTTGAGACGAGGGGAGCGCCCGAGAGGGCGCTCCCCTCCGATCGACGGAGGCACGGTGCGGAACTTCCTCATCCGGCGAGCCCTCTACGCGATCCCCACGCTGCTCGGCATCTCCATCATCACGTTCGCGATCGCTCGCCTCTCGCCGGGCGACCCGATCCGACTGTTCACGTTCGGCATCAAGGACTTCACGCAGGAGGATTACCTCCGGCTCCTGCACGTCTACGGGCTCGACAAGCCCATCCCGCT
>CAZMLV010000006.1:17215-32779 GCA_964567235.1 uncultured Chloroflexota bacterium | reverse complement strand
CTCATCATCCTGTTCGCGATCAGCCTGCGCTGGCTCCCGAGCCAGGGGATGCTGACCGTGGGCAAGGACCAGATGGACCTGCTGGACCGGTTGAAGCACATTCTGTTGCCGGCGTTCGTACTGGCGCTGGTCGGCATCGCGAACTACTCGCGGATCCTCCGCACCGAGACGCTCGACGTGCTCGGCCAGGACTTCATCCGCACCGCCCACGCGAAGGGCCTGCGCGAGCGGGTCGTCGTGTACGTGCACGCCCTCCGCAACTCGCTGATCCCGGTGGTCACCGCGCTCGGCGGCATCCTGGCGACGCTCGTCGGCGGCGCGCTGGTCATCGAGCAGGTCTTCAGCTGGCCGGGCATCGGGCAGTTCACCTTCCAGGCGGCGATCGCCAAGGATTACCCGATCGTGCAGGCGGGGGTGATGATCGCGAGCACGTTGCTCGTGATCAGCTACCTCTTACGCGACATCACGTACGCCATCGTTGACCCGCGGATCAAGGTCTCGTAAGTGGCGACGGTCACCGCGACCGCGGGCAAGGCGGTAGCTCCGGCCGACGCGCGCGTGTCGCGCAGCCTCTGGAACAACGCCTGGTACAAGCTGCGGCGCGACCGGCTCACCATCGGCGCCGTGGTCGTCCTGCTGCTCCTTGCGCTTATCGCCATCCTGGCCCCGGTCTTCGCGGACAACGTCTTCCACTACAAGTTCGAGCAGCAGGACCTCTTCCACACCTACGAGAAGCCGTCGTTCAACCCGCCGGCATACCTCCTGGGCACCGACGAGGTCGGCCGTAGCCAGGTCGTGCGCCTGCTGTTCGGCGGCCAGGTCTCGCTCTTCGTCGGCTTCGTCGCGGCGCTCGTGAACTTCGCCGTCGGTGTGCCGGTCGGCCTCGCCGCGGGCTACTTCCGCGGAGCGTTCGATGACTTCATCACGTGGTTCATCACGACGCTGAACGGGATCCCGCAGCTGTACCTGCTGCTCATCGTGGCCGCCCTGTGGCAGCCCGGCCCGCTCACCCTGATCATCATCATTGGCCTGCTCAACTGGACCGGGATCACGCTGTACGTGCGCGGCCAGACCATCTCGCTTCGCGAGCGTGAGTACGTGACCTCTGCGCACGCCATCGGCGCGACCCACGCGCGCGTGATGTTCCGGCACATCCTGCCGAACGTGCTCCCGCTGATCTTCGTCCTCGCGGCGATCGACGTCGGCGCGATCGTGCTCCTCGAGTCGGCGCTCAGCTTTCTCGGGCTCGGCATCCTTCCGCCCACGCCGAGCTGGGGGAACATGCTGACCAACGGCGCTTCGTACTTCGTCCGCGCGTGGTGGCTGGTCGTGTCGCCGGGGGTGATGATCTTCCTGACGGTCTTGTGCCTCTACCTCATCGGTGACGGCCTACGCGATGCCCTCGACCCACGCCTGAAGACACACGAAAGCCACTAAACCCTGAAACCTGCACCGCCTTCGGCTGCTCCGGTTTCGGGGGCCCTGCGGCTCGGTCGGGCTAAGCCCTCCCTCGCCTGGAGAGGCGCGTCAGTCGGCGGCGGTCACCGGCTCGCGCTTCGCTGAGAGGACGGCGCTCATGATCGCGAGCGCGGCATCGACGTCGGCCCGGCCGACGTTCGCGTGCGTGACCATCCGAAGGCGCGGCGAGTTGCCGAGGTAGCGCGAGATGCGCAGCCCTCGCTCGGCGCAGGCTTTCTGGAAGTCGCCGGCGTCCATGGCGTTGCGGTCGACCTCGAACGACACGATGTTCGTGACGACCTTCGCGGCGTCGATCTTGATCCCGCGGATCTCGGCGAGGCCGTCGGCCAGCGCCCGTGCGTTCACGTGGTCGTCCACCAGGCGGTCGCGCATCGTCTCGAGCCCCACGAGCGCCGCGGCGGCGATAACGCCGGCCTGGCGCATCGCGCCGCCGAGCAGCTTGCGGACCTTGCGCGCGCGCGCCACGGTGTCCCGCGGGCCGCAGAGGATCGAGCCGACCGGCGCGGAAAGTCCCTTCGAGAAGCAGAACTGCACCGTGTCCACCGGTCCGGTGAGGTCCTTCACGTCGACGCCCAACGCGGCCGCGGCGTTGAAGATCCGCGCGCCGTCGAGATGGACCTTGAGGCCGCGCTCGTGCGCGAGGTCCGCGGCCGCGCGAGTCTGCGCGGCCGTGATGACCGAGCCGCCGCAGTTGTTGTGCGAGTTCTCGAGGCAGAGGAGCGCGGAGTGCGGCATGTTGCCCGAGACCGGGCGGATCGCGGCTGCGATGTCCTCCAGCGACGGCAGGCCGTCGCGGTTCGGGACGACGTGCCCATGGAGGCCACCCAGCACGGTGAACGCGCCCATCTCGTTCTGATAGATGTGCGCGAGATCGCCGAGGATGACCTCGTCGCCGCGGCCAGCCTGCGAGAGCACGCCACAGAGATTCCCGAGCATCCCGCTCCCGACGTAGACGCCGGCTTCCTTGCCGACGATCTCGGACGCGCGCTCCTCGAGGCGGTTCACGGTCGGGTCCTCGCCGTACTGATCGTCGCCGACCTCGGCATCGGCCATGGCCTTGCGCATCGCGGGCGTCGGCAAGGTGAAGGTGTCGCTGCGGAATTCGAGGGTCTTCATTTCGGCAGTTCTCCTCCGATCGCGGTCGCGATCGCGACGAGCAGCGGCGCGACGACGATCGCCGGCAGGTAGTCCGCGACCTGCACGTCGCGGAGCCTGAGCAGCTTCAACCCTACCCCGACGAGCAGCAGGCCGCCGGTCGCGTTCATCTCGCGGAGCTGCGCGTCGGAAAGGAGGCTCGCGAATACGGACGCTCCCGCGGCGAGGCCGCCCTGGTAGACGAGGATGACAGCCAGGGAGAGCAGCACGCCCCAGCCCAACGTCGCGGCGAACGCGATGGCGGTGAACCCGTCGAGGACGCTTTTGATCGCCAGCAGCGACGCGTCACCGGTGAGCCCGTTGCGGATCGCGCCCAGGAACGTGAGCGGCCCGACGCAGAAGACGATGCTCGCGGTCACGAACGCCTCGGCGATCGTGCTCGTTCGGCCCGGCGCCGCGAACCGCCGCTGGATCGCCGCGCCGAGCTCGTTCAGGCGGCGCTCGATCCCCGCCAGAGAGCCGATGATCCCGCCGATGAGGATGGCGCCAAGGAGATAGAGCAGGCTCGCGGTGTCCATCGCGAACTTCACGCCCATGACCATGACGAACAGGCCGACGCCGGCGACGACGTTCTCACGGAGGCGAGGCGGCAGCCGGTCGCCGAGCAGTGTGCCCACGAGGCCGCCCGCCAGGACGGTCAACAGGTTGAGCAGCGTCCCGGTGGCCCACATCGGCTGGCTAGTATGCGAGCACGATGCAGATCCCTCCCTCGGAGCAGCTCCGATTCTGGGCGCATGAGCTCGGCGGCATGGCGAAGACCGGCCTTCTCCACACGACGAACTCGTACGACACCGATCGCTACGAGCGGATGCTCGAGATATCCGAGGCGATGGCGACGCTCACCATCGACGCCGACTTCGTACCGGATCGCCCGTACCTGCCGGACCTCGGCATCCCGACGCCGAAGATCGGCTGCAGCGTGGCCGCGTTCAACGACGCCGGCCATGCCGCGCTCATCCAGCGCGCCGACAACCGGCGCTGGGCGCTCCCGGGTGGCTATGCCGAGATCGGCTCGCCGCCGTCGGAGAACGCACTCCGCGAATTCAAGGAGGAGACCGGGTTCGACGCGGAGCTCGAGCGGCTCGTCGGCGTCTACGACAACAAGCGCTTCGCGAGCGTGTCGCCGTACCAGTTCTACATCTGCCTCTTCCGCGCGCGCATCACGGGCGGCGCGGCGGCCACATCGAACGAGACGCTCGCCGTTCGGCTCGTCGATCCGGCGACCCCGCCGGACGACATGAGCGCGCTGCAGCGGGCGATGCTGCGCGACGCCGTGCGGCCCGAGGTCGCGGCGGTGTACCAGTGACGACGATCGGGGTCTTCGGCAGCTGGAACTCGATGCCGGCGTCCGCGGAGCTCCGCGCGGCGCTTCCCGACGATCGCATCGTGACGGTGCAGAACGACGATCTGGAGCCAGTCTCGGAGGCCGAGGTCGCCTTGGGCGGCTGGAGCGTCGACCGGCTGCGCGCCGTGCTCGCCGGCATGCCGAAGCTGCGCTGGGTCCACACGTTCTCCGCCGGCGTCGACCGATACGTGCCTGAGCTGGCCCGGTACGAGCAGGTGCTTCTGACGAACAACAGCGGCGCGTACGACGTGCCGATCGCCGAGCACGTGATCGCGATGATCTTCGCCGCCGCGAAGAAGGTGCCCGAGCACCTCGCGGCGCAGGCCCGGCACGAGTGGGAGCGGGAATCACCGCACGCCGAGGTCCGGGACGCCACTCTCGTCATCCTTGGGCTCGGCAGCATCGGCACCGAGCTCGCAGGTCTGGCCAGCGGCGTCGGCATGCGCGTCATCGGGATCCGCCGCGACGCGCGGAGCGATCGACCCGCGCCGGGGGTCGAACAGGTGATGCCACCCGACCGGCTGATCGAAGCCGCTCGGGAAGCCGACTACCTCGCGGTGACCGCCCCGTTGACCCCGCAGACGAAGGGCATGGTGTCCGCAGAGGTGCTCCGGGCCCTGAAGCCCACGGCCTGGGTCATCAATATCGCGCGTGGTCCGATCGTCGACGAGGCTGCGCTCGCCGCGGCGCTCGCCGACAAGCGCATCGGCGGGGCCGCGCTCGATGTCTTCGACACCGAACCGCTCCCAGCGACCAGCCCGCTGTGGTCGCTCGACAATGTGATCATCACGCCGCACATCTCGAACTCGTCGCCCCGGCTCCGCGCGCGGAGTCTCGCGCTCGTGACCGAGAACGTGCGGCGGTTCAAGGCCGGCGAGCCGCTCCTCAACGTCGTCGACCGCGCGGCCGGATATTGAAGCTCTCGAAGCAAGCGCTCGCGTCGCGCACGGAGGGCTTCACCGAGTCGGTCATCCGCGAGATGACGCGGCTCTGCGCGACCTACGGCGGGATCAATCTCGCGCAGGGGTTCCCCAATTTCCCGGCGCCAGATCTCTTGAAGGACGCGGCGAAACGGGCCATCGACGCGGACATCAACCAGTACGCGATCACCTGGGGGAGCAAGACGCTGCGCGACGCGCTCGCGAAGAGCTACGGCGAGACGTACGGCATGACGGTCGACCCCGAGACCATGCTCACGGTGACCTGTGGCTCGACGGAGGCGATGGTCTCGACGCTCCTGGCGATCGTCGATCCGGGCGATGAGGTGGTCGTGCTCGAGCCGTTCTACGAGAACTACGGTCCGGACGCGGCGATCTGCGGCGCGACGCCGGTCTTCGTCCCGCTGCGAGCGCCCGCGTACACGTTCGACCGCGACGAGCTGCGTGCGGCGTTCAGCGCGCGCACCAAGGCGATCATCGTGAACACGCCGAACAACCCGAGCGGCCGGATCTTCACCGCCGATGAGCTCGAGTTCATCGCGTCGCTGTGCCGCGAGTACGACGCGATCGCCGTCACCGACGAGATCTACGAGCACATCCGCTACGGCGGGCCGCACATCCCGATCGCGACGCTCGAGGGGATGGCCGATCGGACCGTCACGATCTCCGGGGCCTCGAAGACCTTCTCGGTGACCGGCTGGCGGGTCGGGTGGATCGTCGCCGCGCCCCATCTCACGAACGGCATCCGCAAGGTCCACGACTTCGTGACCGTCGGTGCGCCGGCGCCGCTCCAGGAGGCCGTCGCGGCGGGCCTCACCCTCGGGGCGCCCTACTACCGCGACCTCTCCGCCCATTACCGCGAGCGCCGTGACACGCTCTTCGCCGCCCTCGACCGCGCGGGCTTCAGGCCGCAGCTGCCGGAGGGCGCGTACTACATCCTGTGCGACATCTCGGGCTTCGACGCCGGCGACGATGTGACCTTCGCTCGCCGGCTCGTTGCGGAGGTCGGCGTCGCCGCGGTGCCGGGCTCGTCCTTCTTCTCGCGGCCCGAGCTCGGGCGCGACCTCATCCGGTTCACGTTCTGCAAGACCGACGAGCTGTTGCGCGAGGCGGGGGAGCGGCTGCTCCGGGCGCGCGCCGTCCTGGCCTAGTTCTCGGTGAGGGCCACGCCGTCGTTCTGATGCGCGCGGACGTAGGCGATGAACAGGGCGTAGCTGTCCGGTGACTGAGCGACCGCCGCAGGTGTCGCGGTCAGGTTCGCGAGCCGGGCCGCCGCTGACGCCGAGTCGTTCTGCCGGCCGAGGGCCCGGAGGGCCAACGGGTAGCTGCTGCGGACCGTGAACACGCCCGTGGCCGAGCCGAGCTGCATGCCGCGCTCGAATGCGGCGACGGCCTCGGCGAACCAGCCGTCCTGGTATGCGGCCTCGCCGTACGTGAGCCACGCGCTGCTGGTGTCCTGAACCTGCGCGTCGGCCTTCGCGCGCGCGTAGAACCGATCGCGCATCGCGGTCTCCGACCAGTCCGGCCCGACGATCTGCTGCACCTGCGCCGCAGCGGATGGCTGATAGATGACCATCCAGCGGTAGCTGAACGGCTGCCAGTTGGCCTCGAACCAGTCATAGGAGAGCGCGACGTTCGCGCCGAGCATCGGGTCGTTCACGAAGAACACGCCGAGCTCGTCGTCGTAGCCGCGGACCGTCCGCCAATGGGCGATCCGCGAGATGCTCGGATCCTGCATCCACTGGGTCACCATCGGCGCGTAGCCGCTCGCGACGAAGCGCTTGATCAGGTCGATCGTGCCGTTCATGCGCGATACCGCGTGCAGCCCGTAGAGCCGGTTCACCCAGGGGTCGACCGGCCCGGGGCCCATGCCGCGGCGTACGTCGGATCCGCGCAGGGCAAGTCGTGCCTCCTCCTGATCGGCGTCGATGCCGAAGGTGGAGAGGGCCATGACGACCGACGCGGGGCCGCAGTTGTTCAGGCTCTGCCAGAGGTGACGCATCGGTCCCACATCCGCCTTCGCGGGCAGCGTGTTCGCGTCGTCGGCGCGCGCGGCCGGCCCGACCGCGACCAGGAGCGTCGCCGCGAGGAGCACCGCGAACAGCGCCCGCAGAGCACGCATCGTGGCGAATGATAATTCGCGCTGACTACCATGAGGCGCATGGGCCAGGACACCGTCGCCCGGCGTCCGCTGAGGGAGCACCCCGTGTGGGCGCGCGGCCTCCGCGGGTACAGCCTCGCCTCGCGGATGATCCTTCCGGTCGTCGTCTCGGCCTCGGTCGAGGACCGCGAGCGGGTCGAAGGCACGGGGCGGCTCGAACGGCTGTCGCTCACCGAGCTCGTGCGGGACGCCCGCGCCGCGGCGTCCGCGGGTTTCGCCGGCCTCCTGCTGTTCGGGGCGTCCGATCGCAAGGACGCCCGGGCGTTCATCGCGAGCGAGCGCGATCACATCGTGACGCGCGCGATCCACGCGGTGAAGGAAGCGGTGCCGGAGCTCGGCGTCGCGACCGACGTCTGCGTCTGCGCGTACACCGACCACGGCCAGTGCGTGCTGTTCCGCGACGGCGCGGCGGACATGGAGGGCACACTCCAACGCCTCGGCGAGATCGCGGTCGCGCACGCCGATGCCGGTGCCGACCTCCTCATCCCATCGGGCATGCTCGACGGCAGCGTCGCCGCCCTGCGGCGAGCGCTCTCGGGTGAACACGACGCGGTGCCGGTCGCCGCGATGGTCAAGCTCGAGAGCAGCCAGTACGCGCTGCATCGGATCCTCGTGCAGGCGACACCGATCCGCGAGCGGGCCGTGCCGCTTCTCGCCGCCGACGACCCAGCGGCCTCACAGGCCCGTGCACTACGCGACGTCGCCGATGGCGCCGATGCGGTCGTCGTGAAGCCGGGGACCGCGGCGCTCGACATCCTCGCCGCCCTTCGCCCGCTGGCCGGCCGGCCGCTGATCTCCTTCCACACGGCCGACGAGCACGCCGCGTTCGTGGCCGCCGCCGAGGAGCTCGATGCTCCTGCCGCCGAGCGCGAAACGCTGACCGCGTCCCGGCGTGCCGGGGCGGATCTGGTGATCACGTACGGCGCACAGAACGCGGCTGAATAGCGTCGCCCTGCTAGCGTCGTAGCCGTGCGGTACGAACGCGTCGCGCTGCCGAACGGCGTGCGCGTGCTGGTCAAGGACATGCCCGAAGCGCGCTCGGCGTCGGTCGCCGTGTACGTGGGGGTCGGCTCGCGCGCGGAGACCAAGCTGAACGCCGGCACCAGCCACTTCCTCGAGCACATGGTGTTCAAGGGCACGGCGAACCGGCCGAGCGCGTCGGAGATCAGCCAGCAGATCGAGGGCGTCGGCGGCTCGGTGAACGCGTCGACCGACAAGGAGGCGACGGTCTTCTCGTCGTTCGTACCCGCCCGGCACTACCTCCTCGCGCTCGACGTCGTGGCGGACATGGTCCGCGCGCCGCTGCTGCGCGTATCCGACGTCGAGTCCGAGCGGAACGTGATCGTGGAAGAGATCCGGATGTACCGGGACCAGGCCCAGGATCGCGTGCACACGCTGATCGACGAGCTGCTCTATCCGAATCATCCGCTCGGGTGGGAGATCGCGGGGCGCCAGGCCGTCGTGCTGGGGCTCACCGCGCCCGGCCTGCGCGAGTTCATGGAGACGCATTACGCGCCGGAACGGATCGTCGTGGCGATCGCCGGGCGCATCGACGAGGGCGAGGCGATCACGGCCGTGACCTCGCGGTTCGGCGATCTGGCTGCGCGCCCGGCCATCACGGGCAAGCCCGCGCCGAAGGCGGGGCGCACGCGCACCCGGACGCTCGCGAAGCGCGGCGAGCAGGCCCACGTCTGCATCGGCTGGCGTGGCGTCCCGCAGCTCCACCCGGACAAGTTCGCGATCGACATGCTGAACGCGGTCCTCGGCGAAGGGATGTCGAGCCGGCTGTTCCTCGAGCTGCGCGAGAAGCGCGCGCTCACCTACGACGTGCACTCATACATCTCGAATTACTCGGATGCCGGGCACGTGGTCATCTACGCGGGGGTCGCGCCGACGCGCGCGCGTGAGGCCGTCGCGGCCGCGCTCGCCGAGGTCGCGCGCCTGCGGAACGAGGCGGTCCCGGAGGCCGAGCTGCTCCGCGTCCGCGACTTCGTGAAGGGCCGGATCGAGCTGCGACTCGAGCATTCGCGCGGTGTCTCGAGCTGGCTCGCCGGGCAGGAGCTGTTCCTCGACCGCATCCGGAGCGTCGAGGAGCTCACCGGGATCATCGACGGTATCTCGGCCGCCGACATGCAGCGCGTCGCCCGCCAGTACCTGCGACCGGAGCTCGCGTACCTCGCCGCCGTGGGTCCCCGCGCGACCGTGAGCGAGCTCGTGGCTCCCGACGCGGACGAAGAACCGGTGATGGAGAAGGCCTCGTGACCGAGAGCGTGCAGCGGACCCTCGTCGTCCTCAAGCCCGACGCGGTGCAGCGCGCCATCGCGGGCGAGCTCCTCGCGCGCTTCGAGCGGCGCGGCCTCCGTATCGCTGCCCTGCGCCTGGTCAAGGTGGAGCGCGCGCTCGCCGAGAAGCACTACTCGGTCCACAAGGGCAAGTTCTTCTACGACGACCTCGTGAAGACCATCAGCGCCTCGCCGGTGGTGGCCGCGGTGCTCGAGGGCCCGAACGCGATCGCCGTGGTCCGCGCGATGGTCGGCGCGACACGACCGCACGAGGCCGCCCCCGGAACGATCCGGGGCGACTACGCGCTCGTCGGGCTGCGCAACCTGGTCCACGCGAGCGACGCTCCGGAGACAGCGGCCGCGGAGATCGCGCTCTGGTTCCCCGAAGGCGTCGTGACGTACACCCGGGATCTGGAGCGCTGGATGACCGACGAGGGTGCCCCGACCTAGCTGTACCGCTTCGCGGACGAGCTGTCCGCTTCGGGTTCACCGATCGGCAGGCACTCGTTGAACAGAGCTGCACTGACACGGCACTGAGACGCCGCGAGGTCGGACGCGCGGTGTCCGCGCATCGGACGTGCGCGCACGATCTGGGCCATGCTTCCGGCCGTTCGGTCCCTCGTCCCTGAGGAATTCGAGCAAGCCCTCGCGCGCGGCGAGATCGGGATCGCCTTGCAGCCGCTCGTCAACCTCCGGAGCGGCAAGGTGGTCCGGCTCGAGGCGCTCGCGCGGTGGCAGCACCCGCTGCGCGGCCAGATCGCGCCGTCGACGTTCATCCCGCTCGCCGAATCGTGCGGCCAGGCCACGGCACTCGCGTTCCAGATGCTGCGACAGGCCGCCCGCGCCATTCCCGACTGGCGAGCGCTGGCGCCGGGCCTCCAGGTCGCCGTGAACATCTCCATGCAGACGATGCAGGATCCGCTCTTCGCGGAGCGGCTCGCCGCATTCCTCGTGCGCACGGGCGCGCGGGCGGACTGGTTCGAGCTCGAGATCACCGAGAGCACGTTCATGCACGAGCCCGAGCGCACGTTCGAGACGGTGGAGCACGTGCGCCGGCTCGGGTTCCTGGTGTCGATCGACGACTTCGGCACGGGCTACTCGTCGCTGGGCTATCTCGCCGCGCTCCCGGTCAGCGCAGTCAAGATCGATCGGCAGTTCGTCACGCCGATGACGACGGACCATCGCCGCGAGGCGATCGTGCGCGCCACGATCGCGCTGGGCCACGACCTCGGCTTCGAGGTCGTCGCGGAGGGCGTGGAGGACCGGGAGGTTTGGGAGCTCCTCGGCGCGCTCGGGTGCGACGTCGCGCAGGGCTATCACATCGCGCGGCCGATGCCCGCCGCCGACGTGTCGGCGTGGCTCGAGGAGTGGGACCCCGCCATCGCCGCGGTCGGCCGGCGCAAGGTCGACCCGATGCGGCGCGCGCGACACACCGCCGCGATCGGCCGGCACGTACTGGTCGCCGACGACGAGCCGGCGATCGTCGAGATGATCCGTGACATCCTCGAGGAGTCCGGCTTCCGCGTCGTGACCGCGGCGAATGGCTCCGAGGCGTTGCGCCTGGTCGAGGAGGCCGAGCCCGAGGTCGTGCTGCTAGACATGAACATGCCGGTGCTCGACGGCGAGGGGTTCATCGCGGCCCTGCGCGAGCGCGGCATCCCAACCCCGATCGTGGTCATGACCGCGGGCTCGAGTGCCAGGCGCTGGGCCGCGCAGCTCGGTGCCGACGCCTACCTGAGCAAGCCGTTCGAGCTGGCGAGCCTGATCGATGTGACCAAGCGCTTCGCCACTGCCAAGACCAACTAGAGCGGCCGGAGGGCCTTCAGGAACTCATCCGCGAACGCGGCGATCGGGCCGAGGAACGCCTCAGGGGTGATCCCGCCGGCGAGCAGCGCCATGAAGATGATCCCGCCGAGCACGCCCGCCACCGGCCGCGGCTCGATGCGCCAGCCTTCGGGAGATCCGGCGAACAGCCGCACGCCCGCACGCAGCTGCGCGATGAGCAGGAGGATGGCGCTCGCGACGAGGCCAGTCCCGGCGAAGCCGGAGACCGCGTACGCGATCAGGTCCACGAAGAAGTGGCCCGGGAAAGACACGAGCGGCGGCGTACCGATCATCGCGATGCCTCCGGCGATGAACGCGCCGGCCGCGAGCGGCGCATGCGTGACGTTGGGCCGCTCACCGGCCGCGCGCCGTTCGAGCGTGCCTGCGGCCAGGAGCTGCTGCGTCGCGCAGGCACCGGTCACGAGCGCGATCGCGATGCCGCCGATGATGCCGGGGCCCGACAGCGTCGCGATGCCGACGAGCGCCGACCCGAGGTTCGAGATGACGGCGTACACGACGAGCCGCCGAAGATCGTTGGCCCCAGCCGCGAGCAGCGCGCCGCCGAGCGCCGAGACCAGGCCGATGGCGAGCAGCAGGTCCTGGACCTTGCCGACCTGGACGATCGCGGGCAGCAGGCCGCTCCCGGCGAGGATCTCGGCGAACGCGATGAACGTCACCGGGACGAGCACGCCGAAATAGAGCGCGAGTGCCGACGCGGGGGCCTCGCCGGCCAGCAGGGCGGCGTGCGTGTGGAACGGGATCGCCGCAAGCATGAGTGCGAACGCGACGAACAGCAGCACCATCAGGAGCACGACCGTTGTCGCGGGCTGGTCCTTGGGCAGGCTCGCGGCCAGCGCGAGCGCGCCGAGCCCCAGCGATCCGCCGAGGACCACGAACGAGAAGTGCCTGACCGCCGCGTCGACGCTGCGGTTCCGATGGACCTGGAACGTGAACGTGCCGACTGGCATGAGCAGCCCGAGCACGAGCACGGCGAGGATGACGATCGGTGACGTCAGAGCGAGCACCGTGAGCACGACGGCGCCGGCCAGGAGCGCCGAGGGGAAGAAGTTGTACGCGGGCTCGTCGATCAACACGTCGATCACCAGCATCGCGATCGTCGCCAGCAGGAGGAGACCGGCGAGCCGGCCGAGATCGGAGACTCGGAGATCGAGATCGACCAGGCGTGCCGTCGTATCCGTCGGGGTCACGCTCACGAGCGTGAATGCCACGACGAGCGCCACGAGGCTGAGCCGCGCGACGAGCGTCACCCGCTTCCGCAGCGCGAACGCGAGACAGGCGGCCAGCGCCAGCAGGATCGCCGGTGCGGCGACGATCATGCGTCGCGCACGGCGCGCTCGTTCACGATGAGGAAGGCACCCGCGAGCGCGATGACGACCTCGAGCCAGGCGAGGGCGAGCGTCGCCGCGAGCCGGGGCTCCGGCGCGAGCAGGGCGAGGAGCTGCACTCCGGTCACCATGACGAGCGCCGCGAGCGACGTGCGCACGGCGCTGCGGGCCGTGAGCATGATCGCGACGCCGCTCGACAGCAGCCACGTGCCGGCGACCTCGACGATGACCCCCGACCCGTCCTGGAACATCGGCAACGTCGCGGGCTCGCCGGAGATCGTCCGGAACGACGCGTAGGCGATCGGGGTCACGATCGCCGCCGTGAACGTCCCGAGCCAAAGTCGCCACCCGGGATCCTCGCCGTAGCGGCCGTCGCCGGCAGCGATGAACAGGATGCCCGCGGCCGCGAATCCGGCGGATGCGGTGAGCGCGGCCTGCGGGACCGTCGCCGTCGGCGAGGCGATGAAGGCCGCGACCAGCGCGATCCCGACGAATGTGACCGCGATGAGCCGCAGCCGCGTGGCGCTGTTCGCCAGGAGCGTGACCAGGGCGATGATCCCGAGGTACACCACTACCGCACCGACCACACGAGCACCGCGATGATGAGGAACGTCGCGAGCCACACGCCGGCGCGCTGCTCGAACAGGTTGAAGATCGCGGCGGTCCGAGACGTGATCGCGTCGAGGGCGGCGAAGCCGAGCTGTCCGGCCGGCACCGGATCGGCGACCGCGATCAGCTCGCGAAGCCGGACCGCGACCGGCTCGAGGTCGGGCATGAACGGCCGGATCGACCGGGCGATCATCACCAGGAGCGTCGCGACCGCGATCGCCGCCAGGAATCCGAACGGCGTGCTCGCGATACCCGGCTCGAACGGCCGGCCGAACACGAGGCTCACGCCCTGGTACAGCGGCACCGAGGCCGCGAGCCCGATCAGCGTGGTGATGCCGAGCGCCGAGGCCGCTGCGAGCCCGTCGAGCGCGAGCGGAACGCCCACGCGGTCCAGGCGCCGGCCGACGTGGACGAGCACGAGCAGACCGATCGCGACGAGGCCGGCGAGCGACAGTGCCTCGGCGCCGATGTCCATGGTGGTAAGGGAACCGGATCCGATGACGATCAGGCCGGTCAGCGTCGCGGACGAGCCCGCGATCACGATCACGTAGCCGCCCCGTGCCCAGATCGACTCGGCGAGCGCGACCAGGGCATCGGCGACCAGGATGAACAGGCCCCCGGCGATCGCCGTGGGCGTCCCGACCGCCAGCGCGATCCAGAACGCGGCGAGCGTGACGTCGTAGCGCACGACCTCCCATTGCTCGGGGAGCGCGAGCGAGACACCTGCCGCATACAGGACGGTGAGCAGGGTCGCCACGAGGACCACATCGGCCCAGTGGATCGCGCCGTAACCCGCGAGCGCGGCGACGATCGCCACGGTGAGGATCGCGGCCCGCCGCGGAAGACGGCGGGCGCGCCACGCCCCGACGCCGAACGCGAGCAGCGTGGCGAGCGCGGCGACGATGCGCCACTGGAGGTCCAGACCGGGGAGGCCGACCGCGGTGATGTCCCCTCGCGTCGTCGCGAGCAGCCGGAGGAGGAGCACCGATGCGGCGACGCCGGCCGGCATGGTGATGACCCCGCGCAGGCGCTCGAGGTCCGGCCCTCGAAGCTGCGCGCGGAAGCGCCACGGGATGAAGGGGTACAGCCCCGCGAAGAGCGCCGCGCCGATGGACGCGGCCACGATCGCGCCCGGGCTGACCGAGTCCGGCGAGATCGCGTCGAACCGGAACGATGCCCCGCCGAAGCGCGAGAGCAGGAGCGCCGCCAGCACGAAGAACTGGATGCCGACCGCCAGGTATGCGGACAGCCGCGTCGTCGCGGGGAGCGGAGCGACCGCGAGCGCGGCCAGGACGGTGATCGCGGCGAGGACGCCGAGGACGACGGTCCCGGCGATGAGGTCCTCCGTCACGGCGAGCGCGAAGAAGACGAGGCCGAGGGCGAGGACCGCGCTTGGCAGCAGGGGATGCCGCCGGCTCGCGCGCGCCGCGCCGAACAGGCCCGCGCCGGCGTATGCCGCGCCGACGGCAACGCCGATCGCCGCGATCCCGTCGAATCGATAGCTCGCTCGGACCGTCGGTCCCCCGGCGGCCGACCATTCCCACAGCGCGCGGCCGGCCGCATTGGCCGGATCGATGAGCGTGGCGAGCACGAGCGGCGCGCCGCACGCGAAGATCGCCGCGACGATCGCGGCCGGCAGCGCGTACTTCGATCGCGTCGCGAGCAGCAGACCGACGAGGGCGAGCGCGGCGGCGGAGGCGATGAGCGGAAGCTCAGCCGTCACGACCACCTGCGGTAAGGTAAGCCACGTGGACTTGCGGTTACTCCCTCAGCAGCAGCTCAAGGTCACACCCAAGCAGATCGCCGCGAACTACATCCTCCAGCTCTCCTCGCTGGAGCTTCAGGACGTCATCAACCAGGAGCTCGAGGAGAACCCCGCGCTCGACCTGGAAGAGGTCCAGGTCTGCCCGCTCTGCGGAAATCCGCTCACCGGGCGCGTCTGCCTGAACTGTTTTGGCGCCGGTAAGGCGGGCGCCGCGGAGCAGTACAGCGAGAGCGAGCCGCTCGAGGGCACCAGCCTCATGGCGCGCGACGAAGAGGAGGGCGACGAGTTCGACCCGATCGTGCGCGCAGAGGCCGAGCAGACCCTGGCCGAGTACCTCTCTTGGAACGTGCGGGTGCTGCTGCCGAAGAGCCTGCACGTCATCGCCGAGTACCTGATCGGCAACCTGAACGACAACGGCTATCTCGAGGGCAGCCTCGAGGACGCGGCGAAGGCGTGCAAGGTCTCCCTCGCGGACGCCGAGCGCGTGCTGAAGGTCATCCAATCGATCGAGCCCTGGGGTCTCGGTGCCCGCGACATCCAGGAGTGTCTGTTGATCCAGATGGAGCATCTCGCCGAGGCGGGTGAGGATGTGCCGCCACACGCGCGGCAGATCGTCGCCGAGCACTTCCGCGAGCTCGGCGAGCACAAGTTCGGCGACGT
>CAZMLV010000006.1:0-17115 GCA_964567235.1 uncultured Chloroflexota bacterium | reverse complement strand
GGCAGATCGTCGCCGAGCACTTCCGCGAGCTCGGCGAGCACAAGTTCGGCGACGTCGCCCAGGCCCTGCGCATCACCCGCGACGAGGTCCAGGCGGCCTGGGACTACATCAAGACCAACCTCAACCCGTACCCGGCGCAGGCATTCGCGGCCGGCCCCGACGGCACGAGCATCGGCGGCCGGCAGGTCACCCTTCGGCCGGATGTGATCATCGTGAAGAACGAGCAGAACGACTTCGAGGTAGAGGTCATCGAGTCACGACGGTTCTCGCTGAAGGTGAATCCGGTCTACCGCCAGCTCGTTGGCCAGATCCAGGCGGCGCGCAGCGCGAAGACCGAGGCGCCGTCGATGGACGACAAGGAGAAGCAGCACATCCGCGAGTACGTCACTCGCGCGAAGTTCTTCATCGACAACATCAATCAGCGCCGCCAGACCATGGCCCGGATCACCCAGGTCATCGTCGAGTGCCAGCACGACTTCCTCGAGAAGGGCATCCAGAGCCTCCGCCCGCTCACGCGGGCGGAAGTGGGCGAGCGGATCGGGATGCACGAGTCCACGGTGAGCCGCGCGACCGCGGGCAAGTACGTGCTCCTACCGGTGGGTCAGGTCGTGCCGTTCTCGCTGTTCTTCACCGCGTCGCTCGGCACGAAGGACGTCATCAAGAACATCATCGACGCGGAGGACCGCGGTCATCCGTACTCCGATCAGGAGATCGTGGAGAAGCTGCGGAACGAGCACGGGATCATCCTCGCGCGACGCACCGTGGCGAAGTACCGCGAGGAGCTGCAGATCCTGCCGGCGAGGTTGCGGAAGCGCGCTTAGGCGCGCTTTGAGGCGTTCCCCTTCGGTGGCGGCGCACCGAGCGTGGTCTTGATCTCATCGAGCGAGCTCGCGTCAATGTGGTAGCCGAACGACGTCCGGCGGACGCCGGGCAGGTCCTTCCCCCGTAGTGCGTCGCGGAGCGCGTGCTCGCGCCAGCCGATCTTCGTCGCGAGCTCGGCCGTGGTCAGCCAGTCGCGGTCGGTGCTCTTGGCCTTCTCGCTCGCGTCGGCCTTCGGGGCGGACTTTGAGGCTTTCTGCGGTGGCACGCGTCCCACGATAGCCGCCTTGGCGCGCGGCGATTTGCGCCCGCCCGGGCCTCTCGGTAATATTCGCGAAGCGCTGCGGCCCCCTCCGTCGGGGCGGGCGCTCTCTTTTTGTGGTCGAACGCTCTGCGTGGGAGGACGCGCCCCGTTGGAAGCCTTCTCGAGCAACCCGCTCCTCTGGATCGTGCCCATTTCTGGTCTCGTCGCCGTCGCGGTCGCCGCGTACTTCGCCTACGACGTCCTCGGCTCCGACACCGGGACCCCCGAGATGCAGGAGGTCGCCGGCGCCATCTACGAGGCGGCCGTCGCGTTCATCAAGCGCCAGTACCGGACGATCGCGCTGCTCGCGCTGGGTGGCACCGTGGTCATCGCCGCGGTCATCTACTTCTTCGAGACCGCCCCGGGCGTCTCGAAGGAGGAGCTCGCGATCAAGACCGCGGTCGCGTTCCTCGTCGGCGCGGCGTGCTCGATGGCCTCAGGGATCGTCGGCATGTTCGTCGCCGTGAAGTCGAACCTCCGGACCGCGGCTGCGGCGCAGCACAGTGTCGCGGACGCGCTGCGCATCGCCCTTCGGGGCGGCGCGGTCTCCGGGATCCTCGTGGTCGGCCTCTCGCTCATCGGCGTGTTCGTGATGTTCATCGCCTACGGTGGCTTCGCTCACCCCGAGCAGGCGCCGTTCACCATCGTCGGCTTCGGCTTCGGGGCGTCGTTCGTCGCGCTGTTCGCGCAGCTGGGCGGCGGTATCTACACGAAGGCCGCCGACCTCGGCGCCGACCTCGTCGGTAAGGTCGAGGCGGGCATCCCCGAGGACGACCCGCGTAACGCCGCCGTCATCGCGGACCTGGTGGGCGACAACGTCGGCGACTGCGCTGGCCGTGGCGCCGACCTGTTCGAGTCCACCGCCGCCGAGAACATCGGCGCGATGATCCTCGGCGTCGCGATCTTCGCCGTGACCCACGACATCGCGTGGATCCTGTTCCCGCTGGTCGTGCGTGGCTTCGGCCTGATCGCCAGCGTCATCGGGATCTTCACGGTCCGCGGAAGTGACACCAAGAGCCCGATGTCGACGCTCAACCTGGGCTACTACATCACCGTCGGCCTCTCGATCGTCGGGATGTACCTCGTGACGAACACGATGCTGAACACGCAGGGCGCCGGCATCTGGTTCTTCTACGCCGGCGTGGTCGGCATCCTCACGAGCCTCGCGTTCGTCTTCATCACCCAGTACTACACCGCCGGCAACTGGCGTCCGGTGAAGGAGATCGCCGAGGCGGCCAAGACCGGTCCGGCGACCACGATCATCTCGGGTGTCGCGGTCGGCTTCGAGACGACCGCCTCGTCAGCGATCACGATCGCGATCGCCCTGTTCCTCTCGCACTGGTTCGGCGAGCAGTGGGGCAACGCGACGGGCCTGCCTCACGGCGGCATCTACGGCACGGCCGTCGCGACGATGGGCATGCTCATGAGCGCCGCGTTCATCCTCGCCGAGGACACCTTCGGCCCGATCACCGACAACGCGGGCGGCGTGGCCTCGATGGCGCGCGCGTCGCTGGAGACGCGCGAGCGAACGGACGCGCTCGACGCCGTCGGTAACACCACGAAGGCCCTCACCAAGGGCTACGCGGTGGCCTCCGCGGCGCTCGCGGCGTTCCTCCTGTTCAGCGCGTACCTCGACAAGGTCGCGCAGCTGACCGGGAAGCCGTTCGACTCGGTCGACCTCGCGAAGGTCAACGTGTTCCTCGGCGGCTTCCTCGGCGCGATGCTCGTGTACCTCTTCTCCTCGCTCGCGATCCGTGCCGTCGGCCGGGCCGGCGCCGCGATCATCGAGGAGGTCCGGACCCAGTTCCGCGAGCACCCCGGGATCATGGCCGGGACCGAGCG
Source organism: uncultured Chloroflexota bacterium (assembly GCA_964567235.1). GTDB lineage: Bacteria > Chloroflexota > Limnocylindria > P2-11E > P2-11E > UBA4735. The sequence continues at coordinate 14,150 of CAZMLV010000006.1, read as the reverse complement.
TCCGGACTACGGGCGCGTCGTGGACATCACGACCGCGTCGGCACTGCGGAACATGATCGCCCCCGGCCTGCTCGCGGTCGGCGCGCCGATCATCGTGGGGATCCTGCTCAAGGCGGAAGCCGAGGCCGCGCTGCTCATGGTCGGCACCATGGCCGGTGTGATCCTCGCCACCGTCCTGAACAACAGCGGCGGCGCGTGGGATAACGCGAAGAAGTACATCGAGTCGAACCAGCTGAAGGACGACAAGGGCCAGGTGCTCGGCAAGGGGACGCCCGCGCACGCGGCGGCGGTCGTCGGCGACACCGTCGGCGACCCGTTCAAGGACACGGCGGGCCCGAGCCTTCACGTTCTGATCAAGCTGCTCGCGACGATCACACTGGTGTTGGCGCCGCTGTTCGTTTGAGCAGGCGCGTGCGATAGCGGCTGGCGGGCATCCCCCGATCTCGCCGGTCACGTGCGTCCGAGCCGACGGGCGGTCCTCCGGACCGGCCTTCGCTCGTGAGATACCCGCCAGCCGCCAGCACCTCGCGCTTCAGCGATTAGCGTCTAGCAGGCCATGGCAACTGTTGATCTGAACAGTGATCTCGGTGAAGGTGCGGGCACCGAAAAAGAGATCATGCCGTTCATCACGTCGGCGAACATCGCGTGCGGCGCGCATGCGGGCGACGAGCAGACCATGCGCGAGACGGTGCGCCTCGCGGTCGCGCACAAGGTCGCGGCAGGCGCGCACCCTGGTTATCGCGACCGGGCGAACTTCGGCCGCGCGCCGCTGGGCATCTCGGCTGACGAGCTGATCGCCGACCTGGTCCTCCAGATCGAGACCCTTCGGACCATCGCGCGATCGGAGAATACCGACCTGGCCCACGTGAAGGCGCATGGCGCCCTGTACAACACGGCGCAGCGCGACGAGAGCGTGGCGGCGTCGATCGTGGCCGCGATGCGGCGCGTCGCGCCCGATCTCATCCTCTACGTCTTCCCGGGGTCCGCGGTCGAGCGGCTGGCGCGCGCGGCCGGTCTTCGGGTGGCGCGTGAAGGATTCATCGACCGCGCGTATGAGCGTGATGGGACGCTGCGCTCGCGGACGCGGCCCGACGCACTGATCACCGATCCGCAGCTCGCCGCGGCGCAGGCCGTGTCGTTCATGGAAGACGGCGGAGTCACCGCACCCGACGGCACGTTCCTCGAGCTGGAGGTCGACACGCTCTGCGTCCACGGCGACACGCCCGGCGCGTCGGCGATCCTCCGTGCCGCCCGCTCGGCGCTCGTGTCTGCGGGCATCGGCATCCGTCACGTGGGATGACGGTCCGGCCGTTCGGCGACCGCGCGTTCCTGATCGAGCTCGAGCAGCGCATCGATCCGTCGATCGTCGACATCGCGCGCGCGATCGCCGACGACTGGGAGCGCCGCGGGCTCGGCGAGGCGATCCCGGCCTACGCATCGGTCGTCGTGACGTTCGACCCGGCGCGAACGGCGTGGCCGGACGCGGCCCGTGCGGCGGCGGCGCTCGCCGCAGCGCCTCCGGCGGCGATTGCGTCGATCGCCGGCCGGCTCATCGAGATCCCGACCGTGTACGACGGCCCCGACCTCGCTGACACGGCCGCTCGTTCCGGCCTCTCGACCGAGGAGCTCATCGCGCTCCACAGTGGCCGCGAGTACCGCGCGCTCTTCCTCGGCTTCATGCCCGGCCTCGCCTACTGCGGCATGCTCGATCCGCGGATCGACGCACCGCGCCTTTCGTCGCCGCGCGCTCGGGTGCCGAGCGGCTCGGTCGCGGTCGTGAGTGGCCAGACCCTCGTCTATCCGGTGGATTCGCCCGGCGGCTGGCGGATCATCGGACGGACCGACGTTCCGGTGTTCCGGCCCGAACGCGATCCGGCCGCGCTCATCGGCGTGGGTGACCGGCTCCGCTTCGTGCCGCGATGATGCGCATCGTGCGGTCGGGTCTGCGGGCCACGATCCAGGATCGTGGCCGGACCGGCCACGCGCGTGAGGGCGTTCCACCATCCGGCCCGGCCGATCCGGTCGCATTCGCCGCCGCGCTCGAGCTCGCCGGCTGCGGCGCGACGGACGCGGCGATCGAGGTGGTCGGCCTCCCGTTCGCGTTCCGCTGCGACGAGCGGCGGATCGTCGCCGCCACCGGCCGCGACGTGCGGATCAGGACGCGCGGCCGCGTCCCCGGGTGGACCAGCGTGCTGGCGCGGCCCGGCGAGGAGGTGGTCGTGGAAGGCTCGGCCTCGACCCGGTTCGCGTATGTCGCCGTGAGCGGAGCGCTCGCGCTGCCGCGGGTCCTCGGATCGCGGGCGACGTATCTCCTCGCATCGCTCGGTCCGATCCCGCGTCCGCTCTCCGACGGGGACGAGATCCCCCTCGGCGCATCGACGGCCGGCGTCGAGGGCGCCGGTCGCCACATTCGGCCCCCGGCCTACGGGAGCGTCGCGCGGGCGGTCGCGGGACCGCACGACGCGCGATTCCCCGATGAGAGCCTGATGGCGTTCTTCTCCGCGGCGTTCACGGTGCTACCGGACAGCGACCGCATGGGCGTGCGGCTGGGCCGCACCGCGCTCGCGCCGCCTGCCGGTGACCTGCTGAGCTGCGGCATCGTCGCCGGCGCGGTGCAAGTACCGCGCGGCGGTGCCCCGATAGTCCTACTCGCGGATCACCAAACCACCGGCGGATACCCCATCATCGCGACCGTGGTCACTGCCGACCTCGGGCTCGTGGCTCAAGCGGCTCCGGGCGAGGAGCTGCGCTTCGAGCGCGTGACGCCCGAATACGCCGGCCGTTCTAGTTGAAATGGATGAACGGCTGGTCGCTCTCGGTCTCGCGCGCCCGGCCGACCCTCCGCCCGTAGCCCCTCCGGCGGCCCCGATATCAATTCCGGTCGCATCAGCGGCCCCCGCCGTCACGCCCCCCGCGATCGTCACGGACGAGATCGACCTTCGGTTGATCGCCCTCGGGCTCGTGCCTGCGCCGCCGCCACCGACCGTCGCGCCACCCGCGGCTCGTCCGCTCCCGCCACCTGCGGTCGCCCCCGCGCCAACGCCGATCGCGCCACCGCCGATCGCGCCAACGCCGAGCGCGCCACGCGTCGCGGCACCGACGACGCGGCCCGCCCCGCCGCCGGCCGCGCGAACCGTCGCGCCTCCGGCGGCCCGCGCGGTCCCCCCGCCGGTCGCGCGGCCCATGCCCGCGCCGGTCGCGTCAGCTCCGCCGGTAGTAGCCACTCCGCCACCCGCCGTCCTCAAGCCATTCACGCTCACGCCGGCGAAGCCAAAGCCCGCGGGGCGTCAGATCCCGGTGGTCCACCAGGCGATCCGCGTCCGAGTGGGCCGGCGCGACCGCGACGCGCTCTGCGATGTGGATGCGTCGGGTGTGCACCTCAGCGGCGCCATCGAGCGGTTCGTCCCGTGGCCGGACGTGCGATCCATCACCGTCAAGGGCGATCGCATCGCGATCGTGTCGCCCGGCGGCGAGATCGATCTGGCGGTCGCGCCCGACGGGGTGAGCGAGCCCGGCCTCGCGCCGCTGTTCGCGCGCGTGCTCGAGGAAGGCCGCGCGGGCGAGCTCGAGCCCACCGGTGCGTTGCACGAGCTGGCCCTCGGGAACGACAAGACCGTCGAGACCTTCGCCGACGCTGACGATCCGGTGGTGCCCATCGTGGTCGGCGCGTTCGCCCTGGTCGCGGCCATCATGCTCGGCGCGGCGATCCCGATGATCGTCGTGCTCGCGTCGCACCTGCAGGGGGTCCCTCGGGGTACGTTCGCGATCCTGCCCCGCGTCATTTCATTCGACCCGCGCGTCATCGTGGCCGCCTTCGCGTCGGCGATCGCGCTGGCCTCGGCTGCGGGCCGGCTCGCGCTTGGCCCGTCCTTGGACGCGTGGGCCCGCGGCACGCTGCGCGGATGGCACCGCAGCGGCCAGCGTCTCGAGTCGGCCGCGCGGCGGATCGGCGCCTGGCTTGTGCTCCGGCCGGGCCGGGCGGGGCTCCTAGCGGCCGTGGCGTTGGTGACCCTCCTGCCCGCCGTGTTCGCGCGCACGACGCTCGATCCGCAGGGCATCCACGACGCGTCGGGGTTGCCGTTCATCTCCCAGGAACGCTCGTGGGAGCAGCTCGCGGACGTGACCTCAGTGCCCGTCGGACTCGGAGAGCGCGTCGAGGGCTTCGACGTGCAGCTCGTCCTGTCCGACGGCTCGACCATTTCGACACGAGGCCGAGACCTCTTGGGGGGCACGGAACGGGCGCTCTATGACTTCGCGACAGCACAGGCCCGGTAGACTCGGGGCGAGTTCCTCGCGCGTCACGAAGGGCTTGGGATGGAAGAAGCAGTCGGGCGATATCTGGAAGTGTTCCTGCCGTTCATCGCGACGCTCATCTGCGCCCACTACATCGTGCGGCAGAGCGGCTCCCCGTTCATCGCACGGACCGATCTCGCATCGCCGCGGACATTCCGCCGGGCGCTCCTCGCGACCGCCATCGCCGTTCCGCTGATCATCGCGGTCGACCTGGCGACGGGAGGCGATCTGTTCCTGCACCCGCGGTTCCCGGAGTCTCAGCTGCTCATCACCCTGCTGCTCGTCGCGGTGTTGCTCGTGTTCATGGTCGGCCGCTCCCTCGCGCCGCTCGCGCGCCGATTCAAGCTCATCGGCTAAAGCGCGCCTAAACTCGTCGCGTGATCGCCGGGCTGTCGGTCCGCGAGGGCACGCCAGCGGACCTCGATCGGCTCGTCGAGTTCCAGAATCGCTACTCGCGGCCCGGGCGGTCGCAGACCGTCGAGCTCGCCCGCCGGTTCGAAGACGCGAACCCCGAGCCCAACCGGCTCCTGCTCCTGGCGGAGGACTCCGCCGGTGCGGTCGTGGCGGCCGCGAGCACGTCCGACGGCGGGCTCATGGGTGGCGGCCAGAACCGGTGGCGCGCAAACATCCGCGTCGCGCCCGGCGTGCGCGGCCGCGGCCTTGGCACCCAGATGCTCGCGCGCCTCGAGGCGCACGCGAGAGGCAAGGGCGCGCCGAAGCTGCAGGGCGCGGTCCGCGGCGAGGAGCCGGAGGGCCTTCGGTTCGCCTCCAAGCACGGCTACCGCGAGTTCCACCGGCGCTTCGACTCGTACCTCGACGTGACCGCGTTCGACGCGTCGCGGTTCGAGGACCCCAAGAAGATCGCCGACCGCGCCGGAGTCCGGGTCGACCGCTACGACACCCTCGAGGCCGAGGCGCCCGACAGGATCGCGTTCCAGCGCTCGACGTATGAATCGCTCTCGACCACCCAGATGGACATCCCGCGACCGGAGCCCCTCCCTCCACCACCACCGTTCGAAGCGGTACGCGAGGTGTACTTCGAGAACGACACGTTCGCCCGTGATTCGTCGGTCGTCGCGATGCGTGACGGCCGGGTGGTGGCCACCTCGATCACGATCATCGACCCCGAGGGCGTTGCCTACACCGTGTACACCGGGGTCGATCGCCCCGAGCGCGGCAAGGGCATCGCGCTCGCGATGAAGCTCGCGATCCTGGGTCGTCTGAAAGCTCGAGGCATCAAGCTCTTCGGCACGACCAACGACGAGGCGAACGCGCCGATGCGGGGCATCAACGAGAAGCTCGGCTACGTGATCGCGCCGCCGACGATCGAGGTGGAGAAGGTGTTCGAGCCGTGAGCGCGCTCAAGGTGCCTGGCCCAACGAATCCGGGCGAGGAGCTGCTTGCGGGCGCGATCCAGCAGCTCGACTCGGCGGCGAAGGCGCTCGGCCTGGACCCCGGGATGCACCGTTTTCTGCGCTCGAACGAGCGCGCGCTCATCGTCTCGGTCCCGGTGATGATGGACGACGGCACCCTCGAGGTGTTCACCGGCTACCGCGTGCAGCACTCGACCGGCCGCGGCCCCGGCAAGGGCGGCATCCGGTTCCATCCCTCGGTGAGCCTCGAAGAGGTGTCCGGGCTGGCGATGCTCATGACCTGGAAGTGCGCGGTCACGGACCTGCCGCTCGGAGGCGCGAAGGGCGGCGTCGCCGTCGACCCGCGCAAGTACAGCAGGCGCGAGCTCGAGCGGCTCACGAAGCGCTACACGGTCGCGATCCTGCCGATCATCGGCCCGGAGCAGGACATCCCGGCCCCCGACGTGAACACGGACGCGCAGACGATGGCCTGGATCGTCGACACCGTCACGATGATGACCGGCAAGCACTCGCCCGAGGTCGTCACGGGGAAGCCCGTGGACCTCGGTGGGTCGCGTGGGCGCCACGAAGCCACCGGCCGCGGTGTCGCGTTCGTGACGCTCGAGCTCCTCCGCAAGATGGGGAAGCCGATCGAAGGCGTCCGCGTGGCGGTGCAGGGCTTCGGCAACGTCGGGAGCTTCGCCGCCCTCGCGCTCGCGCAGGCCGGCTGCCGGATCGTGGGGATCTCGGACGTCAGCGGCGGCTACGCGGTCCCCGCGGGCATCGACATCGGAGCGGCGATGGAGCACACCAAGCGCAACCCCCAGCGCACGCTGGAGGGACTGGCCGGCGCGACGCGGATCAGCAACGGCGAGCTGCTCGCGATGGACGTCGACGTGCTCATTCCCGCGGCGCTCGAGGCCCAGATCACCGCCGAGAACGCGTCGAGCATCCGCGCGAAGATCGTCGTGGAGGGCGCGAATGGCCCGGTGACCGCCGATGCCGACCGCATGCTGGCGGACCGTGGCGTGACCGTCGTGCCGGACATCCTCGCCAACGCCGGCGGCGTCGTCGTCTCGTACTTCGAATGGGTCCAGAGCCGCGCGCAGTTCTATTGGGAGCTCGACGAGGTCGAGCGGCGGTTGGAGATCTACATGCGCCGGGCGATGGAGTCGGTCCTCGCGAAGGCGAAGACGTACGACTCCACGTACCGCGAGGCCGCGTTCATCCTGGCCGTCGAGCGGGTCGCGCGCGCGATCGAACAGCGGGGCATATTTCCCTAGCGCCGTTGGCGCTAGGGCCGTTGGAAACGCCTCCTCGCCCAGAACCCGCCTTTCGGTGACGTGGTACGCAGGTTGCATAAATATCCACATCGCTGCATAATTCGCGGATGCCCACGAAGGTCGCGATCGTCGGGGCCACCGGGTACGCGGGGGGCGAGCTTGCGCGGCTGCTGCTGCGCCATTCTGGCGCGCGGGTCGTCGCGGCGGTGGCGCGGAGCCATCAGGGGGAGCCGCTACGGGGCGTGCAGCCGCACCTGCACGACGCCCCCGAGTCGCTGGTCATCGGGAGCGAGGTCGCGGACGCCGAGGTGGTGTTCACCGCGTTGCCGGCCGGAGAGGCGGCGAAGCTGGCCCCGCAGTGGCTCGCCGAGGGCCGGCGGATCGTCGACATCGGCAGCGACTTCCGGCTCAAGGACCCTGCCGCGTACGCGCAGTGGTACGGCTACACCCATCCGGCGCCCGAGCTCCTCGCCGAGTCCGTCTACGGGTTGACCGAGTTCGCGCGGCCCGCGCTGCCGAAGGCGCGGATCGTCGCGAACCCCGGCTGCTACCCGACCGCGGCGTTGCTCGCGCTGGCGCCCGCCGCGAAGCACGGGCTGATCGGGGCGGATGTGATCGTGGACGCGAAGTCGGGCGTGTCGGGCGCGGGTCACGTCGTCGACGACGCGTTCCTGTACGGCACGATCGACGAGAGCGTGCGGGCGTACGGCGTGCCGGCGCACCGTCACACGCCCGAGATCGCGCAGGGCCTCGTGTCGCTCGGCGGGCCGCGACCACGGCTCACGTTCGCGCCGCACCTGATCCCGATGACCAGGGGCCTGATCGCGACCTGCTACGCGCCGCTGCGCGACGGCGTGTCCGCGGCGCAGGTGCGCGACGCGTACGCGGAGGTGTACCGCGGCGAGCCGTTCGTGCGCGTGACGCCGTCGCTCCCGGCCACGAAGGCGACGCTCGGCAGCAACTGGTGCCTCGTGCATGCGGTGGTCGACGAAGACAACCGCCGGCTCGTGGCGATCGGCGTGCTCGACAACCTGGTCAAGGGCGCGGCCGGCCAGGCGATCCAGAACTTCAACGTGCTCTGCGGCGCGCCGGAGACGCAGGGGCTCGAGACGATGCCGTTGTGGCCATGACCGGCGGGCAGGGCGTCACCTTCGCGCGTGGCTTCGTCGCAGGCGCCGTCGCGGCCGGCGTGAAGCACGACGGAACAGCGCGGCTCGACGTCGCGGTCATCGCATCGACCGCCGAGCACTGCCATGCCGCGGGAGTCTTCACGACGAACCACGTGATCGCCGCGCCATGCGTCGTGACGAAGAAGCACCTGGCCGGCGGCCACCTGCGCGCGATCGTCGTGAACTCCGGCAACGCGAACGCGTGCACCGGGCCGCAGGGCGAGCGCGACGCCGTCGCCATGGCGAGCGCCGCCGGCGAGCTGCTGCACCTGGATCCGCACGACGTCGCGGTCGCGAGCACCGGCGTCATCGGCGTGCCCATGCCGATGGATCGGATCGGTCCGGCGATCGCGCGGATCGCGCTGTCGGGCGCCGGCTGGGACGACGCTTCGCGCGCGATCATGACGACCGACACGCGGCCCAAGCTGGCGCAGCGCGAGCTCGTGCTGTCCGGCGGCGCCGTCCGGATCGGTGGGATGGCCAAGGGCGCCGGCATGATCCACCCGAACATGGCGACGATGCTTGCGTTCCTCACGACCGACGCGCTCATCGACAGCGCGGCGCTGCGGCCGATGCTCCGTTCGGCCGCCGATGACACGTTCAATGCGATCTCCGTCGATGGCGACACGAGCACCAACGACACCCTGCTCGTTCTCGCGAACGGCGCGTCGGGCGTGCGCGTGGGCACTCTCGAGGGGCCGCCCTTCCTCGACGCGCTGACCGCCGTCTGCCTGGACCTCGCCCGGGCGATCGTCGCGGACGGCGAGGGCGTCACGAAGGTGTTCGAGGTCCACGTCACCGGGGCCGCGTCCGAGAGCGACGCGCGCCTCGCGGCCCGCACGGTCACCACGTCGAATCTGGTGAAGACCGCGATCCACGGCGCCGATCCGAACTGGGGCCGCATCCTCGCGGCGGCCGGGCGCTCGGGCGCGAAGGTCGATGCCGGCAGGGCCTCGATCCGCATCGGCGGCGTCGCGGTGTTCGAGCGCGGGGCGCCGCGGCCGTTCGACCCGGCGGCGGTGCGCACCGTCTTCGAGCGCCCGGATATCGAGATCGCACTCGACCTCGGGTTCGGCGAGGGCGTGGCCCGGGCCTGGGGCACGGATCTCTCGGCGGAATACGTGAGGATCAATGCCGACTACACCACCTAGAGCTCACCACCGGACCCCCACCGCCGAACGTGTTCGCGAGGCAGTCGTTCTGAAGATCGGCGGCAGCGTCGCGCGGGATGACGATGCGGCGCTCGACCTGGTCGCGTCCCTGAACGACGCCGGCCGGCCGCTCGTGGTCGTGCACGGCGGGGGACCGCTCGTCGGCGAATGGGCCACGAAGCTCGGGCTCGAGACGAAATTCGAGCGGGGCCTTCGCGTCACCGACGAGCCGACCCGCGACGTGGCGCTCGCCGTGCTCGCGGGCTTCGTGAACAAGACCCTCGTCGCGCGGCTGATCGCGAAGGGCGTCCCGGCGACCGGCGTGTCCGGGATCGACGGCGGGATGCTCCGGGCCGAGCACGAGGACCCGGCGCTCGGCCTCGTCGGCCGGGTCGCCATGGTGGACAGCTCCCTCCTCGAGGAGCTGCTTGCGGCGCTGCGCGTGCCGGTCGTCGCGCCCGCGGCGCTCGACACCGATGGCGCGATCCTGAACGTGCACGCCGCCACCGCGGCGGGAGCGATCGCGGCCGCGGTCGCCGCGCGACTGCTCGCGTTCATCACGGACGTCCCAGGCGTGCGCGGCAAGGACGGTCGCGTGATCGCATCGCTCGATCGCGATCGCGCGAAGGCGCTGGTCGACGATGGGACGATCGAGGGCGGCATGCTCCCCAAGGTCGAGGCCTGCCTCGTCGCGGCCCAGGCCGGCTGTCGGGCGGCCATCGTGTCGGCTCGGGACATCGATGCCGTCGAGGCGCTGCTCGGCGGCGAACATGCCGGCACGGTGTTCGAGGCGGCCGCGTGAACGAGCTCAATGCCCGCAAGCAGCAGCGCCAGCACACCCTGCTCCGTCTGGTGGCGGAGCGGCGGCTCGCGACACAGCAGGACGTCGTGCGCGCCCTGCGCGCGGCCGGCTTCGCGGCGACACAGGCGACCGTCTCGCGCGACATCGTCGAGCTCGGCCTGGTGAAGGTCGCGCGTGACGGCGCGCACATCTACGCGGCGCCGGCGACCGTCCCGGCGTCCGGCGGCATCGAGCGGCTCCGCCGGTTCTGCGAGGAGTACCCCGTCCAGGGGGCCGTCGCGGGCAACATGGTCGTCCTGCGAACGCCGCCCGGTACGGCGAACGCGCTCGCGATCGCGCTCGACACCTCCGGCTTCTCGGACGTCGTCGGCACGATCGCCGGCGACGACACGGTCTTCGTCGCGGCACGCGATCCGGCTCGCGCCCGGGGGATCAACAAGCGTCTCGCGCAGTACGGCATCGGAACGCAGGCATGAACAAGCCCACGAAAGCCGAAACGATCGTGCTCGCGTATTCGGGCGGGCTCGACACGTCGGTCGCGGTGGCGTGGCTGCGCGAGACGTACGGCTTGGCGGTCGTGACCTGCACCGGTGACCTCGGCTCGGTGAAGGACCTGCCCGGCATCCAGCGCAAGGCGCTCCAGAGCGGTGCGGTGAAAGCGATCGTCCACGACGCGCGGGAGCCGTTCGTGAAGTTCTTCCTGTGGCCGGCGCTCCAAGCCGGCGCCCTCTACGAGGGCCGGTACCCGCTCGCGACCGCGCTTGGCCGGCCGCTGCTCGCGAAGCTGCTCGTGGACGCGGCCCGTGCGGAGGGCGCGCGCTACGTGGCTCACGGATCGACGGGTAAGGGCAACGACCAGGTGCGGTTCGATCTCGCCGTCGGCGCGCTCGCGCCCGAGCTCACCGTGATCGCGCCGCTGCGCGGTGGGATGAACATGAGCCGCGAGGAAGAGATCGATTACGCGAAGGCCCGCGGGATCCCCGTGCCGGTCACGAAGAAGAGCCCGTACAGCGTCGACGAGAACCTCTGGGGCCGGTCGATCGAGGCCGGCGTGCTCGAAGATCCCTGGGGCGCGCCACCGCGCGACGTCTTCCAATGGACCGTGGATCCGGACGAGGCGCCAGCCAAGGCAAAGGAGCTCGTGATCGGGTTCGAGCAGGGCATTCCCGCCACCATCGATGGTTCAAAGATGGCCGGCGTTGCGTTGATCGAGAAGCTGAACGACCTCGGCGGGAAGCACGGCGTCGGGCGCATCGACCAGATCGAGAACCGGCTCGTCGGCATCAAGTCGCGCGAGATCTACGAAGCCCCGGCCGCGGTCATCCTGCACCTGGCGCATCGGGCGCTCGAGGACATGGTCCTCTCGAAGGAGTCCTTGCGCTCGAAGGCCCGGATGGCCGACGAGTACGCCGACCTGATCTACAACGGGCTGTGGTTCTCGGCCCATCACCAGGATCTCGCGGCATTTGTGCACAGCACCCAGCGCTTCGTCACCGGCGAGATCCGCGTGCGCCTGCATCGCGGGACCGCTGTGGTCGTCGGCCGGCGATCGGAGCACTCGCTGTACTCGACCGCGCTCGCGACCTACGGCAAGGGCGACGCGTTCGACCACAAGGCCGCCGAGGGGTTCATCGGCGTGTTCGGCCTGCCGCTGCGGAACCAGTCGCGCATCCAGGCGCTCTGGGGTGAGAATCCGGAGGCGACGCTGCAGATCCCGCGAAACGTCGCGAGCGCCAAGCCAGCGCGGAAGGCGCGTGCTGGGGGTCCCAAGACTGCCAAGACCAAGCGCAAGCGCGCTTGAGCGACCTCTGGAAGGGCCGCTTCGCGGCCGCGCTCGACCCGCGGATCCGCTCGTTCACCGCGTCCCTCGAGCTCGACAAGCGCATCGCCCTCCACGACGTGCGCGGGAGCATCGCGCACGCGCGGATGCTCGGGCGTCAGGGCATCCTCCCGGCGGCGGACGCGGCCGCACTGGTGGCGGCGCTCGATGCGATCGCCGAGGAGCTCCGCGCGGGGTCCTTCCCGTGGCCCGGCGACGCGGAGGACGTCCATTCCGCGGTCGAGCAGGTGCTCGCCGCTCGTCTCGGTGCGACCGCCGGAAAGCTGCACACCGCGCGCAGCCGGAACGACCAGGTCGCGCTCGATCTTCGCCTGTTCACGCTGGACGCTCTCGACGCCCTCGATGCCGCGCTCCGTACGCTCGGGCGGGCCCTGCTTACCCGAGCCGGCCAGGAGGTCGACACCGTCCTCCCCGGATACACGCATCTGCAGCGGGCGCAGCCGGTGTCGCTCGCGCACCATCTCCTCGCGCACGTGGAGGCCTTCCGGCGCGACCGCGCCCGCGTCTCCGACGCCAGGCAGCGGACGGCGGTGTCGCCGCTCGGCGCGGCCGCGCTCGCCGGCTCGCCGTATCCGGTCGACCCGGCATCGGTCGCCGACGAGCTCGGACTCCCGGGCGCATTTCGCAACAGCATCGACGCCGTATCCGACCGCGACTTCGTCGCCGAGCTCGCGTTCGTCGCGGCGCTGAGCGCGGTCCACGCGTCGCGGCTCGCGGAGGAGCTCGTCCTCTGGACGAGCGCCGAGTTCGCATTCGCCGCATTCAGCGACGCGCACGCGACCGGGTCGAGCATCATGCCGCAGAAGAAGAACCCCGACGTCGCGGAGCTCGTGCGCGGGCGTGCCGGCCGCATCATCGGCGACCTCGTCGCGCTGCTGACGACGCTCAAGGGACTTCCGCTCGCGTACGACGGCGACCTGCAGGAACAGCGTGCCCCGCTGTACGACGCGGCGACCGCGGCGCCCGCGCTCGAGGCACTCGCGCTCGTGGTGGGCGGCCTGCGGTTCGATCGCGAGGCGATGAAACGGGCCACCGAGCGCGGCATGCTCGCGGCCACCGACCTCGCCGATCACCTCGCAACGCGCGGCGTGCCGTTCCGCGAGGCGCATGAGATCGTCGGCCGGATCGTCCGCGACCGGCTCGGCGCGGGCAAGGATCTCGCGGGCCTCACCACGGCCGATCTCCGCGCGTACGACGCGCGGTTCGACGAGGACGCGGCCGGTACCGTGTCGATCGCGCGATCGCTCGCGGCGCGCCGCTCACCGGGCGGCACGGCCCCGGAGCGCGTCCGCGAGGCCCTGGCCGAGGCGAACGCCGCCTTCGCGACGTGATCGTCCGCCCCGCGCGGGAGTCGGATGTCGGCCCGATGAAGGCGCTCATCGATCGCTACGCGGCGGAGGACCGGATGCTCGAGCGGAGCAACGCGTTCCTCCGCGCCAACCTCGCCGACTTCCTGGTCGCGGAGGACGACGGGACGTTCCTCGGCTGTGGGGCGCTCGCCGAGCTCACGCGCGATCTCGCCGAGGTGCGCTCGCTCGCGGTCGCGCCCGACGCGGGCGGAAAGGGGGTGGGGACGGCCATCGTCGCGGCCTGCGTCGAGCGCGCGCGCGAACGTGGCCTGCGCCGCGTGTTCGCGCTGACCCTGGTACCGGAGTTCTTCACGAAATGCGGATTCACCCTGACGAGCCTCGGGCGGCTGCCCGAGAAGAGCGCGTCCGAGTGTCCGGTCTGCCCGAAGCGCTTCGCGTGCGACGAGCACGCGATGCTGCTGCACCTCGACGGATCGATCCCGCCGGCGCTCGCGCCGGGCGAGCCGGTGGGCTACACGCGCCTGTTCCTCCACACTGAGCCGTCATGAGCCCGACCCTCCGCGCCTCGGTCGCCGCGTTCGACGCGGTCGCGATGGCGGTGTTCGCGTACCTCCAGACGGGAGGCTTCGGCAATCCGGGCATCGACCTGATGCTCTGGGGCTCGGCCGCGGCGGCAGCGGTCGCGGCGTTCGTCGTCGCGACGAATGGACCGGGCGTGCTGGGCTGGATCGCCATCGGCTACATCCTGTTCGCGGGGATCCTGCTGACCGACGCGCCGCAGCTCCTGCTCGTCGCGCTCGCGATCGCGCTCATGCCCGTCGTCCAGCGGCCCCGCAACTCCCTGGCGTTCGGCATCGTCACCGCGACCCTCTCCGCGTTCCTGTGGCGGGTCGTCATCGAGCTGCTCCTGCGCTCGGCCGCCTAACATCAGCGCGATGACCTACCGCCCG
>CAZMLV010000005.1:19052-36250 GCA_964567235.1 uncultured Chloroflexota bacterium | reverse complement strand
TACGCGCGAGCGACGATCTTCGCGATGCCATCGGATCACGAGACCTTCGGCCACACGTACCTCGAGGCCTGGTGTGCCGGCCGGCCGGTCATCGCCGGCGACATCGCTCCGCTGCGTGAGATCGTGCGCGATGGGGTCGACGGGCTGCACGCGGCGAACGCGCCAGAGCCGATCGCCGACGCGATCCTCACGCTGCTCGCGGATCCGGCACGGGCTGCGGCCATGGGCGCCTCGGGTCGCGTGCGCGTGGCCGAACGGTTCACCTGGCCGGCCATCGCGGCCCGGACCGAAGCCGCGTACGAGATCGCACGGCTAGCATGACCGTGATGCGGGGAGTCATCGGCCAGCGCGTGATGCTCGACCGGTTGGGCGCGCGCGCCGCGCGCGGTGATGTCGCCCACGCGTACGGCCTGTTCGGTCCGCGCTCCATCGGCAAGCGCACCATCGCGCTCCGCCTGGCCCAGACCCTCAACTGTCTCGACCCGAAGCGCCCACCCGGCGGCTGCGGCGCCTGCCTCAACTGCGTGAAGATCGAGCGCGGGGTCCACCCCGACGTGCGCCTGCTCGAGCGGGACACCGCGAACAAGACGAAGATCGAGATCGATCAGGTCCGCGCGATGCAGCAGGATCTCGTGCTGCGGCCGCTCGAAGGCCGGACGCGCGTCGTGATCATCGACGACGCGGCGGACCTCAGCGACGTGGCCCAGGACGCGCTGCTGAAGACGGTCGAGGAGCCGCCCAAGCACGCGGTCCTGCTCCTTATCACCCAGGTACCCGAGGCGTTGTTCGAGACGATCCGCTCGCGCGTGCAGCCGCTCGTCCTCCGCTCCGTCGCCACGGCCGAGATCGCTGCCGCGCTCCGCGAGCGCGGCGTCAAAGGCGCCGACGCCATCGCCGCCGCGGCGGCCGGCCACCCCGGGATGGCGATCCGCCTCGCCGCCGACGAGGGCGGCGAACGAACGACCCGCCGGGCGATCGAGAAGGAGTTCTTCGACCTCGTCGGGAGCCGCCTCACGGAGCGGTTCGAGTGGGCCGCAAAGCTCGCCGACGACGGCGATATGCGCAAGCGGTCCGAGGCGATCGAGCTGCGGCTCGACCACTGGGTCGAGCTGCTCCGCGACGCGGCGGTGACGGCGCGCGGTCTCGAGGGCGCGCCGCTTCGGCCCGACCGCGCCGCCGAGACCGGCCGGATCGCCGCGAAGCACCCCGCCCGCGACCTGGTCGACGCGACGCTCCTCGTCCAGCGGCTCCGGCGGGACCTGTTCTGGAACGCGAACCCGCGAGCGATGCTCGAGATCATCGCCCTCAAGCTCCCCTATCTCGATGGAGCGGCCGCATGAGCCGGACCGTTGTGGGCGCCCGTTTCCAGACGGCCGGCCGGATGTACTTCTTCGAGCCCGGGCCGGTCGACGACCTTGCGATCAACGAGTGGGTGATCGTGCAGACCGAGCTCGGCCAGGACGCGGCGAGGGTGCAGATCCTGCCCACTGATTCGCCGCTCGTCCAGGTGGACCCGCCGCTTGGCACGCTCGTCCGCAAGGCGACGGCGACCGACAAGTTCGAGCTCGCGAAGCACAAGCGCCGCGAAGAGGAGTCGACCCGTACGGCGACGGAGACGGCGAAGCGGCTCGGCCTCGACGTCCACGTGCTCGGGACTGACTGGCAGTTCGACGGCGGGAACGTGGTCGTCTTCTATTCGACCGAGGCGACCGGCCTCGATCTCGCGCCGTTCAGCGTCGAGCTCGCGGCGGGGTTCGGTACGCGCGTCGAGCTGCGGCGCCTCGGCGCACGCGACGAGACGAAGCTGCTGACCGGCGTCGGCACGTGCGGCCGAGAGCTGTGCTGCTCGTCGTGGCTCGACAAGTTCTCGAACATCTCGATCCGCATGGCGAAGGAGCAGGACCTGCCGCTCAACCAGGCCAAGCTCACCGGGGTCTGCGGCCGATTGAAGTGCTGCCTCATCTACGAGCTCGAGACCTATCAAGAGGTGAAGGGCAAGCTGCCGAAGCTCGGCGACACGTTCCACATCCCATCGTGCGTCGGCGGCCAGTGCGGCACCGGCGGCTGCGCGCAGGTCCAGGGCGTGTCGATGACGAAGGAGGCGATCGTCGTCGGGATGGTCGACGGCGGAGGCCGGGCCACGCTGACCGCCGAGGAGCTCGGGGTCACGTTCGACGCGGTGCCCGCGCACACGAAGGGTGTCGGCTCGTACGGCTCCGATGAGGTCCCTCGCCAGGAGCGCGCGACGCCGGTGCCGGCGCCCGGCCAGGGCGCGCCGCGCCGCCGTCGTCGTCGCGGTGGACGGCGCCGCGGTGGCCGTCCCGGAGGCGCGGGCTAGCGGACCCGGCGCACCACGAAGTCCGCGATCTCTCGCAGTGCGTCGCGCTCGGGCCGATCCGGGAGCCCACCCAACGCCGTGACGGCTTCATCGTGGAACGACAGCGCCTTCGCGCGAGCGCGCTCGACCCCGCCCGAGTCACGGATGATCCGGAGCAGGTCGCGCAATTCGCCCGGACTCTTTCCCGGTGCGACGATGCGCGCGCCGAGGCGGGCGTCGTCAGTCTCCTCGACCGCGTAGATCATCGGCAGCGTGGGCATGCCTTCGGCCAGATCGCGGCCGACCGTCTTGCCGAAGTCGGTCTCATCGCCTGCCACGTCCAGCACATCGTCGGTGATCTGGAAGGCGAGTCCGAGGCTCGTGCCGTACGCGCCGAGCGCCGCGACGTGCTCCGGATCCGCATCTGCGAGCAGCGCCGCGCCCTGGCAGCACGCGGCGTACAGGGATGCGGTCTTCAGCTCGATGCGCTCCATGTATTTCGACTCGCTGGGCAGCGCGCGCGTCGCCGTCACCTCGTTGAGCTCGCCATCGCAGAGCGCGAAGACGGTCTGCGCGACGATCGCGATGACCTCCGGCTTCGGCAGCACCGCCGCGAGCGCGTACGCCTTCGCGAAGAGGTAGTCGCCGACGATGAGGGCGACGTCGTCATCCCAGGTCGCGTTGACCGTCGCGACGTTCCGCCGCAGCTCGGCCTCGTCGACGATGTCGTCGTGGACGAGCGACGCGGTGTGGACGAGCTCCAACGATTGCGCGAGGTTCAGGACGACCTCGTGATCGTGCGACGGGCCGAAGCGGGCGGACAGGAACACGAGGGTCGGCCGGAGGAGCTTGCCGGGCGAGCCGAACAGGTGCTGGACCGCGGCGGCGAACGTCGGATGCCCGCCGTTGCCGACCTCGAGCAGCCGCCGCTGCAGCTCCTGTAGCTCGGCATCGACAGGCGTGTAGAAGGACCGCTCCGCTCCCCTCGTGACCACGCGCGAAGTCTAGGTTCGGCTACGGCCTCTTTGTTGGCTTCGGCGGCTGCGTCGGCGGCGGGGGCGTCGGCGATGGCCCGCCCGAGGGACTCGGCGACCCGCTCGGCTTGGGCGCCGAGTAGCCGCAGATGTTCCAGTTGAACCGGCCGTAGTTGTACGCGCCGCCGTTCGCGGCGCTCGCCCACTTCCCGATGTCGGCGGCCCAGTCGGGGAACGGGATGCTGATCTTGTAGCAGCCGCCCGGCAGGTAGACGTTGCGGTCGTCGATGGTCGGCTCGGTGCCCTGCACGTACTGCTCGGTCCAGCGGAAGCTGGAGGGACAGTTCGGCCCGGGCAGGAGGCCCGAGCCGTTGCCACCGGTGAGCGCAGGGTTCACGCACACGACGCGGTCGACGATCCCGGCCGGCCGCGCCCAGCCGTCGGGCGGCAGCGCGCCGGTGACGATCTTCATGTAATCACGCCACAGGATGCCGGGACCGAGCGCTGAGCTGATCCCGTTCATCTCGGAGTTGTCCGAGTTCCCCATCCAGATCGCGGTGAGGCGCGTCGGGGTATAGCCGATCGCGAGCACATCCTGGAGGTTGTCGGTCGTGCCGGTCTTGAGCGCGGCCGGCCGGCCGATGGAGGTGAACGGGCCGAACACGAACGAGCCGTGCACCGGGTCGGTGTTGTCCTTGAGGATGTTCGTCATGACCCACGCGTACCGCTCGTCGAGGACCTGCTTGCTCTCCGGCTTGGTCGTGTAGTCCTTCACGACGTTGCCGCTGCTGTCGACGATCTTCGAGATGAAGGTCGGCTCGATCCGGCGGCCGTAGTTCGCGACGACCTGATACGCGCTGGCCATGTCGATGAGCCGCATCTCACCGGCGCCGATGCCGAAGCTGATGCCCAGCTTCGACAGGTCGAAGTCCCGGTTGATCCCGAGCTGGTGGATCGTGTCGATGATCGCGGGGACTCCGACCATCCGAGCGACGTTCAACGCCGGCAGGTTCAACGACTCGCGCAGCGCCTGACGGATCGTCGTCGGACCGTGTTGCTCCTTCGTGGCGTCCTTGGGCGAGTAGGTCGAGCCGCTGCCGTCCGACATGTTGAATTGGATGTCGTTCAGGACCGTGGAGGCGGTCATGCCGCCCTTCAACATGCCGGTGAGATACGTGAACAGCTTGAACGTCGATCCCGGTTGGCGGAGCGCGATGCCGGCGACGTCGTAGTCACCCTGCACCTTCGGCGAGTGGTCGTAGTAGTCCTTGCTGCCGACGTAGGCGAGGATCTCCCCGGTGGTCGGATCCATCGTGATGAGCGCCGCGTTGTTCACGTTCGCGAACTTCAGCCCGTTGACGTGGTCGGTGACCTCTTTCTCGGCGAGCTGCTGCATGTTCCAGTCGAGCGTCGTGTACACGCGGTAGCCGCCGCGGTACGCGGCCTTCTCGCCAAGGAGGTTGATGAGCTGCTCGCGCGCCCGGAACGTGAAGTGCGGCGCGTAGAGCGACGTCTCCGCGGGCGTGACCTTGATCGGCTCGGCGTTCGCCTTGTCCGCCTGGGCTTGGGTGATGTAGTCGTACTCCACCATGGCGTCGAGCACGAGGGCGCGGCGTGCCGCGGCCGCGGTCGGGTTCTGCACCGGGTCGTAATCCGACGGCGCCTGCGGCAGCCCCGCGAGGAGGGCCATCTGCCCGAGGGTCAGCTGGTTGAGATCCGCGACGCCGAAGTACGTCTTCGCCGCGGCCTTCAGGCCGTAGGACTGGTTCCCGTAGAAGATCTGCGACAGATACATCTCGAGGATCTGCTGCTTGCTGAATGTGCGTGTCGCCTCGACGGCGAGGATCGCTTCCTTGATCTTCCGGGTGATGGTCGGCTCGTCACCGAGCAGGCGGGTCTTGATGAGCTGCTGGGTGATCGTCGAGCCTCCCTGGCTGACGCCGCCGGCCGCGAGGTTGACCTGGAGCGCGCGGATGATCCCGCCGAGGTCGATGCCCGGGTTCGTCCAGAAGCTGTGGTCCTCGATCGCGATCGTCGCGTCCTGCATGAGCAGGGGCACTTCGGGCAGGGTCACGAGCTCGCGGCGTTGGTCCTCGAGGGTGTAGAGGAGGTGCTGGCCGGTGCGGTCGTAGATGTAGGTCGAGAGCGCGACCGGAACGGTCGCGAGATCGTGCGCGGCCGGAAGATCGGCGGCGAAGTAGCCGAAGAGGGCCGCCGCGGCCGTGCCGGCGAAGATGCCGAATGTGATGAGGATCGCCGTGAGCACGCCGGCCGTCGCGCCGAGCTTGGCCCCCGCACCCGGGCGGCGCGACATGCGGCCACGGCGGTTCGGCATCCGGTAGGCGCGGTACGCGCGGAAGCCTGACCCATTCCCATTCCTGAGCGGCATCGGCGCCTACGATGCACGGGGCGTGCCGAGGCTGTCCTAGGAGCGCGCTGGCCAGCCAGGCAGCCGAGCGATGAGGCGGCGGAGCAGGGACGGAGCCGGCCGGAGGCGGTCTGCCCGGAGGCGCCGCTGGGCCTCGCGGGCGTCGCCCTCCCAGCGCTCGACGATCTCGCGGTCCTCATCCTTCAGGGAATTCGCCGGGCCGCGCCGTTCCATCGCCGACTCCGCATCGGGGATCCGGGCGTATAGCTCGGCCGCGAACGCGTGCGCGTCCGGCAGCTCCGTCGCGATCGTGGCGGCGTGGAGCTGCCACTGGCCGTTCTCGAGGACGAACGGCTGCTTGGTCTGATCGAACATGCTGGTCAGCTCGAGGTTCGCGGCGAGCTCGCGGTCGATCGCCGCGACGGCCCGGTCAAGCCTGGCCTGGGCCTCCGCCGAACGTGCCATGCGGCCAGACTACGTGTATACGGCGAATGCGTCCACTGTATGCGTCCTCTGTATGCTTCCGGCTGATGCCGAGACCGTTCGCCAAAGCTCCACTGCCCGCGGCGTACTTCCCGCTCGGTGGCCCGGTGCCCGCCGCGGACCTCGTCGGTCGCGAGGGGTACATCCGCCGCGCCGCCACGCGCCTTGCTGATGGCAATCACATCCTGATCGCGGGACCACGCCGGATCGGAAAGACCTCGGTGATGCTCGAGATCCTCCGGCGCCTTCGCTGGAGGGGCCTGCACACCGCCTACGTCGACTGTATGGGCGCGACCGACGTCCGGGGGCTCGGCGAGCGGCTCGTCGACGCGATCCTCGAGAACGTCTCCGGCGTCGAGCGGAGCTTCGAGCACGCGAAGGCGGTCGCCTCGGGGATGCGGCCGACGGTCAAGGTCCGGTACGAGCATCTGGAGCTTGCCCTCGAGCTCGCTCGCGAGAAGAACGCGAACCGGTTCTTCGACGGCGCGCTCGATCTCCCGAGGGCGCTCGCGGCAAAGACGGGCAAGCGCGTGGTCGTGGCGTTCGACGAGTTCCAGGCAGCCGGCCAGCTCGGCCCGCGCGTGTTCGATCTCATGCGCACGCGCTTTCAGGCCCAGCGCGCGGTGTCGTACGCGTTCCTCGGCTCGGAGGAGGGCATCCTCGAGCAGCTGTTCAGCGGGAAGGGCCGGGCGTTCTATCGCTTCGCGCTGCCGCTCGACCTCGCCGACGCCGCCGGCCATCGCTTCGGCATCGATCCGGACGACTGGCTCTCGTACATCGAGGAGAAGCTCAGCGAGCGGAAGCTCACGATCACCGATGCGGACGTCGACCGGATCCTCGATGCGACCGGAGGCCACCCGCAGGACACGATGCAGGTGTGCGCCGCGCTGTACTACCTCATGCGCGACGCGGGACTGCGCGTGGTGAGCGCCGAGGCGATCGGCGTGGCGATCGAGCAGTCCCTCCGCGAGCTCGAGCGTCCGTTCGCGCTGCACTGGGCGGACCTCGGGAAGGGCAAGTACCTCCAGCAGGTCGCCAAGCGCGTGGCGCACGGCGCCGTCCTGTACGCGAGCGACGGCGCCGGGTCGGTGCCGCGCGCCGAAGTGCTGCGCGCGCTTGCCGCACTGCAGGCCCGCGGCCTGGTCACGCACCTCGCCCGCGGCCGCTACGAGTTCGTCGAGCCGCTGTTCGGCGAGTACGTGCGGCGACTGGACGAGGCTAGTGTGATGACGAAGTGATCACCCCGCCCCTCGAGCTCCGGCCCGGCGCGGCCGTGCAGTACCGCGCCGCCGATAGTGGTGAGTGGCGCGACGGCACGCTCGTCCGGAGCTCGGCGAACGGCGAGGAGTGGCTGATCAAGAACCGCTTCGGGAAGTACTGGTTGAACGTGAACCGGCTCCGCCCCGCGAACGAGCTGCAGGAGCCGTAGCCGGCCTCTTCGGTACCCCCGAGCGGACTCGAACCGCTGCTTCAGGCTTCGGAGGCCTGCGCTCTATCCACTGAGCTACGGGGGCGTGTCGCGGCGTTCGGAAATGCCCTGCTCCAAGACTGATTCTAACCTTGGGCGGTGAGGAAGACGCTCGCGGAACGCGACAAAGAGCTCTCGCTGATGCAGCACCTCGCCGAGCTGCGGAACCGGCTGATGGTCGCGTCGGGGGCGGTGCTCATCGCGACGGTCATCGGGTTCTTCTTCGCGAAGGACATCATCCTCGCGCTCGAGGTTCCGGCGCATCTCGGCAAGCCGCTCCAGATCATCAGCCCCACCGAGGGCTTCACGACGTACATGCGCGTGGCGCTGTTCAGCGGCATCGCGCTCGCGATGCCCGTGATCCTCTACGAGATCTACGCGTACGTGGATCCGGCGCTCCGGCCGGGCGAGCGCCGGTTCATCCTGCTCCTCGGTCCGTTCATCCTCGCCCTCTTCATCGGCGGCATGGCGTTCTGCTACTTCCTCCTGCTCCCGCAGGCGATCCAGTTCCTGTTCACGTTCGGCTCGGACGTGTTCGAGGCCTCGCCGCGAGCGAGCGAGTACATCTCGTTCGTCACGACCTTCATCCTCGGGGTCGGCCTGGTGGCCGAGATGCCGGTGATCATCTTCGCGTTGACGCGGATCGGCGTGGTTTCGCGAGGCTGGCTCGCGAAGCGGCGCGGCTACGTCCTGATCATCTGCTTCGTGATCGGCGCGATCATCACGCCGACGCCGGATCCGTTCAACCAGACCCTCGTTTCGGTGCCGATGTATCTCCTGTTCGAGCTCGGGCTGCTGCTGTCACGCTTCGGCGGAGGGCGTCGACGCGCGACTTGAGCGCGGCTTCCGCGCCGAGCTCGGTCGGCTCGTAGTAGCGACGCCCGCGGAGTGACTCCGGCAGGAAGGTCTCCTCCGGATCGAAGTGCTCCGGCTTGTCGTGCGCGTACTTGTAGCCCTTGCCGTACCCGAGGCCGCGCATGAGCCCGGTGACGGCGTTGCGGAGATGCAACGGCACCGGATCCGCGCGGGTGCCCTCGATGTCGGCGCTGAGCGCGCCGGCGGCGCGCTTGATGGAGTCGGACTTGGGCGCGAGAGCGAGGTAGACGCTCGCCTCGGCCAGCGGGAAGTAACCCTCGGGGAGCCCGATGAGGTGCACCGCCTGCTGCGCGGCCGCCGCGATGACCAGCGCCTGCGGGTCGGCGAGGCCGACGTCCTCGGCGGCCAGGATCACCAGCCGTCGCGCGATGAACATCGGATCCTCTCCGGCATCGATCATCCGGACGAGCCAGTACAGAGCGGCGTCGGGATCCGAGCCACGAAGGCTCTTGATGAACGCCGAGATCGTGTCGTAGTGCGAGTCGCCGGCGCGGTCGTAGACGAGCGAGCGCCGCTGCAGCGCGTCCTTCACGGCCGCGAGGTCGACGTGCCGGATCCCCCGCGGGTCCGCGGCGGCCGCGTCCGATGCCAGCTCGAGCGTGTTGAGCGCGACGCGGGCATCCCCGTTCGCGACGACCACCAGCGAGCCGAGCGCGTCCGGAGCGACGGTGACGGTGCCGTTGAGCCCCCGGGGATCGGCGATGGCGCGCTCGACGATCAGCCGCACATCGTCCTCGCCCAGTGGCTGCAGCACGAACACCCGGGACCGCGACAGGAGCGCGGAGATGACCTCGAACGACGGGTTCTCGGTCGTCGCGCCGATGAGCGTGACGTCACCCTCCTCGACGTACGGCAGCACGGCGTCCTGCTGGCCCTTGTTGAACCGGTGGATCTCGTCGATGAACAGGACCGTGCGCTCGCCGGTGGCCCGGCGGAGCTCGCGAGCCTCCTCGATCACGCGGCGCAGATCGGCGACCCCGGCGGAGACGGCCGAAAGTGCGACGAAGCGGGCCTTCCCGCGATTCGCCGCGATCGCGGCGAGCGTCGTCTTCCCGGTGCCGGGCGGTCCCCACAGGATCATCGACGGGATCTGGCCGGCGTCGATCGCCTTGCGCAGGACCCGGCCCGGCCCCACCAGGTGGGGCTGACCGACGAACTCGTCGAGGTCGCGAGGCCGGACGCGTGCCGCCAATGGCTTCGAGAGCGGCTCGCCCGTGGCGGCCGACACCTCGGCCGAGAAGAGGGGTGAGACCCCGCTCGGGCGCTGCGACCGGCGCGGATGTGGCACCTGCCGAGTATGGCGGGTGTGCCCGCCCTCCCCTCCCCCACCCCCCGGGTCCGGCGGTACGATGACGGGCGTGAAGACCGACACCAAGAAGGACGTGGCCGCGCGGCTTCGATCGATCGAGGGCCATCTCAAAGCCGTCGAGCGGATGGTCGAAGAGGATAAGTACTGCGTCGACGTCCTGAAGCAGACGATGGCGATCGAGAAGGCGCTCGAGCGTGTGGATGCCATGATCCTTGGCTCGCATCTCGAGACCTGCGTGGCCGATGCGTTCCGCGAGGGCCGGGCCGAAAAGACGGTCGCCGAGCTCGCCGAGATCTTCAACACCGCGCGGAAATAGCCCAAGCTCGCCCGATTGACACGAATTTCCGCTAGGCCTAGATATATAAGCAATAGTTGAAGTAACCTCTCACCGTGAGTGGATATTCGAAGGGGAAGCCGGCGTGCTGACCGAGTCGTCCGTCCGTGACCTGCGCACGTACTACCGAGCCCTCGGCGACGACACGCGCCTCCGGATCCTCCAGCTGCTCGCCACGGAGGGCGAGCACACCGTGACCGAGCTCGCCGTACGGCTGCGCCTGTCGCAGCCGCTCCTCTCGTGGCACCTTCGCCGGCTGCGCCGCGCGGGTATGGTGAAGACCGTTCGCGTCGGCCGCGAGGTGCGGTGCTCGTTCGACCGGGACCGGTTCGCGCAGCTCCACGAGCGCGGTTTCCGCACGTTGATGAATCCGAGTAGCTCCCGATGAGCCACGGCCTCATGCCGAACGAAGTGGCCGAGGGCACCCGCCTCACGCTCGCGCCGCTGGCACGGGGCCTACACCGCGTCGGCATCACCGCGAACGCCGTGACGGTGATCGGCGTCCTCATCACCATCGGCGGATCCGTGCTACTCGCGTCGTCCCGGCCGCTGCCCGCGCTGGTCGTCCTCCTGGTCGGCGCGCTCTCCGACACGCTCGACGGCCAGCTGGCGAAGGCGGCCGGCGGGGGTACACGCTTCGGCGCATTCCTCGATTCGACGCTCGACCGCGTCTCCGACGCGGCGCTGTCGTGCGGGATGGCCGCGCTCGGCGCGACGCTCGGCGACAGCGTGCTTTTCTGGTCGGCGCTCGTCGGGCTGGTCGCGTCGTCCCTGGTCAGCTACGTCCGGGCGAAGGCCGAGTCCATGGGCACGACCGCGACCGTCGGGTTGATGCCCCGCGAGGTCCGGCTCACCGTCCTCCTCGTCGGGATCGGGCTCTGGGGCCTTCTTGGCCTGTACGAGGTCTTCGTCGTGGCGGTCGCCGCCGTCGCTCTGCTCTCGGTCATCACGCTCATCCAGCGCATCGCCTTCGTCGCCCGCGATCTCAACTCGACTCAGAAGAAAGGGACCCGATAGACCATGCCCGCTTCCACCAAGACCGCGCGCAAGACCACCAAGACCGCGACCACCACGCGCCGCGTGGGTCGGCCGACCACGCGCCGCCGCCCGATCCGCGTCGCGATCATCGGGGTCGGCAACTGCGCGAGCTCGCTCGTGCAGGGTGTCCACTACTACCGGAATGCGAAACCCGGCGACAAGATCCCCGGTCTCATGCACGTCGAGCTCGGGGGCTACCACCTGCGCGACGTCGAGTTCGTCGCGGCGTTCGACGTCGATCGCAACAAGGTCGGCAAGGACCTGGCCGACGCGATCTACGCCGAGCCAAACAACACCTACCGGTTCGCGGACGTGCCGAAGACCGGCGTGAAGGTCTCCCGCGGCATGACCCACGACGGGATCGGGAAGTACCTGGCGTCGGTGGTGAAGAAGGCCGACGGCCCGACCGACGACATCGTCGCCATCCTGAAGGAGCGCAAGGTCGACGTCGTGGTCTCCTACCTGCCGGTCGGCAGCGAAGAGGCCACCAAGTGGTACGTCGAGCAGATCCTCGACGCCGGCTGCGCGTTCATCAACTGCGTGCCGGTGTTCATCGGCCGCGAACCGTACTGGCAGAAGCGCTTCGCCGACCGCAAGCTGCCGGTCATCGGGGACGACATCAAATCCCAGGTCGGCGCGACCATCACCCACCGGGTCCTGACCCGCCTGTTCATGGACCGCGGGGTCCGCCTCGACCGCACGTACCAGCTGAATTTCGGTGGCAACACGGACTTCCTCAACATGCTCGAACGGGAGCGGCTCGAATCGAAGAAGATCAGCAAGACGAACGCCGTGACGAGCATGCTGGACTACGAGATGGACCCGAAGGATGTGCACGTTGGGCCGTCGGATTACGTGCCGTGGCTCCTTGACCGCAAGTGGTGCTACATCCGGATGGAGGGCACGACCTTCGGCGACGTGCCGCTCAACGCCGAGGTGAAGCTCGAGGTCTGGGACTCGCCGAACAGCGCCGGCGTCGTCATCGACGCGATCCGCTGCTGCAAGCTCGCGCTCGACCGCGGCCTCGGCGGCACCGTCGTCGCGCCGGCCTCGTATTTCATGAAGTCGCCGCCCAAGCAGATCCACGACGACATCGCCCGCAAGCGGGTCGAGGAGTTCATCGCCGGACGCGACAACGAGACGCTCGCCGGAAAGGCGTCTTGATCGAGCGGATCACTCACGGCATCGGGTACTGGGGCTGGCGGGTCGGGGCGCGCATCGCCCAGCGGCTCCCGGCCCGCCCGCTCTACGCCTTTGCGGTGATCCTCGGGGAGATCGGCTACGTGGTCTGGACCGCGAAACGCCAGATCGCGAAGCACAACTTCGCCATCGTGCTCGGGCGGCCGTGGACCGATCCGGAGGTCGCCCAGGTCGCGCGGCGGTCGTTCCGCAACTTCGCGAAGTACATCGTCGAGATCATGCGATTCCCCAGGCTCGACGTCGCGGACTTCGAGCGGCTCGTCAACATCGAAGGCTGGGAGCACCTTCGCGGCGCGCTGGCCCTCGGCAAGGGCGTGATCTTCGTGTCCATCCACTTCGGCAACTTCGAGCTCGGCGGAGCGCGCATCTCCGACGAGATCCCGCTCAATGTCATCGCCGACGAGCTCGAGAACCAGCGGCTCATGGACCTGCTCGTCGGCAACCGCGCCCACAAGAACATCACCCTCCTCTCGCCCGACGGTGCGGCCAAGAAGGTCCTCGGCGCGCTGCGGCGCAACGAGATGGTCGGGCTGATGATGGATCTCGGCCCGCGCGCTCAGGCCTTCGACACCGTCGACGCCGACTTCTTCGGCACGGCCACGGCGTTCCCAGCCGTCGCCGCGAGCCTCGCCCGCGTGTCCGGGGCGCCGATCGTCGTATCGGCCTGCGTGCGCCGGCACGACAACACCTTCACCGGGATCGCGCTGCCTCCGATCTTCGTCGAGCGGACCAAGCAGGCGGCCGAGGACGTCCAGCACGCCACCCAGGCCATCGCTCGCGGCCTCGAAGGCTTCGTGAGCCGCTGGCCGGACCAGTGGTACATCTTCCGGCCGATGTGGCCGGCGCCGGTCATCGCCCCAAGCTCGTGATCGCCGGCGCGGCGGTCCGCCTCGCCGAGTGGACGCTGCCCCATCTCCCACCGGCGTTCGAGGTCCCGGTAGCGACGACCGGCGGATCGATCGCGTATCGCGCCTCGACGGGCGCGCGGGAGGCCGTCCGTGAGAACCTCGCGATCGTCGCACCGGAACGGAGGGATCGTGAGCGACTCGTCCGGCAGGTGTTCGTCGAGCAGGTACGGCACTACATCGAGATCTTCCGCCTCGCGCGGCTCGATCACGAGAAGGTCCGCCGGGCCGTCGTCACCGATGGCTGGGAGCTCTTCGTCGCGGCGGCCGCACGCGGTCAGGGCGTGATCCTGGCCAGCGCGCACGTCGGGCCGGTCTCGGTGTGCGGCCAGATCATCGTTGCGAACGGCTACGAGATCACGCTCCCGATCGAGAACGAGACGTCCGAGCTCGCCCGAGCGATCAATCGCGCCCGGACCCGAATGGGCCTCCGCTTCGTGGAGACCGACTCAGCCCTCGGGATCGCCCGCGTCCTGAGACGCGGCGGCATCCTCGGCGTGCTCGCCGACCGTGCGGTCACCGGCATCGGCGAGCGCGTGCCGTTCTTCGGCCGACCAGCGCTCCTGCCTTCGGCCCATGTGGCGCTCGCGCTGCGGACCGGCGCCGCGCTCATGCCCGCGTTCGCGCACCGCGACGGCAACGTGCTCCGGGCGGTCTTCGAGCCGGCCCTCGAGCTGCGGCGCACCGGCGACCGTGAGCTGGACGTGCGCGAGGGCATGCGCCGCTGGGTCCCGGTGCTCGAGCGGCATATCCGCCAGGCTCCCGAACAATGGTCCGTCTTCGAGCCGGTCTGGCGGCGGTGAGGTCGCTGGGCTACGGTCGCGTCCGTGGGTAGGGCGGACCTGCAGCTCCATTCGGATCTCGGCGACGGGCTCAACTCGCCCGCGGAGATACTCGATGCGGCCGAGACCGCGGGCCTCGACATCATCGCGCTCACCGACCACGACGACATCCGCGGATCGTTCCTCCTCCGGGACCTTGCCTCGAAGCGGGGCTCGCCGGTGTTCGTTGTCCCCGGCATCGAGGTGACGACGCGGGCCGGCCATCTGTTGGCCCTCTTCGTCGAGGATGAGATCCCGATGTTCCGCTCGCTCCCGGAAACGGTGATCGCGATCCACCGCGCCGGCGGGATCGCGATCGTGCCGCATCCCCTCTCCTACCTCACGTTCTCGATCGGCGAGCGCGCACTGCGGACGCTCGCGGCCCGCGGCGACAGGGTCTCGTTCGTGGACGGGGTCGAGATCCGCAATCCGAGCTACGCCGGCCGCGTCCGCGGCGGTCGCGCCCGCCAGCTGAACGAGCACGTGCTCCGGGTGGCCGAGACCGGGTCAAGCGACGCGCACCATGCGAAGCTCGTCGGGACCGCGTGGACCGAGTTCCCGGGTGACGGGGTCGACGCGCTGCGCGCGGCGATCCGCGAGCGCACGACCCGGGCACTCGGCCGTTCGTGGACGCTGCGCGAGCATCTGGACGGCGTGGCGACGCAACAGTGGCGCTCGATGGTCCGCGATCCGTACAAACGCGCCCGGCGCCGCATCAAGCGGACGAAGAAGCCCGCATGAAGATCGGCATCGTGAGCCCGTACGCCTATCCGCGCCCCGGCGGCGCGAACGACAACATCCGCGAGACCTACGAGAACCTGCGCCGGCGCGGCCACGAGGTCCGGATCATCACCGCACCGTGGGGCGACGACCCGCCGGCGCAGGACGTGATCCAGATCGGCCAGGCGATCGCCGTCCCGTACAACGGGAGCGTCGGCCGGATCACCCTCTCCGCGCGGCTCGAGTACCTGGTCACCCGGATCCTGGATCGCGAACAGTTCGACATCATCCACCACCACGAGCCGCTGGTCCCGCTGCTCTCCGCCCAGATCCTCGACCGGAAGTCATGCCCCCAGGTCGCGACGTTCCACGCGTTCGGCGGTTTCTCGTTCAGCTACTGGGCGTTCCGGCCGATCGCGCAGCGCTACATGAACAAGCTCGACGGGCGCATCGCCGTGTCGAGCGCGGCGCGCCACTTCATCTCGCGCTACTTCCCGGGTGATTACGAGATCATCCCGAACGGCGTCGACGTCGACTTCTTCGCGAGCGCGAAGCCGTTCCCGGAATACCGCGACGGCAAGACCAATATCCTCTTCGTCGGCCGGGTCGAGCCCCGCAAGGGGGCGCGCTACCTCGTCGAGGCGTACGCGAAGCTCAAGCAGCGCTATCCAAAGACGCGCCTGATCGTGTGCGGCCGCGGACCGGAGCTTGGCGACCTGCGTGAGCTCGTGCACAAGGAGCACGTGTCCGACGTCCTGTTCGCGGGCCGCGTGAGCGAGACCGATAAGGCCCGCTTCTACAAGACCGCGGATATCTTCTGCGCGCCGTCGACCGGCCAGGAGTCGTTCGGCATCGTGCTGCTTGAGGCGATGGCTGCCGGGACAGCCGCGATCGCGAGCGATATCCACGGCTACAAGAAGGTGATCCAGCGCAACCTGTCCGGACTGCTCGTCGAGCCCCGTGACGTCGACGCGCTGTGCAGCGCGCTCGAGCGCCTCGTGACCGAGCCCGCGTTGCGAAACCAGCTGGGCGAGCGCGGCTCGATCCGGGCTCGTGAGTTCGACTGGTCGCACGTCACGGACCAGCTCCTCGCGTTCTACGACAAGGTCATCCGTGCCTACCGAAGCGCTTGAGGGGATCCGGGTCCTCGAGCTCGGGAACTTCATGGCCGGTCCGTACGCCGGGACGCTGCTTGCCGACATGGGCGCGGACGTCGTCAAGATCGAGTCGCCCGCGGGCGGCGATTACTCGCGCGCGCTCGGGCCGTTCGCGCCCGGCAGTCCGGACGGCGCCGGCTTCCTGCGCCTCGACCGCAACAAGCGAAGCGTCGCGCTCGACCTCAAGTCGGAACGCGGCGCGCGCGCGTTCCGATCGCTCGCGTCCACTGCCGACGTGCTCATCGAGAATCTCCGGACCGGGACGCTCGACGGGCTCGGCCTTGGCTACGAGGCCATCGCGCCCACGAACCCACGGCTCATCTACTGCTCGGTCACCGGCTTCGGCCGGACCGGCCCGTACCGCGACCGCGCGGGCCTCGACCTCATCCTCCAGGCTGAGAGCGGGCTGATGAGCGTGACCGGCGAGCCCGGCCGCGCGCCGGTCAAGGTCGGCGTGCCGGTGACGGATCTGGCCTCCGCCCTCTATGCCGCGTTCGCGATCGTGGCCGCGCTCCTCGCGAGAGGGCGGACCGGGCGCGGGCAGCTGATCGACCTGTCGCTCATCGAGAGCGGCGTGTCGCTCGCGATCTGGGAGTCGGGCGTCTACCTGGAGACCGGCGAAGTGCCCGGACCGTTGGGCTCGGCGCACCGGCTGACGGCGCCGTATCAGGCCTTCAAGACGGCCGATGGTTACGTCGCGATCGGCGCGACGACGCCTCCCACCTGGACCGCCTTCTGCCGGGTTGCCGGGCTCCAGCGCCTCGAGACGGATCCGACGTGGCGGGACGGATCGACGCGGAACCAGCGTGCGGGTCAGCTCGCGGCGATCATCGAGGCGGTGACGAAGACGCGGACGACCGGCGAGTGGATCGCCGCCCTCTCCGAGGCGGGCGTCCCGTGCGGCCGGATCAACGACCTCGCCGACGTGTTCGCCGATCCTCACCTCGCCGCGCGCGGCCTGTTCGTCGACCTTGAGCATCCCACCCTCGGCTCGGTCCGCGCGATCGGCTCGCCGCTGCATCTTTCGGACACGCCGCCGGTCATGCGGCGCGCGGCGCCGCTCCTGGGCGAGCACACCCGTGAGGTCCTCGCGGAAGCGGGACTGCCCGCCGCGGAGATCGACGCGCTGTGACCGTCCGGCTCACCAAACGCGGCGCGATCGCGCAGGTCACGTTCGACCGGCCCGAGGCGCGCAACGCGTTCACCCAGGAGATGTACTCGACCCTGT
>CAZMLV010000005.1:15623-18952 GCA_964567235.1 uncultured Chloroflexota bacterium | reverse complement strand
TTCGACCGGCCCGAGGCGCGCAACGCGTTCACCCAGGAGATGTACTCGACCCTGTTCGACATCTGCGCCGATGTCGGAGCCGACGACGCGATCCGGGTCGTGGTGTTCCAGGGAAGCGGCAACGAAGCGTTCGTCTCCGGCAGCGACATCCGGAAGGTCGGCGAGATCCGCGGGCTCGAGGACGCGCTCGCGTACGAGAAGCACGTGGAACGGACGATCGCCGCGGTGGAGCGGCTGCCGAAAGCGACGATCGCGCTCATTCGCGGCGTCGCCGCGGGCGGCGGCGCGGCGCTCGCCCTCGCCTGCGACATCCGCGTCGCGGCCGACAACGCGCGGTTCGGTGTCCCGATCGCGCGGACCGTGGGCAACACGCTCTCGCTTCGGAACATCGCCCGGCTCGTCCAGATCGTCGGACCCGCCGTGACCAAGGAGCTGCTCTTCACCGGCCGGCTCGCGACCGCGGTCGAGGCGCAGGCGGCCGGCGCGTTCAACGACGTCGTGCCGCTCGAGCGGATCGAGGCGCATGTCCAGGCGCTCGCGGAGCGGATCAGCCAGAACGCGCCGCTCACGATCCGCGCGACGAAGCTTGCCGTGCTGCGCGTGCTCGAGTCCGAGCGCGAACGGCTCGGCGCCGGCGAGGACATCGTCGGGCTCGCGTACGGCTCCGAGGACTTCCGCGAGGGCGTGACCGCGTTCCTCGAGAAGCGCCCGCCGGTCTGGAAGGGTCGCTAGGCCAGCTCGGTCTCGTCGGCCACTTCGATCACGCCGGGCACCGCGCTCGCGACCGCCTCGGCGTTCTCGCCATCCTCGATCGACGACACCGTGCCGCGAAGGCGGACGACCCCGGATGCGACGTCGACGGTCAGCTGGAGATCCGCGGTCGACGCGTCGAGCGCGAGCGAGTCGCGCACCGCGTCGGCGATCGCCTCGTCGCCGACGGCGCCGTCGGACGATCGTTCGGGTGTCGGCGGCTCGGCCGTCGGCGAGAATCCACCAGCGATCTCGGGCTCGCCATGCGCGCCCGGCCGGAGCACGGGATCGGTCGGCGCGAAGAAGACCTCGCTGCCGTCGCCGTCCTCCACGATCGCCTGCGCGTCGGTCGAGAGCGGCTGATCGGTGAAGTCCGCGTCGTCGTCGACGACGCCATCGGTCTCATCGAGCGCGTCCTCGACGGCGCGGAGCGGCGTGTCGTCGCTGTGTTCTGGTTCCTTCATGCGAACCTCGGCTGCACGGGCGGTGCCAGCTACCCCGCGATCGACCGGCCGGCCGGGCCGGGCGCGGCATCGCGGTCCGTGCGCCGCGCGACGCCGTCGGCACGCGCGGCCGCGCTCACGGCCTTCGCGATCGCGGGGACGACCTGCGCGTCGAAGACCGACGGCAGGATGTACTCGGCCGAGCGCAGCGCGGCGGGCACGCTGTCCGCGAGCGCCGCCGCGGCGGCGAGCTCCATGTTCGTCGTGACCGTGCTCGCCCGGGCATCGAGCAGCCCCCGGAACACACCCGGGAAGGCGAGCACGTTGTTCACCTGATTCGGAAAGTCGCTTCGCCCGGTGGCCATTACGTCGACCAGGGGTGCCGCGGCGATCGGGTCGACCTCGGGATCGGGGTTCGCCATGGCGAAGACGATCCGGGGCTTCGCCATCGTGCGGACCATCTCCACGGTCACAAGACGCGGGCCGGAGAGACCGATGAGGACATTGGCATCCTTGAGCGCGTGGGCGAGCGACTGCGAAGGGCCGGTCGCACCGACCTCCTCCGCGACCGCGCGCTTCTCGGGGTTGAGGTCGCCCCGCTGCGTGGTGACGGTCCCGTGGTGATCGACGGCCATCACGTGCTTCGCCCCGGCGACGTGGAGCAGGCGGGTCGTGGCCAGACCGGCCGCGCCCGCGCCGAGCACGACGACGCGAAGGTCGTCGATGGCCACGCCGCAGACCGCGGCCGCGTTGCGAAGGCCGGCGAGCACCACGATCGCGGTCCCGTGCTGGTCGTCGTGGAACACCGGGATCTCGAGCCGCTCGCGCAGCTTGCGTTCGATCTCGAAGCACGCGGGCGCGGCGATGTCCTCGAGGTTGATGCCGCCGAAGCCGACCGAGAGCCGCGCGACGGTCTCGACGGTCTGCTCGACCGTGCCCGGCTGGATGACGATCGGGAACGCCGAGATGCCCGCGAGATCCGCGAAGAGGAGCGATTTCCCCTCCATCACCGGCAGTGCCGCGAGGGGGCCGACGTTGCCGAGTCCGAGGACCGCCGTGCCGTCCGAGATGATCGCGACCGCGTTGGCCCGCTGCGTCAGTGCCCACGATCGTTCCGGGTCATTCGCGATCGCCATCGAGACGCGAGCGACGCCGGGTGTGTAGACCAGCGACAGGTCGTCACGGTTGCGCACCGCGACGCGGCCGGTCATCGCGACCTTGCCGCCAAGGTGCATGAGGAAGGTGCGGTCGGAGATCGAGCGCACGACCACGCCGCCCACCGCGCGCAGGTCCGCGGCGAGTTGCTCGCCGGTCGCTTCGTCGGGAACGTCGACCGTGACGTCTCGCACGTGCTTGGTCGGTGTCGCCTCGACTAGGTCGATCGCGCCGAGGCTGCCGCCGCGCTGGCCGATCGTCCGGGCGACCTCCGCGAACATGCCCGGACGGTTATCGATCTCGAGACGGATGACGAGCCGGTACGCGGGGGTGAGCACCGGGGGCATGTCGGTCACCGCGAGCGAGGATAGGTCAGAGACCGAGGTACGCGCTCCGGACACTTGGGTCATTCGCCATCTCGGTCGCCGACTTGGATAGCACCACGCGCCCGTTCTCGATGACGGTCGCGGTCTGGGCGACCTCGAGCGCGCGATGCACGTTCTGCTCGACGAGCAGCACGGTCACCCCTCGCGCGACGATGTCGGTGACCACGCGGAAGACCTCGTCGACCAGGATCGGGGCCAAGCCCAGTGACGGCTCGTCGAGCATGAGCACGACGGGCTTTCCCATCAGGCCCCGCCCGATGGCCGCCATCTGCTGCTCGCCACCCGAGAGCGTGCCGGCCGTCTGCGCCCGACGCTCGGCGAGCCTCGGGAACAGCTCGTACACGGACTGCAAGGTCGCCGCCCGGTCGGCGCGCGAGCGCGTGCTGTACGCGCCCAGCAGCAGGTTGTCCTCCACAGACATGTTCGGCCACAGGTGCCGGCCTTCCGGCACCTGGATCACGCCGAGCTCGACGATGCGGTGCGGGGACAACCCGCTGATGCGGTCGCCGTGGAGCAGCACCTCACCCTCGAGCGACGCGATCAGACCCGAGATGACGCGGAGCGTTGTCGTCTTGCCGGCGCCGTTGCTGCCCAG
>CAZMLV010000005.1:12652-15523 GCA_964567235.1 uncultured Chloroflexota bacterium | reverse complement strand
CCGGAGTCGCGCACCTTCCGGATCAGCTCGATCATCCTGGCACCCTCGGTCGGATTCAGCCCCGCGGCGACCTCGTCGAGGAGCAGCACGTCCGGCCGCGTTGCCATCGCCCGCGCGACCTCGAGCCGCTTCCGGCGCGCGAGCGTGAGGGACCGGCCGAGGGTCTCGGCATGCCCTTCGAGCTGCATCAACTCGAGGACCCGATCCGTTTCGGCTCGAGCCGCAGCGCCACGAAGCCCGGAACGCCCGTACTCGACGCCGACCAGGACGTTCTTCCGCACCGTCATGTCGGCGAACGGCCGCACGATCTGATGTGTGGTCGCCACGCCGAGCGCATTCATCTTGTGCGCCGGAAGTCCGCCCACCTCCCGGCCGTGCAGGCGGATCAATCCGGCCGTGGGCCGGTAGACGCCCGACAGCAGGCGGAACAACGTGGTCTTGCCCGCACCATTGGGCCCGATGAGCCCGAAGATCTCGCCACGGCGGATATCGAAGTCGACGGAGTTGACCGCGACGAGACCGCCGAACCGCTTGGAGACCCCGGCACCCGAAAGGATGATCTCGTCAGACATCGGCATCGCCACCGCGCGGCATCACGAGCTTCCGTCCAACGACCCCGAGCCGCGAGAGCAGCCCACCGATGCCGAGCGGCTCGAACATGACGATCACGACGAGCAACACGCCGTAGATGAGGGTCGGCACGAACGGGTTGCGCACGAGCGAGGTGATCTGGTCCTGAACAGCGGAGTACAGGATCGCGCCGAACACGGGTCCCCAGATGGTGCCGATCCCGCCGACGACCGGCATGAGCACGATCGCGATCGAGATGTTGAAGCTGAACATCGTGGAGGGATCGAGGTACTGCTGACGCGCGGCATAGAGCGATCCAGCCGCGCCGCAGAGGAATGCGGAGACGGCGAGCGCGATGACCTGCAGCCGAGCGGTCGGAACCCCTGCCGTCTCGGCCGCGTCGCGATCCATGTTGATGGCGAACAGCCCGAGGCCGAACCGGCCGGCGCGGATCCAGATCGTCACGGCCATCGCGATGACGAAGACCACGACCGTCGCGAAGTACACGGTCACCGCGTCGTAGTTGGGAAGGGGAAGACCGGTCACGCCGTGGGTCAGCTTGATCCCGAGGATGTCATCGACGTTCACCGCGATCAGACGGGTCGCCTCGCCGACGCCGATCGTCGCGATCGCGAAGTACGGGCCGCGCAGCCGCAGCGTCGGCGCACCGACGAGGACCGAGTAGAGCGCGGCGATGAGGGCTGCAAAGGGCAGCGTCAGCAGCGGATCGAAATGGAACGTGTACCAGAGGATCCCGGTCGTGTACGCGCCCATACCGAGGAACGCCGAATGACCGAACGAGATCTGTCCCGCGTAGCCGCCGATGATGTTCCAGGCCCCCGCGAGGATCGCGTACCAGAGGACGAAGAAGGCGACACGCTGCAGGTTGAACGAGCGCGCGTCGATGATCGGGACCGCGGCGACCACCAGGCCGATGATGACGACGGCGGCAAGGTGGATCCAGCTCGAGCGAGCCAGCTGCGCGAGCCGCGCGCTCAAGCAAGCCGCCGGCGCCGAAGGAGGGCCGCGAGCCCGCCCGGCATGACGACCAGGACCACGACCAGCACCACGAACGACACGAGATTCTCGAGCGCCGGCTTCGACAGC
This sequence comes from uncultured Chloroflexota bacterium, assembly GCA_964567235.1. GTDB lineage: Bacteria > Chloroflexota > Limnocylindria > P2-11E > P2-11E > UBA4735. The sequence continues at coordinate 13,846 of CAZMLV010000005.1, read as the reverse complement.
GTCACGGTCAGGTTCTCGGCGAGGGCGAGCAGGAACGAGGCGAAGGCAACACCGGGGATGGACTCGAGGCCGCCGAGCACGATGATCGTGAAGCTCTTGAGCTGCAAGACCCGGCCGAAGTCGGGATCGAACGAGAACACCAGCGTCAGGAGCGCTCCTGCCGTCCCGGCAAGGGCTGTCCCGAGCCCGAAGGCGAGCGTGCCCACCCGGCGGGTGTCGATGCCCGCGAGCGCGCAGGCTTCGCGGTCCTGGGCGAGCGCGCGGATCGCTCGACCAAGGAACGAGCGGCGGAGGAAGAGCTCCAGCCCGACCAGGATCACGATGCTCGCGAGGAACACGACGAGCCGCGTGACCGGAACGATGACGCCACCGACGTCGAGCGTGGCCTGGCTGTAGGCAGGCACAACGCCGCGAGTCTCGCCGCCGAAGATCAGGTACGCCGCGGACTCCATCACCAGCCATACGCCGAACAGGAGCAGGAGCGACACGATCGGCGCCTGCCCGGAGACGCGGCGGACGAGCAGGATCTCGATCAAGGCACCAAGGACGAAGCACGTCGGCGCGACGAGGATGACGCTGATCACCGGGTCGATGCCGATCCATTGCCAGAGGACCCAGGTCATGAACGCGCCGAGCATCATCGTCCCGGCGTTCGCGAGGTTGATGATCTTCATGACGCCATAGATGAGGGCGAGCCCGTACGACGAACTGGCGTACAGGCCCGCCACCAGCAGCGCGCTGACGAGCGCCTCGATCAGGCGCACGCGGGTGCTTCTACTTCGTCGGGATCGGCACGACCGCCGTGCCCGTTGCCTGGTCCTTCGGCCAGATGAGGATCGTCTTGCCGCCGGGCAGGTTCTGGGTCATGACGTAGCTGTTAGTCGCCTGGCCGGTCTTGTCGAACTTGATCGACCCGCCCGGGAAGAGCGAGTTGTCCCACGTCGTGCTCGCGAGCGTCTGGCGAACCTTGTCCTTGTCGACCGAGCCGGTCTTCTCGATGGCCGCGTAGAGGATCCGGGCGGCCTCCCAGCCCGAGGCGGCGTACCACTCGGGGGCGTCCTTCGTGTTCGCCTTCCACATGTCGACCCACTGCTTCACGAGGTCTCCGGGCTGCTGCTGGTCGAACCAGACCGCCGAGGTGATGTAGTCGGTCGCCGCGCCGAGCTGGTCCTTCGCCGACTGATCCGGGCCGCG
>CAZMLV010000005.1:9470-12552 GCA_964567235.1 uncultured Chloroflexota bacterium | reverse complement strand
ACGTTGTCCTGGGTGATCAGCTTTTCGTAAAGCTGGCTGCTCGTCGCGCCGTCGTCCTTGTTGTCCTCGATGCGGAGGTCCAGCTTGACCTTCTTGCCCGCGATCGTGAGGCCGCCCTTGTCGTTGACCTGCTTCGTGTAGAGCACGTACGCGTCGTTGATGTACTGGCCGGTCTTCGCGTCCGCCCCGGAGAGCGGCAGCACCGCGCCGATCTTCAGTGTGTCCGGGATGTTCGCGGCCGCGTTCGACGTCGGCGCGCCGGATCCAGCGGCGCCTCCGCCGGTGCCACCGCCACCGCACGCGGCGACCACGAAGGCCGCCACGAGCGCGATCGCAGAGAGCTTCCGCATGTTATTCATCCTCCCGCCCGCGTGCCGCGGAACGGCGAGATTATGCGCCCGCTCCCGCCAGGCGCTACGCGCATTGCCCCCAGTGAAAGACCGCCCCGCCGGCCGAGATCCGCCACACGCCTGCACGGCCACCATCCGAGCCGACGACCCAGAGCTCGGTGCCACGAGTGAAGAGCGACCGCAGGGTGCAGGTCGTCCCAAGATCGACGCTGGAGAAGACCGGGGACGCCGCGGTCCCGGTGAGGCGGAGCAGGGTCCCGCCGTCGCCGGCGAGGTATGTGCCGTCGCCCGTCCGCAGCGCCGCGTGGAAACCGACGTGGACCGGGGGCACGACGCTCTTCCACGCGCCGTCCCACACGAGGACCGTCGCGTCGTCGCCGGCGACGACTGCATCGTCGACGGCGCGCGCGGCGATCGCCCGCAGCGTCGCGGTCGCCCCGGTCGCGACCGGGCGCCAGCCGGCGGATTCCAGCCGGTAGGTGACGCCGGCGCTGCCGACCGCCCACGCGGACGTCGGGCTGAACGCGGCGATCGCGTAGAGATCCTCGTCGATGCCGCCGGCGTACAGGCCCCAGCCGTTCGCGTCCTGGCGTTCGACCGTCCCCATCCGGCCGACCACGAGGACCCCATCCGCGAGAGGGGCGAGGCCGAGGAAGTCGGCGAACTGGATCGTGTCGGATCGGATCGTCTGGAGGCGATCGTCGATCGTGATGACCCGACCGCCACCGCCGACCGCGGTCAGCCGATCGCCCTGGCACAAGGCCGCGGTCAGCGAGCGCGCCGTCGCATCGATGAGCTGCCATCGATCGAACACGAACCGGCCGATGCCGCCCCCGTCCGACACGACGTAGACCGCGTCGCCCGCCGCGCAGCCGGCCGAGAGCGGCTGCGTGAAGACGAGCGGTCCGGTATCGGGAGGCTCGGTCGGGGAGATCCGCACGAACGGCGTGGGGGTCGGGGACGGTGATGGCGCGGGCGGTCGCGCGAGCCGCGAGATGCCGACGCCTCCGAGGATCGCCACCGCCACGAGCGCGACGGACACGCCGATGGCGATGAGGAGCGACTGGTCGGACGGACGCCGCGGCTGCTCCGGCGGTGGATCGCCGGTCACGCCATCGCTTCGAGCCGCTTGATGCGCTCCTCGATCGGCGGATGGGTGTCGAAGAGACCGTCGAACTGGAATGGATGGTCCTTCAGCGGGTTCGCGATGTAGAGGGATGCGGTCGCCTTATTCGCCACGCTCAGCACGTGCTGATCCGCGGCGATCTTGCGCAGCGCGCTCGCAAGCCCCTCCGGGTAGCGCGTAAGGAACGCGCCCGATGCGTCCGCCAGATACTCGCGCTGACGCGAGACCGCGAGCTGGATGAGCGTCGCGACGATCGGCGTGAGGATCGCGAGCACGAGGCCGACGAGCAGGAGGATCCCGCCACCGCCGCTGGTGTTGCGATCGCGGGAGCGTCCGCCCCACCACATCGAGCGAAGGAGCCAGTCGGAGAGGAGCGCGACCGTCCCGACGAGCACGGTCACGAGCAGCATCACGCGGATGTCGTGGTTGCCGACGTGGGAGAGCTCGTGCGCGATGACACCCTCGAGCTCCGAGCGGTCCATCGTCTCGAGCAGGCCGCGCGTCACCGCGACCGATGCGTGCTCCGGATCGCGGCCGGTGGCGAACGCGTTTGGCGCCGGATCCTCGATGACGTACAGCTTCGGCGTCGGGATGCCGAGCCCAAGGGCGAGCGTCTCGACGACGTCTCGGAGCACCTTCTCCTCACCCTCGGGGACCTCCTGAGCATGGCTTTGCGCGAGCACGAGCTTGTCCCCGGCGAAGTACGAGAACAGCGACGAGCCCGCGGAGAACGCGATCGCGACGGGGATGAATACGACGCCCGCGCTCGTGCTCCCGCCGAAGATGTCGCCGAACACGAACGCGATCGCGACGACGATCAGGGTGAAGAAGAAGATGAGCAGCACGGTGCGCAAGCGGTTCTGGGCCTGCGCCTCGTACATCGAGACGCGCGGGACGAAGCTCTGACCGCCTGGCTGGGACATCCCGCTAGGTGAACTTCACCTGCGGGACCTCGCGGTCCGTCTGGTCCGCGAGCTCGAAGTACTGCTCCGGCTTGAAACCGAACGTCCCGGCAAGGATGTTCGTCGGGAAGGTCTGGAGCGCGGTGTTGTAGTCACGCACGTTCCCGTTGTAGAAGCGGCGGGCGAAGGCGATCTTGTCCTCCGTCGCGGTCAGGTTCTCCGACAGGTCCTTGAACTCCTGGACCGCCTGCAGCTGCGGGTAATTCTCGGCAACCGCGAACAGCGACCGCAGCGCGCCGGTGAGGGCGTTCTCGGCCTGGGCCATCTGCTGCGGAGAACCTGACGCACCCGCCGCGACGGCCTGGGCCCGGGCGTTGGTGACCGCCTCGAATGTGCCGCGCTCGTGGGCGGCATACCCCTTCACGGTCTCGATGAGGTTCGGGATGAGGTCGTGGCGCCGCTTCAGCTGGATATCGATATCCGACCACGCCTCTTTCACCCGCTGCCGCAGCGTGACCAGGCGGTTATAGGTGGTGACGAGGAACAGGACGAGGATGACGACGATGACGATGAGGACGATGGAAATGTCCAACAGGCCCTCCCCTTGCGCCACTACATGATGCCAGACGGCCAAGCGAGAGCTCCTAGCCGGCGAGGTCCTTCACCGCGGCGACGATCGCCGCCGCGTCGATGCCGGCCGCCGC
>CAZMLV010000005.1:0-9370 GCA_964567235.1 uncultured Chloroflexota bacterium | reverse complement strand
GAGGTCGGCCATGAGCGCGACGAGGCGCGCGGTCTGGTTCGCGTCGCAGGGATAGAGGACGGTGCTGCCGAAGACCGCGCGCATCATCGCGAGGTCCTCGAGCGCCATCTGCGATGGGCCGTCCTCGCCGATCGACACGCCGGCATGCGATCCGGAGAGCCGGATGTTCGCCTGCGAGATCGCCGCCATCCGGATGAAGTCGTAGCCCCGGGTCATGAACGCAGCGAAGGTCGACGCGAAGGGCACCAGCCCGAGCACCTGCATGCCCACCGCGGCGGAGATCATCTGCTGCTCGGCGATGTACATCTCGAAGAAGCGATCGGGCGCGGTCTTCTTGAAGTCCTCCGCGTGCGTCGAGTTGCTGACCTCGGCGTCGAGCACGACGACATCGGAGCGGGCGGCGCCGAGCGCCTCGAGCGCTTCGCCGTAAGCCTTCCGCGTCGCCAGCGGCTCGGTGTACGTCTTGAGATCCGGTTTCTTCGCCCCGGTCATCGGTCGGGGCGTCCACGGGTCGGGCTTGATCGTCGCGAACGTGCGCGACGGGCCCGCGCCGAGCTCCGCGAGGGCCTGCTTCGCCTGCTCGGGGTCGAGGGCCTTCCCGTGCCAGCCCTCCTTGTTCTCGAGGAACGAGACGCCCTTCCCCTTCACGGTCTTGGCGACGATGATCGTGGGCCGCTCCGCCTGCCGCGCCTGGCCGAGCGCGTCGTCGATCGCGGCGAGGTCGTGGCCATCGATGACGATCGGCTCGCAGCCGAACGCCTTCACCCGCGCGGCGTACGCGTCCACGTCCCATTCGAGCTCGGTCGGGCCTCGCTGGCCGAGGCGGTTGATATCGAAGATCGCCGTGAAGTTCGAAAGGCCCTCGTGGCCCGCATGGTCGAGGCCCTCCCAGATCGAGCCCTCGGCGAGCTCGCTGTCGCCCGTCAGGGTCCACACGTGGAAGGGCGCGCCCAGGGGCCGCTTCGCGGCCAGCGCCTCGCCGACCGCGATGGGCAGACCCTGGCCGAGCGAGCCGGTGGCGACGTCGGTCCACGGCAGGATCGGTGTGGGGTGGCCTTCGAGCCGGCTGCCGATCTTGCGGAACGTCATGAGCTCGGTGTCGTCGATCGCGCCGGCCGCCCGGAGCATCGCGTAGTAGAGCGGCGAGGCGTGTCCCTTGCTGAAGATCAGGTGGTCGTTCGACGGAGCCTTCGGTGTGGACCAGTCGTACCGCAGATGGGTCACGAGCAGGACCGCGATGAGGTCGGCCGCTGACAACGACGAGGTCGGATGGCCGGAGCCGGCGGCGGTCGAGCAGCGGATCGAATCCGCGCGGAGCTGCCGTGCGAGGTCGCGATGGAGGTCGACCTTCGTGGGTGTCCGGCTGGTCGTGGCCATGGAATTACCCTACGCCTGTCGCGCGCGAGCATGGATTGGAGACCTCACATGGACATCGGCATCTATGGCCTCGGTCGCATGGGCGGCAACATGGCGACCCGCCTGGCGCAGGGTGGCCATCGGGTCGTCGCATCGAACCGGAGCCGGGGGCCGGTCGACGAGGCCGTGCAGAACGGCGCGGTCGCCGCGTACACGATCGACGAGCTCGTCTCGAAGCTCGCGCCGCCACGGATCCTGTGGTCGATGGTGCCGGCGGGAGACGTGACCGACGAGACCCTCGACGAGTTCGCGAAGCACGCGTCGACGGGCGACATCTTCGTCGATGGCGGCAACTCGAACTTCCACGACTCGCAGCGCCGCGCCGAGAAATTCAGCGCGCAGGGCTTCCGTTTCCTCGACATCGGCGTGTCCGGCGGGATCTGGGGGTTGAAGGTCGGCTACTGCATGATGGTCGGTGGCCCCGCTGACGCGGTCGCGATCGTGACGCCGATCCTCGACACCCTCGCCCCGCCGAACGGGTGGGCACACTTCGGGAAGAGCGGCGCGGGCCACTTCACGAAGATGGTCCATAACGGGATCGAGTACGGGATGATGCAGGCGTACGGCGAGGGCTTCGAGCTCCTGCACGCAAGCGAGTTCGGGCTCGACCTCAAGAAGGTGGCGCAGGTCTGGAATCAGGGAAGCGTCGTGCGCTCATGGCTCCTCGAGCTCGCCGAGCGCGCGTTCGAGGCCGAGGGCAGCGACCTCGAGCACATCAAGGGATACGTCGCCGATTCCGGCGAGGGCCGCTGGACGATCCAGGAGGCGATCGCGCACGACGTGCCGATGACAGCCCTCGCCCACTCGCTCTTCGCGCGGTTCACCTCACGGCAGGAGGACAGCTACGCGATGAAGGTCGCCGCGGCCCTCCGCAACCAGTTCGGCGGCCATGAGGTGAAGACGGATTGAGCGAGGAGTGGCTTCTGTGACCGTCGCGCCGCTGCTCGCGAACCCGCTGCGCGCGGGTCCGCGGCTCGCGCGGACGCCGCAGCCGTGCGCGCTCGTGATCTTCGGCGCGACCGGCGACCTCGCGGCGCGGAAGATCGTGCCCGCGCTCTACAACCTCGCGCTGCAGCGACTGCTTCCGGCGGCCTTCGCGGTCGTCGGAGCGGCGCGCGCCGATCTGACCTCCGAGCAGTTCCGCGAGAACCTGCACACCGACCTCGTGCAGTTCTCGCGCACGAAGCCGATCAACGAGGACGTCTGGCGGAGCTTCGCCGAGAGCGTGCACTACGTCTCGACGCGCGACGGCGAAGGCTACGAGACCCTCCGCCACACGCTCGCCGACCTCGACGTGCGCGCGGGGACGAATGGCAACCGGCTGTTCTACTTCGCCACGCCGCCGTCGGCATACGGCCCGATCACCGACCTCATCAAGCGGCACCGCCTCACGGAGAACGTGAACGCCCGCGTCGTCGTAGAGAAGCCGTTCGGCCATGACCTGTTGAGCGCGACCGAGCTGTCGCAGAAGCTCCAGGGCGTCTTCACCGAGGACGAGATCTTCCGCATCGATCACTACCTTGGAAAGGAGACCGTCCAGAACATCCTCGTCCTGCGCTTCGCGAACGGGATCTTCGAGCCCATCTGGAACCGCCAGTACGTCGACCACGTGCAGATCACCGTGGCCGAGTCGCTCGGGATCGAAGAGCGGGGCGCGTACTACGAGCAGGCCGGAGCGCTCCGCGACATCGTCCAGAACCACCTCCTGCAGCTCGTTGCGCTCGTCGGGATGGAGCCGCCGGTGTCATTCGACGCGAAGTCCGTGCGCGACGAGAAGCTCAAGGTGCTGCGAGCGGTCCGCCCGATCACGATGGAGCAGACCGACACCAACGTCGTCCGCGGCCAGTATGGTCCGGGCTTCATCGAGGGTGCCCCGGTGCGGGGCTACTGCGAAGAGGATGACGTGGCCGCGGACTCCAAGACCGAGACGTTCCTCGCGATCCGCGCGTTCATCGACAACTGGCGGTGGGAGGGGACGCCGTTCTACCTCCGCACCGGCAAGCGCCTGCCCAAGCGCACGACCGAGATCGCGATCCAGTTCCGCGCGGCGCCGCACGCCGTGTTCTCGAGCGAGGCGGCCGAGGGCATGGAGCCGAACGCGCTGGTCCTGCGCATCCAGCCGGATGAAGGCATCTCGCTGAAGTTCGGCGCGAAGGTGCCGGTGCAGGGCATCCGGATCCGCTCGGTGAACATGGACTTCGTCTACGGGGCCTCGTTCATGGTGGACGCCCCCGACGCGTACGAGACGCTCATCATCGACGCACTGCGCGGTGATGCGACGCTGTTCACGCGCCAGGATGAGGTCGAGCAGCAATGGCGCTTCGTGGACCCGATCGCCCAGGCCTGGGCCGAGGGCCGCGGCCAGATGCCGGCCTACCCGGCCGGGACGTGGGGCCCGGCGGAGGCCGATCTGCTCATCGCGGAGGACGGCCGGACCTGGCGGAAGCCGTAGCCATGAGCGTCATGACCCAAATCGACGAGAGCGTCTGGGGCACCCGCACCGAGAGCGTGTCCGCGCTCGAGCGCGAGCTCGCGCGGCTGCGGCGATCGAGTGGCGCCCACGCGACGGAGCACGGCGTGCCGGTCGCGCGCGCGTCGGTCCTGAATCTCGTGGTGTTCGCCACGCGCGAGATCCACGCCCGCCGGGCCGCGGCGACCATCGACGAGCTAGCGACGCGCCATCCATCGCGCGCGATCGTCATCGTCGCCGATCGCGAGCCCAGTGGCCCGCCGGAGCTCGAGATGCACTGCCGCCTGCCACATCCGGACGGAGCGCAACAGGTGAGCTACGAGCAGATCCTCATCCGCGCGCGGGGCGCGGAGGATCACCGGCTGGTGAGCGCCGTGATCCCATTGCTGCTTCCCGACCTGCCGGTGTTCCTCTGGTGGACCGAGACGCCGCCGCTCGACCTGCCGTTCTTCGACGACCTGCTGCGCCTCGCGGACCGGCTGATCGTCGACTCCGGCGACTTCGCGCGGCCCGACCGCACGCTACCCCGGCTGCACGCGGTCGCTCGCTCCGGCGAGAACCGGTACGGCGTGACGGACTTCAACTGGACGCGCATCACGCCATGGCGCGAGCTGGTCATGCAGTTCTTTGACGTGCCCACGTGGCGGCCGTTCCTCGACGCCATCACCGGGATCCGGGTCGGGTTCGCGGTCGACGCGGACGGCCGCGAGATCCACCCGTCGCAGGCGCTCTTGTTCATCGGATGGCTCGCGTCGCGGCTCGGCTGGACCGCGGTCGAATCGCTCGCCCCATCCGAGGCCGGAGGGCTGCTGTTCGCGATGCGGAGGCCCGACGGCCAGGAGATCCCCGTGCGCGTGCGACCACGCTTCATTCGCGGGCTCGACGAGGGTGACCTCTCGGGGCTGCGCATCCAGTCCGAGGACGGCGGCCGCCACGCCGAGTTCGTCGTGAAGCGGTCGGATACCAACCCGCACGCGACGACGCTTGTGACGGTCGGCGGTCGCGGCATGTCGGAGCGCATCGTGCCGCTCGGCCGCCCCGGGGTGAGCGAGCTGCTCGGCGAGGAGCTCACGATCGCGCGGAGCGATTCGATCTACGAGGACGCACTCGCGGTCCTCGTCGCCCTGACCAAGGGCTAGCGGTGCGGCACCAGAGTTGCCGTTGGAGATCGGGTGAGCACCGCAGCCGATGACCACACCGGTCGCCTCCTCGCAGGCCGCTACCGGCTGACCGAGCGGATCGACCGCGGCGGGACCGCCGAGGTCTGGCGCGCCCGCGATGAACGGCTCGACCGCGACGTGGCGGTGAAGGTGCTGGGCGCCGAGGCGGAGCCGGCCTTCCGCGAGCGCTTCACGATGGAGGCCCGCAAGGCCGCCGCGGTGAGCCACCCGCACACCGTCACCGTGTTCGATGAGGGCCAGGACGGCAGCGATGCGTTCATCGTCATGGAGGAGGTGCGCGGTCGATCGTTGCGCGACATCGTCGCCGAGCGCGGCGCGCTCCCGGCACCGGAGGTCGCGACGCTGATCCGTCAGCTCGCCGGCGCGCTCGACGCGACCCACCAGGCCGGCCTCGTGCACCTCGACGTGAAGCCGGCGAACGTCATCGTCGACGGCTCGGGCAACGCGAAGCTCACCGATTTCGGGATCGCGCGGGCGGCGCAGGACAGCGACGAGCGCGAGCTCGTGGGTACGGCCCGGTACATCGCGCCCGAGCGGGTCGAGGGCAAGCCCGTGAGCGCACGCACGGACGTGTACGGCCTTGCGCTCGTCGCATACGAGCTGCTCACCGGTCAGGCCGCGTTCGTGGGTGCGGAGAACGAGGATCTGCTGCGCGACCGGCTGGAGCGCGGCGCGCCGCACATCCGCTCGGCCGACCCCGGTCTGTCCGAGACCGCCGACGGCGTGATCGCGCGCGGCCTGGCGCGCGATCCGGACCGCCGGTATCCCACCGCGGGCGCATTCGCAGCGGCACTGTCGGACGCGGTGAACGATCCGGTGACCCGGGTGTTGCGGCCGATCATCGCGTCGTCGTCGCGACGCTGGCCGCGGCTCGACACGCTGCTGGCACTCGGCGTCGTGCTCGCGATCCTCGTCGCAGTCGTGTTCTTCTTCGCGAAGTTCCCGGCGGTGACCGTCGGGGGTACGAACGGGACGCCCGCGCCGACGACGACCGGGGTCGTGTCGGGGATCCCTCCGGTCACCGGCATGAAGCTCGATCAGGCGATCGCCACCCTGGAGCGCACCGGGTTCCACGCGAGCTGGGCGCCGGCCACCACCACCCAGGGCGGCGCCTGCAACGTCGTCAGCCAGGACCCCGCCGCCGGCGCGCCGGCCGCGCGGGGCACGTCCGTGGCGCTGCTCTACGTGTCGGGGGCAGGCAAGGACTGCACGAAGAAAAGTGACTGACCTCGCGGCACGGACCGATCCGGGGGTCGTCCGCGAGCAGAACGAGGATCGCTGGCTCGCGCGCGACTACGCGGGCGTCACGCTCATCGCGGTCGCCGACGGCGTCGGCGGCGAGGCCGGCGGCGAGCTCGCGAGCACCGCCGCGATCGAGGGGCTCGCCGGATCGTTCTCGCCGCCGTCGTTCCGCGACAGCGCGCGGACGGCCCTCGGCGATGCCGTGCAGCACGCGAACGCGGCCGTGCTGGCGGCGGCAAAAGACGAACGCTTCTCGCGCGCCGCGACCACGCTCGTCGCCGCCGCGATCCGCGGGCGGGAGGCGGCGGTCGCGAACCTCGGGGATTCCCGGGCCTACCTCGTGCGCGGCAGCTCGATCCGCCAGCTCACGACCGACCACAGCGGCGATCAGGTGAGCAGCATCACCCGGTTCCTGGGCGATCCGCGTGGCGTGCAGCCGGACATCTTCGTGGAGACGCTGCAGCCCGCCGACCGGCTCGTGCTCTGCTCCGACGGCCTCACCCGCCATGTGACCGATCCGGAGATCGCGAGCGCTGCCGCCGATCGGCCCGATCGCGCCGCGGACGCCCTGGTGAAGCTCGCGCGGGCCCGCGGTGGCGAGGACAACATCACGGTGATCGTGTTCGCCGCGCGGCGGCCCGCGATCCCGCGCGCCCTCGCGGGCACACTCATCCTCGCGCTCTTGATCCTCGTCGCGATCGCCGGTGCGCTCGGCGCGCTCCTCGCGACACCCGCGGTGGCGCCGACCCTGTCGCCGTCGCCGAGCGCGTCCGCATCGGCCTCGCCGTCCGAGAGCCCGAGTCGGGCGCCATCACCGAGCGTCGCTCCCACCCCGAGCGCCTCGCCGTAGGACGTCGCGGGCGGTCGCGAGCGCCCGCTCCGGCGAGCCCGCGACGAAGAACGCACCGGCCGCGAGCGCCGCGAGGACGCCGGCCGCGCCGACGCGGAGCGCGATCGCCGCGAACGGCACGTCGGCCGGCGCGTTCAGCGAGCACACGAACGACGGGTAGAACTGGCAGTCGTACTGCCACGTCGGGAGCACGAAGAACATCGCGGCCTGCGAGCCCGGGACCGGCTGCCCGGAGACGAACGGGTAGAAGTACACGAACACCGCCGCGGCGACGGCGACATACCCGACCACCCAGCTCCTCCGGCCCGTATCCCACAAATAGGCGAGCCCAACGCTGAGAAGGAGTAAATAAAAAGGCAGCGCCGTGAAGAAGTGGTAGAAGAACAGGACCCGCGAGATCGGGATCCACGCCACGTACTGCACGAGGAACGCGAACACGACGAAGGCCAGACCGACCGAGCGCGCGCGGATCGCGGCGATCGCGCACCACACCGTCGCGACGAGCGCACCCCAGAACAGCGCGAGGTTGCCCGCGTCGTAGATGTACGCGTTGTTGCCGTTGTCGGACTGGCCGAAGTACCAGTACACCGGCTTCAGCACGATCGGCCAACTCCACCACGGAGAGGCGGCCGGATGCGGCGAGGTCAGGCCGGAGTGATACCAGTACATCTGCTTCGTCAGCTCGACGAGATCCCAGCCGTACGGCGCGGTCGGGCCGCCGAACCACCGCGCGTAGCTCGCGAGGTAGATGGCGACCGGGATGACCGCGAATGAAATGAACAGGAACGCCGCGTTCTTGCCTCTGCCCGCGAGCAGGTCGAGCGGCCCGCCCCGGCCGGGACGGCCGTTCGCGTACGCGAACGCGGTGACCGCGAGAGCGGCCACGAGGACGCCGGCCAGCGTGTAGAACGCCGCCCACTTCGACGCGGCACCGAGCCCGAGCAGCACGCCGGCGATGAGGATGTCGGCGCGCGCGGACCAGCGCGGGCGGTGCGCGGCGACGATGAAGTACCAGCCCGCGACGATGAACAGGCCCACGTAGATGTCGTTCATCCCGATGCGGGCCTGGGCGTACATCGAGCCGTCGAGGACGACGGCCATGCCGACGATGGTCGGAACGAGCCGCGACGCGAACAGCCGCCGGGCGAGGAGCACGAGCACGAACGCGAGCAGCGCGCCCGCGATGACCCCGGGAAGCCGCCAGGCGAGGGCGAGCCGGCCGGTCTCGATCCGATCCGCGCCGCCGGACGGTCCGAGCGCGACCAGCGTGTCGCCGGTGCCGTCGACGCCGAGCAGCGTCGCCGGCGTCGCGATCGCCGCGAACGGCGAGAGACCGTGCACGTCGACGACGACCACGCGGCCGTCCGCGATCGCGTAGAGGAAGTCGGTCCGCGTCACGACGGTCATCGTCACCACGCCGCTCGAGAACGCTCCCGTCCGCGCGTTCGCGAGCGGCACCGTGTCGCGGTGACCGTCGTCCGTGCTGATCGAGTCAAGGGTCGGCTCGTCGGCCCGCGCGAGGACGATCGTGTTCGGTCCCTGCGAGAACGCGATGGCCCGCTCCTTCGCGACGCTCGGGTAGCTCTTCGTCTCGGTCCAGCCCGCCGTCTCGATCGCGTGCACGGCGCCGGCGGGGTCGAGCAGGTACGCCTCGCTCTCGTCGTTCTTCGCGGCGAACCCGAGCGCGCCCGTCGCGATCTGCCTCGGATCCGAGCCGACCGACGCGTAGACCGACGTCGCGGATCCGGTCGCCACCAGGAGGTGCCCGGCGATGAACGCGGCCGCCGTGGGCGGGCTCGAGAGCGTCCGAGCCACGTTCTGCTGGGCCGTCATCGACACGTCGACCAGATCCCGGTCCGCGGCCACGAGCACGTGGTCGCCATCGACCATCACGTATCGCGGGGTCGATCCGACGTGGCCGACGACGCGGAGGTCCGGACCATCTCGCGGCCGGACCTCGATCGTCCCGTCCGCGAGGCCGTAGACCCGAAGGCCGGCGTTCGTCACGGTGAAGGCCGTGACGTTCGTGGGCGCGGACTCGGTGCCGACGACGCGGTCGTCCCCGAACGCGAGGATGCCGAGCGCCATGATCTCTTTCGCGAGGTGCGGGTGGGTCCATTCGTACGGCTCGCGCTGCGCGAGCAGCTCGAACGCCGTGCGCGCGTGGTAGACCTCGTCGAAGTACATGTCGCGCGGCCAATCGAGCCGGAA
>CAZMLV010000004.1:0-37143 GCA_964567235.1 uncultured Chloroflexota bacterium | reverse complement strand
GCTTGGCGGCCTCGTTCACGACGCAGACGCCGGGGCCGATGACCCGGATCTGCGCGGAGCCGAGGTGCGTGCCCGCGGCCTTCAGCGCGGCGTAGTCGAGGGCCACGCCGGTCCGCGTCGAGTTGAGGATGCCGCCGGTCGGGCCGCCCACATGGAGCCCCTTGAACGTCTTCCCCGCCGCGCCGCCGGCGCGCTCGAGGATCTCGCCCAGGGTCTCGCCGAACGCGACCTCGTAGACGCCGGGCGATGCGACCGCGCCGGTCACCGACACGAGCTTCGTTCCGGGCGATGACTCGGTCCCGACGCGCCGGAACGCCTCGGCGCCGTCGCGCACGATGAGCGGCAGCGCCGCGAGCGTCTCCGCGCTCGAGACGACCGTGGGACGGAGGAGCAGTCCCTGGCGCGCCGGATACGGCGGCCGCTGCCGGGCCATCGCCCGGCGCGATTCGAGCACCGCGAGCAGCGCGGACTCCTCGCCGCCCATGAAGGTGCCGGGACCAAGGGCGACCTCGATCTCGAGATCGCCGAGGGCGGGCCGAGCGGCCTCGAGCGCGCGTTCCGCCGCGCGCTTCGCGCTCTCGGCATCCGGACGCAGGTAGAGGTAGCCGCTCGTGGCGCCGACGGCAGCGGCGGCGATGGCGAGGCCTTGGATCACGAGCTCGGGCTTCGTGAGGAGGATCGTGCGCGCGAGCGGGCTGCCCGGATCCGCGTCGTAGGCGTTCGCGACGACGTACGCACTACCACCGGCTGCCGCTGCGCGCGCAGTCGCGAGCTTGCGCGCGAGCGGGAACCCGGCCCCGCCGCGACCGCGCAGGCCGCTCGCCTCGATGAGCGCGATGAGCTGCTCGGGCCCCATTGAACGGGCGCGCTCGCGCTCGTGGGCGGCGTTGACGTCGGTGTCGAGGATCCGGTACGCGGCGCTAGTCGGCAAACGCGGGCTCCATCGGGTGCGTCACCTCGTGCTCATGCAGGTGATCGTGCGCTGGCGCGGGGCTCTGGTCCGGCCAGAGGCCGGCGATCGCGACGTTGCCGGTGTAACGGCGGCCACCGCGCGGGATCGCGGTGCCCTGGCCGTCGGGCGCGCCGCGGAAGTTCGAGAGCAGCGAGGCGGCCGTGTAGAGGTGGGTCATCTGCACGCCGAACGACGCGGCGATCCGCTCGGCCGCGCTCCAGGGCAGGTAGCCGTACGCCGCGTCCGTCGCGTAGAGCACCCGGGTCATCCGGTCGGCGCCCGCGGGCGCCTCGCGAAGGATGCGGTCGACGATGGCGAGGTCGAGCCCGCGCTCCGCCTCGGCCGGCACCGTGAGCACCGCATTCGACAGCGGACGGCGGTCGCCGTACGGCGCGGTCTGGACCATGCGGATGCGGTAGTACGACGCGCGGGGCGCGATGGGCGGCCGCTTGCGGAAGGCGTTGCGGAACGTGTACGAGATCGAGATGGCTCGCGGCGGGCAGGCCTTCTCGCACATGAGGCACGACTCGCACTTGAAGATGCTCGTCTCGGGCTCGAGCAGCAGCGCGATGAGCCCCCGGCTGCGCTCCGGCAGCTCGCGCTTCTCGTACGGGTACTTGCGCGTGACGCTCTGGCGCATGAACACGTGGCTGAGCGTTCGCTTCATGCCGTTGAGGATCCCGAGCATTACCGGTCCACGTCGCCGAGCACGATGTCGATCGAGCCGAGGATCGCCACGACGTCCGCCACGAGCCGGCCCTGAAGGAGCCACGGGAGGATCTGCAGGTTGTTGAACGACGGGCCGCGCATCTTCGCCCGGAAGGGGTTCGTCGCCGAACCGCCCGAGCTGATCATGTAGATGCCGACCTCGCCCTTCGCACCCTCGACGGTGTAATAGGCCTCGCCCTTCGGACACTTCCACACGTGCCCGAGCCGCGCGCGCACGGCGCCACCGGGGATGTTCGCGATGCACTCGCGGACGATCTCGATCGAGCGGCGCATCTCGCCGAGCCGGACCTTGTACCGCGCGTACGCGTCGCCCTCCACCGAGGTCACCGACTTGAAGCTGGTGAGCTCCGGATAGATGGAATACGGGCGGTCCTTCCGGAGATCCCAATCGACCCCGGACGCGCGAAGGATCGGGCCGGTGAGCCCGTACTGCGTCGCCACGACGCCGGGGATGCCGCCGACGCCGATGGTCCGCTCGAGGAAGATCTCGTTCGTCTCGAAGAGCTCGACGTAGTCCCGCTCGATGTGCCCGGCGAACCGGTCGAGGAACCGCTCGAGCTTCGCCAGCATGCCGGGCGGGAAGTCGTAGAGCACGCCACCCGGCCGGAAGTAGTTGAAGTTCATGCGTGACCCGCAGAGCTCCTCGAACAGGTCGAGGATCTCCTCACGATCGCGGAAGCAGTACAGCATCGGCGTCGTCGCGCCCACGTCGAGGCCGTACGTGCCGAGCCATACGAGGTGCGACGCGCAGCGCGACAGCTCATCGACGATGACGCGGATGTACTCGGCCCGCCGTGGGACGTCGATCCCGCCGATGGCCTCCATCGCCCCGGCGTAGCAGTGCTCCTGGAGCATGTTGGAGACGTAGTCGGCCTGATCCGCGTAGCGGATGCCCTGGTGGAAGGTCCGCCACTCGAAGATCTTCTCGATGCCCCGATGCAGGTAGCCCATGACCGGGATGCACTCGACGACCTTCTCGCCCTGGAGCTTCAGCACGAGCCGGAGCACGCCGTGGGTCGACGGGTGCTGCGGCCCGAGGTTGAGGATGAGCTCCTCGGTCTCGAGGCCCTCGTCACTCTCGATGACGGGAAGGCGGACGTGCGCGGCTTCCTCGATGGCCTGACGTTCGCGATCGATGGTGGTCAGCGCTCAGCCACCTTTGAAGATCTTCTCGCGCAGCCGGAGCACGCCCTCGGTCAGCGCCTCGGGGCGCGGTGGGCAGCCCGGCACGTACACGTCGACCGGGACCACGGTGTCGACGCCCTGAAGCGTCGCGTAGCTGTCCCAGAACTCGCCGCCGGAGCTCGCGCAGTTGCCCATCGCGATGACCCACTTCGGCTCGGGCATCTGCTCGTACAGCCGCCGCAGGCGCGGGGCCATCTTGTGGGTGACCGTGCCCGCGACGATCATCACGTCGGCCTGGCGGGGGCTCGACCGGAACACCTCGGCGCCGAAGCGCGCGAGGTCGTGGTGCGACGCGGCGCTGGCCATCATCTCGATCGCGCAACACGCGAGGCCGTAGCCGAGCGGCCAGGGGCTCCGCGAACGCGCCCAGTTCACGAGCATGTTCACGGTCGTGAACACGATGTTGTCGTCGCTGGCGGTGACGCCGGAGATCATCCGCGGCTCGTGGCCGCCCATCCCCGTCTGGGTGGTCAGCGGCCGGCGCTGGATGACGTCCTCTTCGAAATCGATGGGCTGGACGCCGGTCGGGGTCTTCTGGTCGATCGCCATCTTTGACCTCAGTCTAGCGGTCGGTGTGGTGACTTGCGCGCACGAGCGCGACGAGCCGCGCGTGCAACGGCCGGCCCGACGCGACGATCTCGGTGTGCTCGGTCCAGGTCACAGCGCCGCCTGCTTCGCGGACCAGCAGGGCGCCGGCGGCGGTGTCCCACGCGGATCGCGAGACCTCGAAGTACGCATCGAGGCGGCCCGCGGCGACCCACGCGAGATCGAGCGCGGCCGATCCCGCGCGGCGGATGTCGCGGACCGACCCGGCCATCCTCGCGACGATCGCCGCCTGCGCCGCGCGTTCGACGGCGTCGTAGCTGAATCCGGTCGCGACCAGGGCAGCCGCCGGATCGGCGACCGAGCTGGTGGCGACCGGGCGCCCGCCAAGCTGCGCGCCCGCCGCGCGGGCCGCGGTGAAGAGCTCGCCGCGTGTCGGATCGAACACCGCGCCGGCGATCGCGCCGCCGGCGTCCGCGCACGCGACGCTCACGCACCAGTGCGGGACGCCGTAGAGGTAGTTGATCGTGCCGTCGAGCGGATCGACCAGCCAGCGGAAGCCGGTCAGGCTCTCGCTCGACGAGCCCTCCTCGGCCACCAACCCGTCGTGCGGTCGGCGCGCGCGGAGGTAGGCGACCACCGCCTGCTCGGCGCGCTCGTCCGCCTCGGAGACCAGATCCGTCGCCGTGGACTTGCTCCGCACGCCGACGGCTGGACCGCGGAACCGATCGACGAGGATCTCCGCGGCCGCGCGGGCAGCGCCGACCGCGATCTCGAGCGCGTCGGTCGCGGTGAACGCCGCGAGCTCAGGCACGATGGGCGCCGGGCTTGCCGTCATCGACGACAAAGGTCGCGACCGTGCTCACCGTGGCCGTCGGCCCGGTCACCGTCGACACGGCCCGGAAGTCGGCGGTCAGCCGGCCGCGCTCGACCGTGCAGCGCACGTACCCGCGATGGTTATCGAAGAAGTGCAGCTGCGGATTCTTCGCCGAGCCGTCGAACTGTGTCGCTGGGATGAACGGATCACCGTCCGAGCTGATCGACGTGCCGAGCAGCTCGGTCGCGACCCTCGGGGACGCCGGATCGGTGAAGTTCGCCTTGATGTCGTAGACGAAGTTGACGTGGCTGTCGCCGGACAGCACGACCGCGTTCTTCGTCCGGGCGAACTGCTCGATGAGCGTCTGGCGGTCTGCCACGTAGCCCATCCAGTTGTCGACGCCGTCGAAGTGGTGCGTCGCCGGGTCGGGGCTCGAGTCCTGCTCCGCGAACCGCACCGACTGCGCGACGAAGTTCCAGTCCGCGTGCGACGCACCGAGACCGCTGATCAGCCAGTCGCGCTGCTCCTTGCCCAGCATCGTGCGCTTCGGGTCGAGGTTCGGCGCGCAGTAGCCCGACGGCGTCTCCGCGCTGTCCGCGCAGAGCGCCACCTCGGGCGAGCGGTACTGACGGGTGTCCAGGACGTGGAACGTCGCGAGGTCCCCGAACGACAGCGCCCGATAGAGCTTGAGCGCCGGCCCGGAGGGCCGCGCGACCCGGATCGGCAGGTGCTCGTAGTACGCCTGGTACGCGTTCGTCCGCTCGAAGACGGCCTGCTTGTTCTTCGGGTCAGCCACGTCGATCCCGCCGGCGTAGTTGTTCTCGACCTCATGGTCGTCCCACGTCGCGATCCACGGGAACGCCGCGTGCGACGCCTGCAGGTTCAGGTCCGTCTTGTACTGCGCGTAGCGGTCCCGGTAGTCGGCCAGGGTGAACGCCCACCCGCGCTTGGCGTAATCGCGGACCCGGTCGCCGCGGGCGTCGCCCTCGTAGATGTAGTCGCCGAGGAACACGACGGCGTGGAGATCCTCCTGCGCGAGCGCGGCGTGCGCGGTGTAGTAGCCCTGGGTGTAGTTCTGGCACGACGCGAAGGCGAACTTCAGCACTTCCGGGCTGGCGCTCGCCGCAGGCGCCGTCCGCGTACGGCCGATCGGGCTGTCGAACCCTCCCGCGCGGAAGCGGTACCAGTACGCGCGATCCGGCTCGAGGCCGTTCGCGTCGACGTGCACCGAGTGTCCGAGCTCGGGGATCGCGCTCATCGAGCCGGAGGCCGCGACGTCCTTCATCGCTTCGTCGCGGGCGATCGTCCACGCGACGTCGATCGGCGCGCTCGGCATCCCGCCGCCGTGGAGCGGGTCCATCGCGAGGCGGGTCCAGAGGATCACCGCGCCGGGCAGCGGATCGCCGGACGCGACGCCGAGGGTGAATGGATCCTTCTCGAGCTTGAGCGGCGCCGAGGTCTGCGCGCACGCCGCCAGCGGCGCGAGCGCAGCCAGAGCGGCGATCCGGGCGGACGCGGCGAGGAACGCGCGGCGGTCCAGCTGGTGTGGGACCGCGCTACGTCGAAGCACCCTCGTGAGCGCGGTATTGGAGCTCGTAGAGCCGATGGTAGACGCCCTGCTGGCCGAGGAGCTCCTTGTGCGAGCCCATCTCCGCGACGCGGCCCTTGTGCAGCACGATGATCCGGTCGACGTTCTGGATCGTCGAGAGGCGGTGGGCGATGATGATCGAGGTCCGCCCGACCATGAGCTTCTTCAGCGCGTCCTGGATGAGGTGCTCGGTCTCGGTGTCGACCGACGAGGTCGCCTCGTCGAGCACGAGCATGATCTCCGGGTTGAACGCGATCGCCCGCGCGAACGCGAGCAGCTGTTTCTGCCCGACCGAGAGCGTCGAGCCGCGCTCGGTGACGACGGTCTCGTACGCGTCGGGCAGCCGCTCGATGAACTTGTCCGCGTTCACGAAGCGCGCGGCCGATCGCACCTGCTCGTCGGTGATCCCCGACTCGTTCAGCCGGATGTTGGACGCGATGGTGCCCGCGAAGATGAACGGGTCCTGGAGCACGACGCCGACGTGGCGGCGCACGTCCCGCTGGGCGAGGTCGCGCAGGTCCACGCCGTCAAGGAGGATGCGGCCCTTCTGCACGTCGTAGAAGCGCGAGATGAGACTGATGATCGACGTCTTCCCCGCCCCGGTGGCGCCCACGATGGCGACGCTCTCGCCCGCGGAGATCTTGAAGTCGACGTCGCGCAGGACCCAATCGCCCTCGTTGTACGCGAACGAGACGTTGTCCATCGTGATCTCGCCCCGCACGCTCGGGAGCGCGACCGGGTGCGGCGCGTCCACGATCGTCGCCTCCGTGTCCAGGAGCCGGAAGACCCGCTCCGACGACGCCATCGCCGACTGCAGGATGTTGTATTTCTCGGACAGGTCCTGGATCGGGCGGAAGAACTGGTCGAGGAGCTGCCAGAACGCGAGCAGCGTCCCGATGGTCAGCTGACCGCCGAGGGCCCAGTAACCGCCGGCGATGAAGATCGCCGACGCCGCGCCCGCGCGGGTGAACGTCACGGCCGGGAAGAACAGGCTCATCGCCTTGATCGCGCCCTGGTTCGCGTTCAGTAGGTCGGTGTTCAGCTCGTCGAACTGCCGGTAGGCCCGCGGCTCCCGCGTGAACAGCTGGACGATCGACATTCCGCTGATGTTCTCGTTCAGGTACGCGTTGATGCGGGCGAGCCGGATCCGGATGCTCCGGAACGACTCGCGCATCGTCTTCCGGAAGTAGAACGTGAGCGCGACGATGATCGGCAGTGTCGCGTACGTGAGGAGCGCGAGCCGCCAGTCGAGGAAGAGCAGGACGACGGCGATGCCGATGAGCATGAGGAAGTCACCGAAGATCGACACGACGCCCTGGGTCACCATGTCCGTGAGGGCGTCAATGTCGTTCGTGATCCGCGTCATGAGCCGGCCCACCGGATTGCGATCGAAGAACGAGAGCGACAGCGACTGGAGGTGGCCGAACAGCTGGACGCGGAGGTCGTACATCGCGCGCTGGCCCACGTACGTGGTGAGGATGTTCTGCCCGTACCGAAGCGCGGCTGACGCGAGCAGCACGCCGAGGTACGCCGCGCCGAGCGGCACCAGAAGCCGGAGGCCCTCGGCCGCGGGAATGTCGCCGTTCACCGCCGGCGCGATGGCCGAGTCGATGAGGAACTTCGTGATGATCGGCGGCGCGATGTCCGCGAAGGAGAGAAAGACGAGCAGGACGAAGGCGATCGCGACAAGGCCTTTGTACGGCCGCAGGTACGAGAGCAGCCGCCGCATCAGCCGGCCGTCGTAGGCCTTGCCGAGGATCTCGTCCTCCTGGAAGAAGCCCGCCATCTAACCGCTCTCCCCCATCCCGCCGCTGCCCATCCGCGTGCGGAACTCGGTCGGGCCTGCCTCCTGCGCGGCCCGCACCCGCCGCTCGTGCTCGTCGCGCTCGGTGTCGACGTCGAGTTCCTCCTCGAGCAGCTGGCGCCGGTACATCTGGGCGTAGATGCCGTTGCGCTCGAGAAGCTCGCGGTGGGAGCCACGCTCGGCGACGCGTCCCTCGTCCAGGACCAGGATCTCGTCGGCGTCCTTCACGGTCGAGATCCGGTGGGCGACGATGATGCTCGTCCGCTCCTGCAGGACGCCGCGCAGGCGGCGCAGGATCTCGGACTCGGTGTAGGTGTCCACGGCGCTCATCGCGTCATCGAGGATGACGACGCGCGGCTCCTTCGCGACGGCCCGCGCGATCGCGGTCCGCTGCTTCTGGCCGCCGGAGAGGGTCACGCCGCGCTCGCCGATCATCGTGTCGTACCGCGCCGGGAAGTCTTCGACGTCCTTGTTCAGCTGCGACACGTCCCCGGCCCAGTCGAGCTTCGGATCGTCGAGCGCGGCCTCCAGGCCGAAGCTCACGTTCTCGCGGAGCGGGACGCTGAACAGGAATGTCTCCTGCGGGACGTAGCCGACCGCGCGGCGAAGTGCAGCCAGCGGGTAGCGCTTCACGTCGATCCCGTCGATGAGCACGTCACCCGATGTCGCGTCGAAGAGGCGCGGGATGAGGTTCACGAGGCTGGACTTGCCCGCGCCGGTGTGGCCGACGATCGCGAGCGAGCCGCCGGCCGGGACCCTGAAGCTCACGTCGTGGAGGACCTCGGTCGGGCCATAGGCGAACGTCACGTTGCGGAACTCCACCTCGCCCCGGATCGCGTGCGTGGCGGGGTCGGCCGGGTCGAAGATGTCCGGCCTCGCGTCCCAGATCTCCTGCAGCCGCTGCAGCGACGCCCAGCCCTGCTGGAAGAGGTTCGACACCCACCCGAGGGCGATCATCGGCCAGGCCAGCAGGTTCAGGTAGGCCACGAACTGCACGAGCTGGCCCAGCGTCATCCGCCCCTCGATCGCGTCCTGACCGCCGATGTACAGCGTCGCGAGCACCGCGAGCCCGAGGATGAACGACATCGTCGGCCAGATGAGGCCGTCCATCCGCCGGAGGTTGATGGCCCGGCGGACGTACTCCTCGTTCACCGCGGCGAAGCGCGCGATCTCGGCGTTCTCCTGAGAGAACGCCTTCACCACCCGGATCCCGGAGAAGTTCTCCTGCGCGGTCGTCGACATCTCGGAGAACTGCGCCTGCAGCCGCTCGAACTTCACATGCACGCGCCGACCGATGATCCAAAAGGTCAGCGAGACGAGCGGCATGAGCACGACGGAGATGAGGGTGAGCTTGACCGACACGCCGAGCATCGAAATGATCGTGAACGCGAAGGTCATCGTTGTGGACGCGACGTTCATGACCCCGGGTCCCTGCATCTGGCGCACGGCGGAGAGGTCATTGGTCATACGCGCCATGAGGTCGCCGATGCGCTGATGCTGGAAGTACCCAAGGTGCATCCGCTGGAGGTGCGCGAACAGGTCGTTGCGCATGTCGTACTCGACGTACCGGGACGTGTTCATGACGAAGTAGCGCCCGGTGGCCAGGCAGATCGCGACGATGCTGGAGAAGAGGAGCGCGAGCAGGGCAAGCCGCACGATCGCGTCGAGGGTGGTTCCGCGGTTGAGCCCGTCGACGATCTGACCGATGAAGCGCGGCGGGACGACGGCCGCGACGGACCCAGCGGCGACGGCCAGGATGCCGATGGCGAGCTGGGTGCGGTGCCTGCCGACGTAGTGGAAATAGGTGGCCCGGGCGGAGGTCACTCCAGGTCAAGTCTACCCGGCCTGTCCGCATCGGCGGTCACATTCCGGGCGCGGCCTCCGCTCGCACGCGACCGCGCGATGCGCGCCCGCCGACCCACGCGATCAGGCAGGCGATCGCGCCGGCGACGAACACCGGCGCGACGCCGTAGGCGTCCGCCACCGGCCCGACCAAGAGGAGCGGCGCGAAGCTGAACACCGACACGAGCATGTTCAGGACGCCGAAGATGCGGCCGCGGATCTCGTCGTGCAGATCCGACTGCAGCCGGGTCATCGACGGCACCGTGATGAACGCGTACGACAGGCCGAAGACGAACGCGGTGAGGCTCACCAGGCCGACGAAGAACGGGAAGCCCGCGGTCGGGCCGGTCGCGTTGCGGAAGATCACGCCGAGCGGCCGCTCGGCCGCGAGGATGAGCAGCGCGATCGCGGTGACCAGGAGTCCCGTGCCGATCGCGCGGTTCGGCGCGAGCCGGCCGCCGATGACGTTCAGCGCCCCGAGTCCGACGACCACGCCCAGGCCGGCGGGCGCCACGAGGACGACCACGTTCTTCTCTCCGAGGCCGAGGACCTCGCGCACGAATCCGGGGGCGAGCGCGCCCGCGACGGCCACGAGCATGTACGTGAGCGCGATGTAGACGAGCGACCACACCACCGGCGGGTGCTTCCGCAGGTACCCGAAGGCCTCGCCCACACCGCCGAGGGTCTCGGCCATGGCCTTCCCGGCGACCTCGACGCCGATGATCCGACCCTCGTGGGTCGCCGGCGAGACGGTCGGCACGGTGAGGCAGAGCAGCGCCGCCCCGGCGAACATCGCGCCGACCACGACGAAGAGCGCCTGGTAGCCGGAGAGCGCGATGACGATCGGCGCGAGGATGATGAAGCCGACGAGGAACGCCCCGTTGAACGT
This sequence comes from uncultured Chloroflexota bacterium, assembly GCA_964567235.1. GTDB lineage: Bacteria > Chloroflexota > Limnocylindria > P2-11E > P2-11E > UBA4735. The sequence continues at coordinate 26,794 of CAZMLV010000004.1, read as the reverse complement.
GAAGGTGAACAGCGAGTTCGCGACGAGCAGATCGCGCTTGCGCACGATCGCCGGGATCGTCGCCGATTCCGCAGGCACGAAGAAGACGGTGATCGCGGCGACCAGGAAGTTGACGATGTACGCGGTCGTCACGCTCTCGCCGAGGACGAACAGCGGCAGCACCGCGCCTGCCCGGAGGGCGTTCGTGATCACGAGGACACGCTTGCGGTCGCTGCGATCCACGACCACGCCGGCGAACACGCCGAACACGACCGCCGGCAGGATCGCGAGCAGGATCAGGATCGACGACGACGTGTTGGACTTCGTGATCTCGCCGACCAGCACGATGAGCGCGAAGGTCGTGGCGTTCGCCGCCACCTGCGACAGGATCTGCGCCGCCCACAGGGCCAGGAACGCCCGGTTGCGGAAGATGCCGCGCTCGGCGGCATTTTCACCCGGCTGGCCCATCGGCCCGCCTATTCGACCGGCGCCAGAGGGCCGCGCTCCACGAACCGCTTGATGTCGCGTTCCAGCTCGCTGCGGGCGATGAGGACCCGGCGGGCGCAGGTCGTGCAGCGCACCCCGATGTCCGCGCCGAGCCGCACCACGCGCCACGTATCGCCCCCGCACGGATGCGTCTTCCGCAGCACGAGGACGTCGTCCAGGTACAGGAGCAGCGGCGGCTTCGGCATCAGGACGCGCAGTCTAGGAGCGCCGCTCAGTGCTGGACCGCGACCGCCGGCACGTCGATCGTCGTTTCCTTGGTGACCGTGAAGTGGGTCTTCGGGTAGATCAGCTCGAACTGGCCCGCGATGCCACCGGTGCGGGTGATCGCGACGTACACGACGTCGCTCGCGCCGATCGCCTTCACCGTCCACGGTCCGTTCAGCTGCCGGCCGTCCAGGAGGATCGTGCGGTCCGGTCCGGGCCCGTACCACGAGCGCGCGCCGACGCGCACGTCGTTCACGGAGATCGCCTCCGCGCCCGCGTTGCGCAGCTCGTTCGTGAGGTCGCTCATCGCCCGGTCGTCGAACGTGCCGTCGATCTTCACGATGATCCCCTGCCCGCGCGCCGCGCTGAGCGCGGCGAAGATCTTCAGCTGATCGATCTCACGCTGGCTCTCGGTGAGCGAGCCCTGGCCGCTGGCGACCGAGTCGCGCGCCGCGGCGACGCGCAGCCGGAGCTCGAAGATCTCGTCGCGCAGCGAGTTGTTCCGATCGGCGAGGTTCGCGATGAGGGTCGTGAGGGACGACGGCGTTTCGAGCTGCAGGCTCCGGGAGTAGACGTCCTGGGAGCGGAACTGCGTCACGACGAGGATGCCGAGGAACAGCGCGACGACCGTGGCCGCGATGCCGCCGGCGTTCGATCTCACTGGGGGGTCGCGACCCGCACGGTCAGTGCGCCGTCATACGCCGGCACGTTGATGGCGTTCGCGCGGGTCACCCGGAAGCCGAGGCCCTGCACGTCGCGGCGAGCCTTGATGTCGCGGAGCTGATTCGGGTCGTCGAAGGCGCCGAGCACGCTGTTCTGCGGCCCGATGACCGCGATGTTGAACGGCGGCGAGAGGAGGGTGCCGTTCACCATGATCGTCGAGCCCACGCAGTACACGCTCGTGCTGGACACGACGCGCTGCGCGTTCACCGAGATCGCCTCCGCTCCGCCCCGCCAGGCCGTGTTGAGGATGTCCGTCAGGTCCGTCGAATGGCAGATCGCCTGATCGAGGTTCGCCGCGCCGGCCGCGACGGTGTGCGAGTCATCGAGCTGGACCATGACGCCATCGCCGGTGAGCGGGCTGAGCCCGGCCTGGGCCTTCAGAGTGGCGATCCGCTTCTCGAGCTCGCTCGCGGCGCCACTTTGCGAGGAGGCGTTCGTTTGGATCGTGTCGAGCTGCGCGCGCAGATCCTGGAGCTGGGCCTTGAGATCGTCCTGCTCCTTCTGCAGCGCGAGGGCCGCATCGGTGAGCGGCGCGTTGTAACGCACCGCGATCTCGCTCCGTTCCTGCTGTCCCTGCCACTGCGCACTGACCAGGAAGCCGAACAGCACCGCCGGAATGAGCAGCGCGAACGCGTGCTGGAGCCGCTCGCGCCGGCGATCCGGGGTCGCCGCCAGGGTCGTCACCGCTCAAGTGTCACACGCGCGAGCAGCCGGTCGAGCTCCGCCTGCTCGGTCGGCGTGACATTCTCGTCGCGTTTCCGCCACTCGGTCACCGCCGGGAGCACGGCCGCGAATCCCGGCTCCGCCGCGGCGGCCACGAAGGTGTCGAGGAACCGGTCCCGCAGCGACCGGATGATCACGGCCTCCAGGCCGGGGCCCTCGATGGTCGAGGTCTTCCCGATCACGTACATGAGCGCAATGTCCGCCTCGCCGGGTCCGTTCGCGGCGTTCGCCCAATCGATCACCACCGGGCCGCGCGAGGTCATCAGCACGTTGCGCGGATGCAGGTCGAGGTGCAGGAGCGACCGCGGATCGCCGAATCGCGTGGGCAGCCCGGGCATCGGCGGCAGCGCGTGCAGGCGGCGGTGCAGGTCCGCCAGGATCCGCGCGAAGCGCCCGACGTTCCACGGACGCAGCAGGCTCTGCATCTCCGGTCCGTCCAGCTTCTCGAGCACCAGATCGGCTCCGCTCGCGTCGTGCAGCGCGGGCACCGGATAGCCGTGCGCCGCGGCGTAGCGGAGCAGGTCCGCCTGCTTCGTCGCGGGCCGGCCATCCTTGTGCCGGCGCAGGACGCGCCCATCGCCGAGATCGAAGACGTCGGCGTCGCGGCCGCTCGCGAGAAGTCGCATCCGGTGGTCCTGGTCCTCCGTCGTCAGCAGCCCCAGAATTGGGCTCTGCCAATTCTGGGGCTGTAGCTCAGCGGACAGAGCGCCGCCGTCCTAAGGCGGGCGTCGTGGGTTCGATTCCCACCAGCCCCTCCCGTGGTAAACCACTGAGCGCGGTCTCGATGTACTCGAGTCACCCCGGCTTCGGCGTGGCCGAGACGAGGCTCCCCCGGTCGAGCTCGACGGCCGAGAAGATCGGTCGAGCACCCGCCGTTTCTGCACGGCTGACATCTCGGACCAGTCGTCGACCAGCGTCGATTAGCGTGCCGCACTCAGGATGCTCGTTGATGATGGGTCGAACCTTTGGTCGAACAGGTCGCGCGACAGTGGCGATCGCCCTGGCCTGTTGGGCTCGGCGGCAAAGTTCAGGATTGAATCAGCCGACGCAGCCGCGCCGAAGATCACCATTAGCACGGGCGGCAGACCAACTCCGGGGGGCGCACGACGGCCGCCCCGGTGAGAAGGCGGATGACGCCGGCCGTCACCCGCCCCCCAGTCTCTAGTTCGTGCCGCCCCTGCAGAGCCCGAGCGTGCCCTGCACGCCCGGCGCGAGATGGTAGAACTTGAAAGCGTCTGCCGCCGTCTGCACGATCGACGTGGTCTGCCCTCTCGCCGGGTCCATGTCGTTCAGCCCACTAAAGGCGCACGCGGAGTTGGCGTGAGTCGGCGCGCCTGTCTCATCTGTAAGGTGTACGCACGTCACGCCTGTCGTACCGCCGCATGGGATGCCCGGAGGTCCCTTCACTTCACCGGCTAGAGCCGCGGTCGTACCGGCACCCATAAGAGCGATCGCAGTGATGATGGCCACAAGTGCTCGCTTCATGCCTCACCCCTCTTCTTTCCTACGGCATCCGCCGAAGACCGGGACTGTAGTGAGGCGGGCCCCCCAGGGTCGTTACCGGCTTATCCGTATCAACGACGGTGGCGGAATTGAGCACAAGAACTCCGGGGGGCCTGCAATCCGCCTGCGCTCTCACAGCGACGCTCGGCGTGGGCCGCTGCGCCCGGCGCGGAGTCGCGTCGGTGAGCCCTCCGCGCTGATCGGTGCGCCGGGAACCGAACGGGATATGCAGGCGACACCGACCTGCACCGAAGATGCCATGGGGGGCCCGGCCAGGGCGGCCGGGCCCCCCTCAACGTCAACGCCTCAAGCTCGTCTTAGGGCAGAACTGTCACCGTCGCGCGCATCCCGACATCGTCGTGGATCGCGCAGATGTACGTGTACGTGCCCGGGGTCGTGAAAGTGATCGTGGCCTTATCGACTGCGACCGGCACGCCGATGGCGCCGCCGATGTAGAAGTCGTACTGCTTCTTGGTGAGCAGAGCTCCGGTACTGATCGAATTCGAGCCAGTGAACGAGAAGGGTGGTCCGCCCAGCGGGGCGAAGGGGTTCGCTGGCTCAGTGCCGAAGGTGACCGTATGCGGCTCGGTCGGGTCGTGCGTCTTGAGGAACGTGATCGACTGCCCGGCGTGGATGGTGATCACCGACGGGAAGAAGCGGAGGTCGGTGACCCGCTTCGTCCCCGCTCCCGCGAACACGGTCAACGGTGCTTGCGCCGCCTTGTCGCCGACCTTGTCGCCGACGTGGTTCGCGGTGAGCAGGTCGCGCGCGATCTCCTTTGACCGCTCGGCGGCGTAGTCGGCGTCGGTCTTTCGGAGCGGCGCGGCTGCTGGGAGCACATCGATCGCGCCGCGCATGCCGAGATGCAGGGCGCAGATGAACTCGTAGCGTCCTTGCGGGAGCGCGCTCCCGAGCGTCAGGGTGAAGGTGTACGGAGCGAAGGACACGGGGTCGAAGCCCGTGTTCACGAACTGACCCTTCGTGTTCAACGTCGCGCTCGTCGTCGTTCCCCCGGGGGGGACGAAGAACGCGAACAGCGGCAGGTTGTCCGGCCGATTGAAGGTGACGGTGTGTGGACTCGTCACGTCGAAGGCAACCGTGTCGCCGGCGTGCGCGGCGATCTGCGAGGGGTAGAACGCGTTGCCGAAGTGCCCAGCAGGAAAGTCAAGGACGGAACCGACCTGGATGTGCCAGGTCTGAGTTGCGGCGAGGGCCGGCGTCGTGAGGATCGTCGTGAGTGCGAGCGCTGCCGATACCGCGACGATGAGGACGGTTCGCATGTGCCCCTCCCCCAATTCCTAGCGCCGGCATCCTACGACCGTTCGCCGAAGGACGCCGATATAGGCCCGCCGGGGGGTTCATGAGCCGTGAACCGTGGGTCGCGACCGTTTTTCGGTGCGCCTGGGGTGTGTTCCTCGCGATGCTCGATCCTTTCGCGACGCCGCACGGCGCGTTGACGCGCCGATCGACCTGCGGATACACCACCCAGGTGCGAGCCGGGAGCGCTCCGCGAACAAGTCCGCGGGCGGGTATCGCCGCGGTGGGGCTGGTCGCGCTCGTCGTCTGCGCCTGCGCATCCGCATCCGGCGGCGCACCGCCGGCCGGCAATGCGCGACAGAGTCCCGCGGGGCTGCAGTCGGTGGTCGTGTCGTCACAGCTGCTCGTCGGTCGCCAGCGGGTCGTCCTCGGCGTGCTGGACAGGAACACCCCGGTCAACGACGCGCAGGTGCGCGTTCGCGCCTATCGCGGCTCACCCACGGACCCGCTCGCCACCGAGGCTCCGGCCGAGTTCAAAGGCGAGGGTCTCGAGGGTCGAGGGGTGTACGTCGCGTACCTGACGTTCGAGGCACCGGGACCGTGGCTCGCCGAGATCGCCGCGCGCCCCAAGGGTGGGCCGGAGAGCATCACCCGCGTGCCCCTAACGGTCGGAACGACCGGTTCGGTTCCAGGTCCGGGCCAGCCCGCGCCACCGAGCCGCAACCTGACCCGGCGGGATGTATCCGATGTCAGCTTCATCGACAGCGGTTTGCCGCCGGACGACATGCACGAGCTGTCGATTGCCGACGTGATCGCGCAGCACGACGCCGCTCTCATCGTGTTCGCCACGCCCGCATTCTGCACGAGTGCGATGTGCGGACCCGAGGTCAACGCGGTCGAGCAGCTCGAGCCTGCCTACCACGCTCGGATTGCCTTCATCCACGTCGAGATCTACCGCGACTTCAAGCCAGATCCAAGCAAGATGAGCCTCACGCCGACGGTCCTCGAGTGGCATCTGCAGACCGAACCGTGGGTCTTCCTCATCGACGCGACGGGGGTGATCCGCTACGCCTTTGAAGGCCCCACCGCAACGGACGAGTTGAGGACGGCGCTCGAGGCGATGCTCGCGCCGCACTGACGTTACAAGCTCGACGCCCCGCGCTCGAGCAGCCCTTCCCGCAGCACGAATGGAACGACGCCCACGCCTCAGGGCACTGAGCCGTCGCGGGTGTTCTGGCCATCGCCACGGTGTTGGACGCGCTTGGCGGCGTCGGGCGGCGAAGACGCCACGTCGGGTGCGCTAGAGCCCGGTCGGTCTTCCGCGACCGCCAGATGCCGGTCTCGCTCAGGACCAGCGCTGCGAGTGACGCCGGCGGCGGGCGACGGCCTCACGGACCCATCGGTTCTGACGCCGATCGCGCCACCACCACATGCCGAAGAACGCGATTGCGGGCGCCGCGACGAGGAGCGCGCTGACGGGCCAGCGGTCGATATTCATGGCGGCGAGCTTCGCGCCTGCACCCTGTCACCGCATCCCCCGATCGGCGGCCCGGACCAACGGAAGACACCGACTTGCTGATCGCGCGGGTCGGTTCGGCCATCGACTCGCCGAGTCCCTCGCGCGCAGACCGCCGGCCGCGGCCAGTCGTGCTCACGCGGATGGCTGGAGATCGGAGCGGCCGAGGTCCCGGAGGGTGCGCGGGCAGACGTGGCACGGTAACGATGCGCGGACGGTCCCTCCGGCACACTTTGCTCGTGACGACGGCCTGGCGCGCGGTACGATCCCGGGCGCCGCGAACCACGAGCTGGGCCGCGCTCGCCTACGCCGTCGGAGCAGTCTGCACACTGACGACGCTGTCCGTCCTGGTGCTGCAGGTCGAGATCGGTGGGCCCGCCGGCCGGTTCGGCGTCGACCCGTTCACGGCGACCACGGTCGTCACGTTCGCGGCCTCCGGAGCCCTCATCGCCGCGCGCCGGCCGACGAATCCGATCGGCTGGCTCTTTCTGTTCAGCGCCGCATTCGAAGGGATCGGCGCCGTCTCGAACGAGTACCTTCGTCGCGAGGTCCTCGGCGAAGCCGAGCCGTTCGGCGGCCTGGCGGTGGTCCGCGCGCTCAACGCGTGGGGCTGGGTTCCCGTCATCGTCCCGGTCGTGGCGTTCGTCCCGATGTTCTTTCCTGACGGGCGGCTTCCGTCGGCCCGCTGGTGGCCGATGCCGTTGCTCGGACTCGTGGGCGCCGTCGCGATCGCCGTCGCGATCACGTTCTCGCCTGCTGAGGACGGCGACCCGCTCGGGACGAATCCGCTGGCCGTCGACGCGCCCTGGGCCGGGACGTTGCTGGTCCCCGGATTGGCCCTGTTCCTCATCGCGACCGTCCTGGCCGCCGCCTCGCTCCTGGTGCGGATGCGGCGCGGAACGCCGATCGAGAGGCAGCAGCTCAAGGTCTTCTTCTCTGCCGCGGTCCTGTACCCGGCCTTCTTCGCGCTCGGGACGCTGACGGGCTGGGAGGCATTCGAAACGTTGGCCGCCTTCGGTGCCGTGGCCGTGCCCATCGCGGTCGCGATCGCGATCCTGCGCTATCGGTTGTACGACATCGACGTCCTGGTCCGCCGCACCGTCACCTACGCGGTGCTTTCGGTCGCGCTGTTTGTGTCGTACGTGACCGTGGTCGCCCTCGTCCAGCTCGTCGTCTCTCCGGTGACGGCCGGCAACGGCCTCGCTGTGGCGATCTCGACGCTGGCCGTCGTCGTGCTCTTCCAGCCGTTGCGCCGACGGATCCAGTCGTCCGTCGATCGCCGGTTCTACCGGCAGCGGTACGACACGGTGCGGACGCTCGACACGTTCGCTGTTCGGTTACGGGACGAGGTCGACCTCGATGCATTGCGGGCCGAGCTCATCCGCGCGGTCGGAGCAACGGTGCAGCCCATGTATGCGTCGATCTGGCTCAAGGGACCCGCTGACACCCCTGGGGTTGTCCGACCACCGGCGGCCGGACTTCCTAACGGTCTGGTAACGAGACCCTCAAGCGGCCGACCGGCGCGTTAGTCGGTCGTACGGCAATTCCGATCAGTCGCGCCGTGCCCGGGGAGGACCATTGGTGATCACCGTCGATCCGACCACCACGACCGTTCCGCTTGGTTCCCGCCACACGCTGTGGCCGGTCGTTCCCGCTGGGAACGTCACCGTCGCGCGCACCACCCTCTTCGCCGGCCATGCCGAGTGCGCCGCGTGCCACGCGTTCGTCCGCCGATTCACCACGCTCGGGAGGCGCTCGGCCATCGGCGAGCTCGTCGCCGGCTGGTGCGGGGTCTGCTGCACGACGACCTACTTCGCCGCGGCGTAGACGCCGCTCAGTAGCATCCCGCGCATGAGCCGCACGTGGACCGTCGTCGCGATCTACGCGACGCTGTCGCTCGCACTCGGCGGACAGTGGATCGCCGCGAAGCTCGGCGTCACCGCCGTCCCGGCACTCGAGCTCTCGACCATGCGTTTCGCGATCGCGAGCGTCGTGCTGCTCGCGGCATGCGCGATCACCCGGACGTCGATCCCGCTGCGCAGCTGGCGCCCGATCCTGGCGGCGGCCGCGTGTGGCGTCCTCGGCTTCAATACCCTCGCGTTCGTCGGCCTGAGCTACACGCCCGCGTCCGACAGCGCGCTGATCATCCCGACCGTCATCCCACTGGCGACCGCGCTGTTCGCCACGCTGATCCACGAGCGGATCACGCGGATCAAGCTGTTGGGGTTCGCGATCGCCAGCATCGGGGCCGCGCTCGTGATCGTCGGCGGGCAGCAGGCCGGCGCCGACGCATCGTCGCTTCGGCTGCGCGGTGACCTCATGGAGCTCGGCGCGGCGGCAGGTTGGGCGGCGAGCCTCACGATCGGCGCGGTCGTCCTCCGCACCGAGAGCGTGCTCGGATACGTCACCCTGATGGTCGTGCTGGGCACCGCCCTCATCGCACCGCTCGGGCTGCTCGCGCAGGGGTATCGCGACCTGCCGTCGTGGCCTGCGGAAACGTGGATCGCCGCGGCATCCCTGGGGGTGGCCTCCACGGCGCTCGCGTTCGTCCTGTTCTTCTGGGCGGTGCACCGATTCGGCGCGAGCCTCGCGGCGATGGTCGCCTACCTGACCCCGGTCTCGAGCCTCATCCTCGCGTCTGTCATCCTCGCGGAGCGTCCACTTCCGCTGCAGCTGGCGGGCGGCGCGGTGATCGTGCTCGGCGTGCGCATCGCCGCGCGACGCCCGGCCGCGCCGGTGCGGCCGGCGCCCGCCGCGGCCTGACCGAGCGGTGCGCTCAGCGGCGGGTACGAGCTGGGACCGCGGGGGCTCGCAGCGGCGCCGGCGCGACCGGGATGAGGACGCGGACCGGTGCGGGTGCCGCAGTGGCGAAGGGTGCGGGTGCCGTCGTGACGATCGGTGCGGGTGCCTCCGGGGCCGCGACCGGCGCCGACGGCGGGAACACCGAAGCCGGCAGGTGCGTGAACAGCACCGCGCCGACCGCGAAGCTGCCCACCGTCCAGGCGAGATAGAAGGGCCACCGCCGCTCGGGGGACGGCGCGGGGTCGAGATCGGTGAGCGAGCCGGAGGTCATCGCCGGGGATAACGGTCGCCGCGATGGCCTGTCACGTCAGCCGTACAGCAGGCGGCGGCATTCGGTTCCGGCGCTAGAAGTGGACCGCCTGCACCGCGTCGAGGAGCGGCCCGGGCGCGAGGCCGGCGGCCAGGACGGCGATCGCGAGGACCAGCGCGACGACGGTGCCCGCGCGCATGCGCGACGGCGCGACCGCGTCGAGCGGTGGCGCGGCAAAGCATGCGAGGACCAGCCTGGCGCACGCCACGGCGGTCCCCACGCTCGCGAGCGCGCCGAGAACCACGAGCCAGAGGAGCTGCGCGCGGACCGCCGCCTCGAGGACGTCGACCTTCGCGAGGAAACCGACGGTCGGTGGAACGCCGGCGATCCCGAACGCGAGGAGGGCCAGTGCGAGCACGACGACCGGCCGCCGCCGCGCGAGCCCGGCAAGATCCTCGAGCACCGGTTCGCGTTGCGGCAGGATCGCGATCACGGCGAAGAGGCCGAGTGCCGTCGCGCAGTACGCAACGAGCGCGAACGCGGCCGCGGGCAGGGCGGCGCTTGCGACGGCCACGGCGACGAAGCCGAGCTGTGTGATCGTCGCGTACCCGACGATGCGGCGCACGCGGCGCTCCGCGACGGCGGCGACGCCCGGCACGACGAGCGCGACCCCCGCGAGCGTCGCGAATGAGACCTGCCAGTCGAGCCCGATCTCGCCGCTCGCGGTGGCCGCGACGAGCCGCACCAGCGCGCCACTGACCGCAACGTTGATCACGATCGACCATCGCCGGGCCGATGCGGTCGCGACATGCGACACGAGGCCCGCGAGCGTGAGCGCCAGCCCGGCGAGGTAGAGAGGGTTGTGGGTCGCGCGGCCGAGACCGGCGTACCCGGTCTCGCCCGTCGCCGCGTACAGCAGCGCCATCCCGTAAAGCGCGACGGCCGAGCTCGTCGCCCCGAGGAGGAAATGCCGCACCGCGCCCTCATCCCCCGCCAACGCGGTGCGGCCCGTGAGCACGTAGAGCGGGATCGTCAGCAGCGCGAGCCCGACGAACAAGACCAGCAGGTCGACGGCCGACACGACGACGACCGCGCCGCACGCCGCGATCAGCGCGAGCGCGGTCTCGTCCTTCGAGCGGACGATCCGTCGCGGATCCGCCGCAGCGAGCACGCACGACACCGCTGTGACGATCGCGACGAGGACGACGAAGAACGCACTCGCGCCATCGCGGGCGACGGTCGGCGATGCGGCTCCGGTGCCGTTCGCGAGCGCCACGCCGGCCACCGCCGCAGCTGCGAGCGCGCCGAGCCAGGCGAGCGCCCGCGGGCCGGTCCGCCGCGGGATCGCGAGGAGCGTGGCGAGCGCCGCGCTCCCGGCGAGGGCGAGCGCCGGAACGAGCGCGCCGAGCTCGGCCGCGCTCACTGCCGCAGCTCGGAGAGCGCTGGTCCCGTTCGGCCCGCAAGATCGCCGACGGAGCGCGGCACGACGCCGATCACGACGGCGAGCGCGATCAGCGCGACGACGAGCCCGCGCTCGCGCCAGCCGAGATCGAGACCGCCCACCGCCGGAGGTCCGAAGAACACCGCGCGCAGCACGCCGGCGCCACTCACCGCGATGACGACCGGCACCAGCGACGCGATCAGCCCGATGCCCGGTGAGACCGCGAATGCGGCGGCGAGGATCGACAGCTGGCCCGGTGCGCCGCTCGTGCCGGGAACACCGATCAGACCGAGGATCGCGAGAACGAACAGCGCCATGAGGACCGGAGCGCGTGCCCCCAAGCCACCTGGGCCGAAGCCGAACGAGCCGATCCGCCGCGCGAGCGCGGCGCCGAGCAGAACGAGGATCGCGACGACGAGACCATGCGAGATGCTCGCGATCAATGCGCCCTCGAGACCGCCGGGAGTCGCGAGGAACACGCCGACCGCGATGAGATCGATCTCGGCGAGGCCCGCGTAGACGATGACCCGTCGGGTGTCCCGCTGCCGGGTCGCGAGGATCGCGCCGTACAGCGCTCCGACCGTCGCCAGCGCGAGGAGGTACGGCTCCAGATCGGCCATCCCGCGCGGGAAGAGCGGCAGGCAGATACGCGCGATCGCGTACACGGCGGTCTTCGAGAGCACGCCCCCGAGCACGATCGCGACCGGAGCAGGTGCAGCAACGTAGGTTCGCGCGACCCACGCGTGGAATGGGAAGAGCGGCAAACGCATCGCGAACGCCGAGAGGAACAGCAGCGCGAGGAGGACCTGACTCGCCTCGGCGAGGCGGTATCCGGCGAGCGTCGCGAACGAGAACGTGTGCGCCCCCACCCCGAGCGCCAGGATCCCGGTCAACAGAAGGGCGCTGCCAGCCAGCCACATGACCGCGAGCCGCCGGGTGGCGGCGCGGCGGTCCGCGCCGCCCCAGCCCCACAGGAGGAGCGCGAGCGGCACGAGCAGCGCTTCGTGCGCCGCGAAGAAGAGCAGGAGGTCGCGCGACACGAACACGCCGGCGACGGCCGTTTGCAGGAGCGACCAGAGGGCGAAGTACGCCCGCGGGCGGACGATGCCGCCGGACGCGGCCGCACCTGCGGCGAACAGGACGCCGCTCAACAGGAGCATCGCCGCGGACCAGCCGTCCCAACCGACTGCGAGCTGCGCGCCGAGCGGCCTCGCCCAGTAGTAGAGGTCGACCGGCCCGCCCCCGACGCCCAGCCACACCGCGGCGGCCACGCAACCTGCGGTCAGCAGGCCGGACAGCACCGCGAGGACGCGCGCGAGGCTCCCGATGGGCAGCGCGCACGCGACCGCAACGACGAGCGGGATGAGCACGACGACCTGGACCATCACCGAGCGCTCCACGTCCAGAACGCGAGCAGCACGACGGCCCCCGCGAGCAGGAAGGCCTGTTCGGCCCGCGCGCTCGCGCGGCTCACGCCGCCCATCACGTTCGACGCGCGATGTGCGAGGGTGCCGAGGCCGCCGACAGCCCGGTCGTTCGCGCGCTCGGCGCCCTCGTCGAGCTCGCGGGCGACGGCGCGGAACGGATCCGCGACGGCGCGGGCATAGAGCGCGTCGAGGCCAAGGCCGCCGCGGGCCCAGCGCATGGCGCGCTCGATGCGCGCCGCGGCCGGAAGCCCATGGCGGTACCCGAGCCACGCGGCGATCGACGGCGCGAGCACGACGGCGAACGTCGCGCCGAGCAGCCACACCGGGGCCTCGTCCGCGGGCCCGCTGCCGATCGGCAGGAGCCCGGCGCTCACCGCGGCGCCGAACGCGAGCGCACCGAACGCGAGCAGGACCAGCGACACGTCCTGCAGCCGGCGGGGCGCATCGGTCGCCCGCACCGCCGCCGGCGGCGCCGCGAACATGAGCGCGAAGAGGCGCACACCCGCGAACGCAGACGCCGCGACGGCCAGCAGCACGAGCGCGGTGAGGAGCGCGTCGCCCTCCGAGAACGCGGCGCTCACGATCGCGGCGATGCCGAAGAAGCCCGCGGCGGGCGGGATCCCGATGAGTGCCAGGGTGCCGATGCCGAAGGCGCCGGCGGTCCAACGCATCCGCCAGCCGATCCCACCGCGTCGCGCGAGGTCCGATTCATCGCCGGTCGCGCGGCGCACCGAGCCGGCACCGAGCACGAGCACGGCCTTGACCACGGCGTGCGCGATGAGCTGGAACCGCGCCGCGAACAGCGCGCCCAGGCCCGCGGCAACGAACATGAGCCCGACCTGCGAGATCGTCGACCACGCCAGCACCCGGCGCACGTCGCGCTCCCCGACCGCGACGAGCGCTGCCCCGAACGCGGTGAGCCCACCGATGATCGCCGCGGCTTGCAGCACGTCAGGCACGAGGACGGAGCGCAGCCGCATGAGCAGCACGACCCCGCCAGTCACCGCCACCGTCTGCAGGAGCGCGGACACCGGCGTGGTCGCTTCGGTCGCATCCGGAAGCCACCCGTGGAGCGGCGCCTGAGCGGACTTTGCGAGCGCGCCGATCAGCAGGAGAACGCTCGCGATGACCGGCGCGCCGCCGATGGTGCTCCCGTGTTCGAGCGCGACTCCGCTGAGCTGAGCGAGGTCCACGGTGTGGAACTCGGTGACCAGTAGCAGCGTGCCCGCGACGAGCGCCGCGTCCCCGATCCGGTCGATCACGAACAGCTGCGACGCGGCCGCCGCCGCGGCGGTGTGCTCACGGTGATGCCCCACCAGCAGGTACGCCGCGGCACCGGCGAGCTCCCACCCCGCGACGACGAGCAGGAGGTTCGCGCCGAGCGTCACCAGCAGCATCCCGGCGACGAGGAGCGAGAGCGCGGAGAAGTACCGCTGCAGCCCGCGATCGCGCGCGAGATAGCCGATCGAGTAGAGCGCGATGAGCGCCGAGACGCCGGAGAGCGCGAGCGCGACCGCGAGCATCGCGCTGTCGACGGTGAGTGCCAGGTCGGCGCCGGGCAGCGGCAGCCAGGTCGCGATGAACGCGTCGACCGTCGGGCGATCACGCAGCGTCGCGATCATCGACGCGCCGGCGCCGAACGACAGGACCAGCGCGACCGTCGTGACGATGCCCAGCGTTCGCCGGCCCAGCCGGCCGCCGACCACCGCGATCGCGACCGCATTCGCGAGCGGGATCGCGACCACCATCGCGAGGGTCACTCGGGCCGCCGGATGCCGGAGACGAGCGCGTATCCGACGATCGCCTGCGCCGCGGTGACGACGATCGCGAGGATCGCGGCGATCTGACCGTCGAGCTCTCGGAATCCCACGCCCGCGGCCGCGAACGTGAGCGTCGCGGCGGCGACCATGAGCTCGACGCCGACGAGGCGTCCGACCGCCGATGCTCGGACCACCGCGCCCACCGCGCCGACCGCGAACAGCACCGCACCGAGTGCCAGGTATGCGGCCGTGGTCACCGCCACAACGACCGGCCGCGGCGGGCGGCCCGCGCTGCGACCAGCGCGGCGAGAAGGACGACGAGTGATCCGCCGGCCGCGACCGCGGCGCGGCCGGCGAGCAGATCCCCGAGCGCGGCGAGGTCGTAGGCGTCAGCCGACCGCACCGAGACGTTCACCGGGACCTCGCCGAAGACGATGGCGACGGCCAGGAGCGCGAGCACCGCCGCACCAAGCACGAGCGCGGCTCCGGTCACGCGCGGGCCATCGGTCGCGTTGCTGCGCGATGCCGGCACCGTCAGGTGCACGACGAACGGCAGCGTCGAGAACAACGCGACGACGATCACCGCCCCAGCGACCGCCGGCGCGGCGAGCCCGGCGTAGAGGACCGCGAGCGCGAGGAGCGTGCCGGCGAGCGCGACGCCTGCCGTGCGCGCATCGCGATGGGCGACCGCGGTGACGGCTCCGGCGATGCAGACCGCGCCGGCCGCGGTGAAGACGATCTGGTCGACGCTCATCGCGCTGGAGTGTCGCGCACCGCATCAGGTCGTGTCGGCTAGACTGAGCGCTCCGCACGGGGTGTAGCGCAGTTTGGTAGCGCGCTGGGTTCGGGACTCAGAGGTCGAGAGTTCAAGTCTCTCCACCCCGACTCGACTGATCGCCGCTAGGCGGAGCGGGTCTCCCGACGCTTCATGCCGAAGCGGCAGCCGGTGTCCTCGAGATCGACGGCGAGCCATTCGCCCTTCACGAGCGCCTCGACGCGGTAGCCGTCACCTTCGTCGCGGTCAATCGCGCGAAGCATCTCTTCCGGCGCGCGCAGAACGACCCACACCTTGCTGTCGCCATCCGGGCGGGCGTGGCTCTTGCGGCCGGCGGGCATCAGGATGCACCGGCGGGTCTCCAGGATCTCATCGCGGAACATCAGCCGCACCTTGTCCGGAACGACCTCCTCGGTGCCGCCTTCGAGCTGCAGCCACGCAGCCTCGCCGTCGTCGTGCAGGCACGTGTGGAAGACGACGCGGGTCTGGTGCGCGACCGGCAGCTGTACGACCTTCGGGTCGGCCGGCCCGGTCCAGGGCTGCACGTCATCGTGCCGCTCGGCCGTCGGTTCCGCGATGGGCTCGACCCGCTCGCGCGATTGCTCGAGAAGCTCGGCGAGCTGCGCCTTGACCCGGACCACCGCATCCGTGAGCTTCTGGACGCGACCGAGGGTCTGAGCGGCGTAATGGAGCTCGGCGGTCGCGAGCTCGAGCTCGCCGCGAGGCAGGAGGAACTCGACGTAGCGGACATACTCCTGGGCCGCACCGTCGAGGTCGCCGCCACTCGCGAGCGCAGCCGCGAGACGGCGATGGACGCTCTGATCGACCGGATCCATGGCCACGGCTGTCCAGAGGACGGCGAGCGCGGCGACGCGGTTCCCGTGCTGCGAGAGAAGGGCGGCGCCCTCCTTCAGCCGCTCGAGATCCGCGCGCCGCTCGTCCTCATTTGGGGTCGCGACCACACCATCCAGCGGAGACATCCCACTCAGTGTCTGTGGCCGGTCAATTCGTCAGATGAACTAGGCCGATCGGGTGAACGCTCGCTCGGCCACTTCCAGGGCGTGCGCCGGGATGTGGACGCCCGCGTGTGTTTGCAGCAGCGCAACGAAGGGGACCGGCCCGTCCACCAGGACGCGCCGGCCGTCGACGATGCGCGCCGGCACCGCGGTCGCCCCGTCACTCACGCTGAGCTGGGACACGATCGCAACGAGTGCCGACCGGCTGCGGCGAAGCTCGTCCACGAGCGCGCACCGGTCACCGATGCTGTCGGCGATGGCACGCAGGTACGCGTCGCTGCCGAGGAACTCGGCGTCGTAGGTCGCGGGCTTGCCGTCCATGAGCTTGGTCCCGAACAGGATCCGCGCCGCCGTCTCGGTGAGCAGGCGGTCGGTCCCGATCACGTGGGCCGCAACCAGGCGGACCGACCACCCCGGGCACTCGCATTCCTCGGCCTCGGCGACGTACGCCTCGAACACCTCGTGCGCGGTGGCGAACGCGACCGTATCCATCCCCACCACGAACACCGGAAGGGGCGCCGTCCTTCCGGGGTGGCTCAGCGGCTCCCGACGGCCAACAGGCCGAGCGCCACGGGCGCGGAGCGGAGCGTCCCAAGCGGTCTGCCGGTCGCGGCTTCGACCTTCGTGATCGTGCCGCCCGAGGCCACGTACAGCCGCTGACCGTCATCGCTGAGCGCGACCGAGTCGACGAGCCGGTCGGTGAGGTACCGCGTCCGAACCGAGAGGTCACCGGTGTAGATGACGATCACGCCATGCTCGGCCGCCGCGTAGATCCGCGTGCCGTCCGGCGACAGCGCCGCGGGATGGAGCGGCGCGGTCGTCAAGGTCGCGGCGGTCGCGGCGAGCTCGATATTCGAGCGCCGCACGGTCAGCGCCGAGGTGTCGATCTCGCTCACGACGCCGCCCGGGCCGTTCACGGCATAGAGCCGCGAGTGCTTCGGGTCGAGGAGCATCGACCAAGCCGGGCGCAACGCGACCGGCACATCGGGCATGTTGAGGATGCACTGCGCGTAGAGCTGCGTCGTGTTCAACGCGTGGATGAACGGACCGCGTCCGGGGTTCGAGTACAGGCTCAGGAACCAGTCGGCGCCCACGGCGACGGACGCGTGATAGAGGCCGTTCATGACCTCTGGCTCGGCGGTCTTGATCTGGCCGAGCACACCGTCTTGGAGGCCCGCGCCGTTGAAGCTCGCCACGCGCACGGCGTAGTGCGGCGCGGGCACGAGGTGCTCGACGAGGTAGAGATTGCGGCCGTCGTCGCTCACCGCGTCGAAGGCGACGTCGCCGTTCGCCGTCACGACGCGATCGAGCCGCTGGTTGGCGAGATCTACCACCGCGAACCGGTTGACCATCACGGTACCGGTCGCGTGCGGCGGCGCGACCAGGACCATCCACCTGCCATTGGCCGAGATCCCGCTCGGCGCGGGGCCATACGACGCGGGCACCGACCACCGTCCGTCGAGCACGAATGACGTCTGGTCGGCGCCGGTCGCCGGATCGATGCCGCGGACGGTCGTGCGATCGCCCGGATCGACGGTCCAGTACCGGGAGCGGTCCGGCAGGAGCGTCCCGAACGGCAGCGCCGCGACCAGCGAATCCGTCGTCGCGTCGACGACCGACAAGCCGGTCGCCGTGGCGACATAGAGGAGCTCGTGCGCGGGCTGCGAGGCGACCTGGGAGGTGTCCTCCTTGAGCGTGCCGCACGCCGAGAGCAGCACGACCGCCAGAAGCACGCAAACCCGGCGCATGCCCTCCCTACAACGTGCGGTCCGGCGTGGTTCCCTACCTACCGAACGCTGGCCGCGATCCGGAGGGCGGTGGCCTTGTCCACCTGGGCCTCCAGGCGCATGAGCAGGTTGCCCTGGGTCCAGATGAGCGTGTTGCCGGCCAGGCGCAGGGTCTCCTGCTCGACCGCGCCGGGGTTGGCGCTCGGGCGGTAGAAGAAGAAGTGCGGGGTGCCCTGGATCCAGAACCCGGGCTGGCCGTTCACCGTGACCTGCTCGACCGTGGTGCCCGGGTCGATCACCTTGCCGAAGAACTGCTGGTCGACGGTCCCGCCCGAGAACTCGGTGACGATCGCGGCGACGCCCGCCTGCGGTGACGTCGGGATCCCCGCGCGCTCGGTGTAGACGAACGAGACCGCTGTGGAGGTCGGTGTCGCGCGCAGGTACACCTGATCGGGCGTGCCGAGAAGCGGATCCGTCGGCAGCACGACGGCGTACCCGGCGCGGGCCTTCGCCTCATCGAGCGACACGAGCACGCCGAGACCGGATGGCAGCGGGGTCGGCGTCTGGATCGCTCCGGGCGAGCGCGACGGGCTCGGCGTCACGCTGGGTACCGGACCGCGGAAGAGCTCGACGCCGCGCAGGCGCAGGATGTCGGTCGCGGTCGCGCGCGCCTGCGGCGAGAACACGAGCACGGCGATGAGCGCGAGCGCGATCGTCACAAGCGCGGGCGCGAACGCGTACCGCGGCGACCAGAACGCACGCCACCACGCTGGCCTGCGCGGCGCGCTGATGCGCGCGAGCACGCGCGCGCGCAGGTCCGGGACCGCGGGCCACGCGATCCGCGCTCCGACATCGGTCAGGGCCAGAGCGAGCTGGTCGTCGGTCATCCGCAGCTCACGCATCGGCGTAGACCTCGCGCAGGCGCGTCATCGCGCGCGACAGCCGCGATTTCACCGTGCCGCGGGCGACGCCGAGGGTCGCTGCCATCTCGCTCTCGGAGAGATCGAGGAAGTACCGGTACGAGAGCACGAGCCGGTCGTCCTCGCGAAGCCGGCCCAGTGCCGCGAGCAGGCCGGCGCGGAGATCGCCCGCGACGGCCGCGTCCTCGGGTGAGAGGGCCGTCTCACCCGAGGCGCGATCCGCCGCGGCACCGAGCTCGACCGTCGGGCGGCGACCCGCCGCGGCCTTGCGATTCTTCGCCTCGTTGGCGACGATGCGGAGGAGCCACGGCCTGAACGGCGCGCCCGCGCGGAAGCGCTCGAGCGCGTAGTACGCCTTCACGAAGGCGTCCTGGGTCACGTCCTCTGCTTCGGCGGAGCTCGCCGTGATCACGTACGCGACCCGCGCGGCGAGCGCCTGGTAGCGCGTGACCAGCTCGCCATACGCGTCTTGGTCACCACGTCTTGCACGCTCCACCAATACGGATTCGCTCGGTCGCTCCAGTGGTCGGCCCTCCACGGAGTTCGTTACCGCCCCTCGTACAGCCTGCCGGCCTCCGCGGTTCCCCCGCGTTCGGCCAGCCAGGCCGCTCGCGCCTCGAGCTCGCCGATGGTCGCGGCGGCCAGTGCGTCCACGCCGAACGAGGCGACCGCGAACGACGCCGCGGCCATCCCCGCGGCGAGGGCCTCGCGCAGTCCGGGCTCATCGGCTCGTCCGGTGCGGGCGAGGCGGCCGACGAACGCACCGGCCAGCGCATCCCCCGCCCCGGTGGGGTCGATCGGCATGATCGGGTACGCCGGCAGCGCGTAGGCGGCACCGCTCGTGATGAGCGTCGCGCCGTTCGCCCCGCGTTTCGCCACGACCGCGCGCGGACCTCGCCCGATGAGCAGCCGGGCGGCGGCGACCAGGTCGCGTTCGCCGGTGAGCTGCACGAGTTCGCCCTCGTTGAGCGACACGATCGTCGCCCGCGTGATCATCGCTTCGAAGGCGCGCCGACGCTCGCGGATCCACTGATCCATCGTGTCCAGCACGACGAGATCCGGCCGGAGCTGGTCGAGCGCCCGCGCCTGGACCGCCGGGTCCGTATTCGCGAGCAGCACCTGCCGCGCATCCCGCACGGCCTCGGGCACGACCGGATCCCATCGATCGACCACCCCGAGGTCGGCATTACGGACCGCGCTCTCGGTCAGGCCCTCGCTGTAGCTGCCGGTCCACCTCAGCGTCCGGCCGCTGACGCGCTGCAGCCCGGCGAGATCCACGCCGGCACCTCGAACGGGCTCGAGCAGCTCATCGTCCAGATCGCTCCCTGCGATCGATACCAGCGCGGCCGGACCATGCTTCGCCGCGGCGATCCCCGCGTACGCGCCGGATCCACCGAGCAGGCCCGAGCGCCGGCCGGCGGGCGCGTGGACGTCGTCGAACGCGAGCGGACCGACGATCACGACCGGCATGCTGGATACGATGGACCCAATGGCGCGACAGCCGCTTCACGACTACGTCTCGCGCGGCTTCGCGCCCACGACCGAGCTCTACGAGAAGATCAGGCCCGCGTATCCGGACGCGGCGGTCGACATCCTTGTCCGCGAGCTCGCCATCGCACCGGGCCGGATCGTCGTCGACGTCGGCGCAGGCACCGGGAAGCTCACCCGCGCGCTCGTGCGCACCGGTGCGACGGTCATCGCGGTCGAGCCGCTGGCGGAGATGCGCGAGCGGCTCGCTGAGAACGTGCCCTTGGCGGTCCCGTTCGACGGGAGCGCGGAGCGCATGGCCCTGCGCGACGGCTCAGCGCACGCGATCACCGTCGCCCAGGCGTTCCACTGGTTCGACGGCGATCGGGCGCTCGCCGAATTCCACCGGGTCCTCGTGCCAGGCGGACGGCTCGGGCTCATCTGGAACGTGCGCGATCGGCGGGCCGCCTGGGTCGCGGCGTTCGATGCGCTCCTGGACGGCGTCGATCCGGAGCGTCCGGATCACCAGACGGGGAAGTGGCGCGCCGCGTTCGATCGGACGGCGCTGTTCGCGCGACTGGTGGAGCGGGACGTCGAGCACACGCAGACCCTGTCCCCGAGCGAGATCAGCGATCGCGCGGCGACGGTCTCGAGCATCGCCGCGCTGCCCGATGGCGAGCGCGAGCGCGTCCTCGACCGGTTCCGCGAGCTTGCCGCGACACATCCCGACATCCGCGGCCGAAGCACGGTGACGCTGCCCTACGTGACGAAGGTGTACTGGACCGAACGCCGCTAGACGGCGCCGTCCTTGCGGAGCTTCGCGATCTCCGGCGCCGCGTAGCCGAGCTCCGTGAGCACCTCGTCGGTGTGCTCGCCGAGCAGCGGCGGATGCGTCCGCACCGAGGGCGGTGTCCCGTCCATCCGCACCGGGATCCCCGGCGCGCGCACGCGGCCCGCGGTCGGATGATCGACCTCGGCGATCAGGCCGAGGTGACGGACCGTCGGGTCGGCGAACACGTCGTCGAGGCCGTTGATCGGACCGACCGGCACATTCACCTTTCGCAGCCGCGCCACGACGTCGTCTTTCCGAAGTGCGGCGATCCGCTTCTCGAGCAGCGGGATGAGGATCGCCCGGTTCTGGATGCGCGCGCCGTTGTCCGCGAAGCGCGCGTCCTCGGCGACGTCGTCGAGGTCCAGGGCCGCGCAGAGCCGCTCGAACAGCGCGTTGTTGCCCGCACACACGTTCACGAAGCCATCGGCCGCGCGGAAGGTCTGGTACGGGACGATCGAGGCGTGCACGTTCCCCTCCGGCCTGGGCACCGTGCCATCCGCGAAGTACCGCGCGGCCTGCCGCGAGAGGAGCGCGACCTGCCCGCCGATCATCGTCGCGTCGATCGCCTGACCCAGGCCGGTGCGCTCGCGCGCGTGCAGTGCCGCCAGGATCGCGAACGCCGCGAACATGCCGGCCACCATGTCGGCCTGCGGTACCCCCACCATCACCGGCTCGCCGCCGGGCTGACCGGTGAGGCTCATGATCCCGCCCATCCCTTGGACGATGAGGTCGTACGCCGCCCAGGCGCGGCCCGGGCCGTCCTGGCCGAAGCCGGAGATCTGGCAGAAGATCGCGCTCGGGTTCAGCGTGCGGATGCGTGCCTTGGGGAAGCCGAGGCGTGCGAGTGTGCCGGGACTGAAGTTCTCCACGACGACATCGGCCCGCTCGATCAGCCGCTCGAGCACCTTCGCACCGTCCGGATGCTTGAGATCGAGCGTGATGCTGCGCTTGTTGCGATTGATCGAAAGGTAATAGGCGGACACGCCGTTCAGGTGCGGCGGCGCCCAGCCCCTTGTCTCGTCGCCCGTGCCAGGCTGCTCGACCTTGATCACCTCCGCGCCGTGATCGGCGAGCATGAGCGTGCAGTACGGCCCCGCAAGCGCGCGGGTGAGATCCACGACCCGGATCCCGGCGAGCGCGCCCTCGGCGGCACCGCCGCTGATCGCCGGGAGCGCCTCAAGCGTGTCCTCGTCGCGGAGGATGGCGTCCGGATCCCGTTGTTCACCGTTCACGATGAACGCAGCGGTCTCGGCCGCGGGGATCCCGAGGCCCTGCACCACCTCGAGCGCGGAGCGTCCCGCACCGTCGACGCGCAGCTGCTTGACCCCGCCGGGGCTGAACTGCCGGAGCTCGCCGTGGAGAACGAGGGTGATCACGGCGCGCCGGAGGTCAGGACGTCGCCGGGCGAGTGGCCATGGATTCGCAGAGTACCGTCTGGTCGTGGCGGAGACGGCGACCATCCCGCTGTTCCCCTTGGGAAGCGTGCTGTTCCCGGGGATGCTGCTGCCGCTCCATATCTTCGAGCCCCGCTACCGCCTCCTGCTGCAGCGCGCCCTGCAGAACGATCAGCCATTCGGGATCGTGCTCATCAGCTCCGGCCCAGAGGTCGGCGGCGCGGCCGAGCCGCACCGGATCGGCACGACGGCGCGCGTGGTGGGCACCACGCCTCTTCCCGGCGGCCGGTCGTTCATCATCGTCCGCGGCGAGCGCCGCTTCGCGATCGAGTCGATCGATGCCGAACGCGAACCGTATCTCGTTGCCGAGATCCGTTATCTCGACGAGGACGCCGGGGACGACGCGGCCGCGCTGGCCGATCGGGCCGCGGACGCATTCGGGCAATACCTCACCGGCATCATGTCGACCTCGAACGACGCCCGGACCGAGGTGCCGCTCGGAGAGCTGCGCGAAGGGAGCCCGGCCGAGGTCTCGTACCGGATCGCCGGCGGTCTCGGCATCGACGCGTCCGAGCGCCAGCGGCTCCTCGAGACCGAACGCGCCGGTCCGCGGCTCGAGTCGGTCATCGGGCTGCTCGAGCGTGAGAACACGTTGCTGAAGGAGCTGCTCCTGCGACTCCGCGCGCGTGGCGAGGCGCCGCCGCTGAACTAGCGGATCCCCAGCGCGTGCACGATCTCGCCGCCCACGATCGTCGCGCTGATCTTGAGCGCGGGCCACTCCTCGACCGGCGTCGACACGAGGTCGCGCTCGACCACGGTCGCGTCGCACCGCATTCCGACCGCGAGGGTGCCGCGCTCGCGCTCCGCGTTCATCGCGTACGCCGCGCCGGACGTGTAGCCGGCGATCGCCTCGGCGGGTGTGAGCGCCTCCTCCGGGTGCCAGCGATCGGCATCGGCCGGGCGCTTGCGCGCGACCGCCGCGTGCATCCCGAGCAGCGGATCGATCGGCTCGACCGGCGCGTCGGAGCCGAACGCGAGAGGCGCGCCTGCCGACAACAGCTGTCGCCACGGGTACGCCCGGGTGGCTCGATCGGGACCCCAGTACCGATCGACGAGGTCACGGTCGCTCGTCGCATGGATCGGCTGCATCGACGCGATCACCCCGAGCGCGCCGAGCCGCGCGATGTCCTGGTGCCGCAGCAGCTGCAGATGCTCGACGCGCTGCCGGAGCGCGGGATGCGCCGTCCGGGTCGGTGCGATCGCGTCCAAGGCGACTCGCACCGCGCGGTCGCCGATCGCGTGGATCGCGACCGCGATGCCCGCGTCCGCGGCGCGGATCACGTCCGGTCCGAGCGTCTGGGGGTCGATCGTGAGCAGCCCGCGATCGGTGGTGCCGGCGTATGGCTCTTCGAGCGCGGCGGTCTGCGAGCCGAGCGCGCCGTCGGTGAAGATCTTCAGGTGTCCGATGCGCAGCCACTCGTCGCCGAGACCGCTCCGTAGCCCCAGCGCGATCGCGGAATCGAGGCTCGCATGCGGGATGCCCATCGCGACGCGGAGCCGCAGATCGCCCCGGTCGCGGCGGCGCTGGAACGCGCTGAACGCGGCGGCCTGCTCGAGATCCTCGATCGCGGTGATGCCGCGGCGGTGTGCCTCGCGCTGCCCGCGTTCGATCGCGGCAAAGCAGTCGTCGCTGGTCGGCGGCGGAACGACCGCGTCGGCGAGCCGGTTCGCGTTCTCCTTCAGGATGCCGGTCGCAGCGCCCGACGCGTCGCGCTCGATGGCGCCGCCGGCCGGATCCGCCGTGCCGGCGTCGATCCCGGCCGCGCGCAGGGCCGCGGTGTTGAGCCAGCGCGAGTGGCCATCGCGGCTGCGCAGGGCCGCCGGGCGGCCATCGGTCGCGCCGTCGAGCTCCACGGCCGTCGGCCAGCGGCCCCACCGGTTCTTGTCGAACCGGCCACCCTGGACCCAGGCCCCCCGCGGCAGCGCCCGCGCCCGCTCCGCGATGCGCGACAGCGCCGATGCGACCGTCGGCTCTTCGCGTAGATCGATCTGATCCATCTGGATCGCCCACCACGTGAAATGCACGTGGGAGTCGTGCCAGCCCGGGGTCATCACCCCGCCGCGAAGGTCGATACGCTCCGCCGCTGGGTGGGCCTTGGCGAGGTCGGCGGCCCTCCCGACGGCCCGGACCACGCCGTCGATGGCGACGAGCGCTTCCGCGCTGGTGCCGTCGCCGACGTGGATCCGTCCGCCGTGGAACAGCTGCGCGCTCACGCGCGCCGGATGCTAGCTACCGCTCTCGATCGGTGCGCCGATGAGGCTGCCGTATTCGGTCCAGCTTCCGTCGTAATTGCGGACGTTCTCGTGGCCGAGCAGGTACTTCAACACGAACCAGGTGTGGGAGCTGCGCTCGCCGATCCGGCAGTACGCGATCGTCTCGGTCGAGCCGTTCAGACCCTTGTCGCCGTAGATCCGGGTGAGCTCGTCCACCGACTTGAAGCGTCCGTCCTCGGCGACGGCCGAGGCCCACGGCACGTTCACCGCGCCCTTGATGTGTCCGGCGCGTTGCGCGCCTTCTTGCGGGAGGTTCTCGGGAGCGAGGAGCTCGCCCGAGAACTCCTTGGGCGAACGCACGTCGACGAGCTTCTTGCCGTTCTTCTCGACCGTGTCGAGGACGTACTGCCGAAGTGCGCGCACGGATGCGTCCGGCGCGTTGGCGCTGTAGCGCGTCGCCGAGAACGCCGGGACTTCGGTCGTCGTCGGCCGCTGCTCAGCGAGCCACTTGCTGCGTCCGCCATTCACGAGCCGCACATCGGCGTGGCCGTAGTACTTGAGGAGCCAGAAGAACCACGCGGCGAACCAATTGTTGTTGTCGCCGTAGATCGCGATGGTCGTGTTCGACGCGACGCCGTACTTCGAGAGCAGCGTCTCGAGCTGTGGCTTCGACAGCAGGTCGCGCACGGGCTGCTGCTGGAGATCGGTCTTCCAGTTCAGTCCGATCGCGCCCGCGACGTGGCCTTGCTCGTACGCGGTCGTGTCGACGTCGACCTCGAACACCCGCACGCTCGGATCGGTCGCGTGCTCGGCGAGCCAGTCGGTCTCGACGAGCGCTTCGGGATGGGCATAGCCCGACATAAGGGATCTCCTTCAATCACCCGCCTACGGTGGACGGGTCGTTTCTCTGGTGTCGCGGAAGGGCAGGCCGCTGGGATTCAGCGG
The DNA here is from genome assembly GCA_964567235.1 of uncultured Chloroflexota bacterium. Lineage (GTDB taxonomy): Bacteria > Chloroflexota > Limnocylindria > P2-11E > P2-11E > UBA4735. The sequence continues at coordinate 1,352 of CAZMLV010000004.1, read as the reverse complement.
CCTAGAGACACCAGCACGTGAGCCCGAAGCAGTCCGGGCCTCGCGCGATCGAGTTGCCGGGATTTCCGACCTGGCCAGTCAACAATCCGGTTGTAGCACGGGACCGGCCTACAGCCAAGGGGCAACGACGGCGGGCAGCTCGGAGAGCCGGTCGACGATCGCATCCGGGCGGGACGTCCGCCGGCAGCCGCAGCGGCTCGGGTGCGTCGGAGAACGGCCCGGATGCCCAGGGCCTGCACACCGCGCACGTCGGCGATCGGGTCGTCCCCGACCATCAACGCCTCGTTCGGGCCTACGGCCGCGAGCTCGAGGGCGCGGTCGAACATCGCGCGATGCGGCTTCCGCCAGCGCACGCCGTGCGAGGTGGCGACCCATCGATCGCGTCGGCACGGCCGGCACGCCCCAGTGGCGCATGACTTCCGTGGTGCCGCGGGCCAGGGTATTCGTCACCAGCACGATCCGCAGTCCCTGACGCTTGCACCAGCGCACCGCATCCGCGGCTCCGGCACCGGGGTCAAGACGAGATCGAGCGGAACCGCACACCCGGAGCGCAACCGGTCGACATCGACGTCGCATTCGATCCCCTGTGTGGTGAACCACGCCGCGTACCAACGATCCGTCTCCTGCTGGACGCGTCCGGCTCGAGGTCCGTCTGCGCGAGCGCAGCGAACCAGTCCCGGTGCCCGAACGCGCGGGTGAGCTGCTGCGTGATGAGCGGGACGCGCCTCGAGCGGCGCCCAATCCTCGACCAGCGTGTCGCCCACGTCGACGAACGCGGCCCGCCCTCCCACGCGAATATCGTATCGACGGTGCTCGATTTCGATCAGCTCGCGTTCATCGAGAAGTGGCGCCAACGCGCGTCGCGCGGCGTCGTGATCGCACTCGACGGTACGCGCGGCGACATCGTCGTCACGATCCGCGCGGGCGAGCTCGGCGAGCGGCTCGACCTGCGGGGCAAGGACGCGACCGGCGCCGTGCGGAAGGCGCGCCTCTCGATCGGCGACCGCGTGACGATGGCGATCGAGTACACGGCGAAGGACCCGACGGCCGGCGCGGGCGCCGGAGTGAGCGGCGACCTCGTCGCTCCGGGCGCGGTCGTCGAAGGCACGGTGTCCGAGACGGGCGAGCTGACGGTCGTGGACTGCGGGCTCGCGCTCCTGGTGAAAGGCGACACCCTGCCGGCGAAGGTCGGCGATGTCGTACGGTTCACGATCGCCGACGAGGGTCGCGCCTACCTCATCCCGACGCGCTGATCGGGAGCTTCTTCAGCTCCTCGGCGATCTCTTCCTCGTCAGGCACCTCGCGCAGCGTGTGGACGTCGATGTACCGGACGATGCCCTGCGCGTCCACGA
>CAZMLV010000003.1:36085-39969 GCA_964567235.1 uncultured Chloroflexota bacterium | reverse complement strand
GGTGTCCGTCCGGGACATCCGCGATGCGGGCGCTCACCAGCTCGCCCTGGACAACGACATCCTCGACCTCTCGAAGGGCGTGGCCGGGCGGATGGAGTTCGAGCCGACGGAGTTCTCGCTGGCCGCGTTGATCGGCGACGCCGTCGCCATGTTGCGCGAGCGCGCGTCGAAGGGCGGCGTGACCCTGATCGTCACCGCGATGGACGCCACGCTCGGGACCATTACGGCGGACGAGCGGAAGATCAAGCAGGTGCTCTTCAACCTCATCGTGAATGGGATCAAGTTCACGCCAAGCGGAGGGTCGGTCACCGTCGACGGCAAGCGGGAGCCGAGCGCCGTGTCGGTGTCCGTGACCGACACCGGCGTCGGCATCGCGCAGGCAGACCAGACCATGATCTTCGAGGAGTTCCGTCGGGCGGGCAGCAACGCGGGACGGCCCGTGGAAGGCACCGGCCTTGGGCTCAGTCTCGCGAAACGGTTCGTGGAGCTCCACGGCGGGACGCTGCGCGTCGAGAGCGAGCCCGGTCACGGTGCCCGATTCGTGTTCGTGCTGCCGCAGCCGACTGGCGCCGCCGCGTAGGTAGGATGGCGCCGATGCGCGCCCAGAGCGTCGCGCCGGCGCGGGCCTCGCGCCCGTGGCTGACGTTCCTCGCCGCCGCGGCGGTCGGGCTCGGGATCCTCCTCGTCACACAGGTGCTCAGCGTGACCCGGCTCGAGTTCGGCCCGTGGGCCCTCAACGGCAACGGCGCGCTCGCCGTCCCGTTCGTCGGCTTCCCGCTCGCGATCTACGTCGGCTGGACCATGCTCGCGGACCGACATGACGGCCGCGACCTGCTGATCCAGTTCGTCGCCTTCTCGGCCGGCGTCACGGTCGGCGCGTGGGTCCTCGGGATCCTGTTCGCGTTGCCGGTCGCGCTTGCCACCGGTGCGATCTACGCGATCTGGATGCGCGGCTCGGTGGTGAAGCGCAGCGACACGCTCCTCTGGATCGCCTTCGCGGCGAGCATCGCCCTGGGCGCGCTGCCGATCCTCGGCCTGTTCGGGGTCGCGCTCCTGCCCGGGAGCCTCATCCTGATCGCACGAGACAAGTCGGCGGGGGCCCGGATCGGGCTCGGCGCCCTGCTCGTCGCCGCGACGATGGTCATCGTGTTCGTCGTTCCGGTGGTCTTCCCGGCGCCCTCGCCGACCGCCTAGCTCAGCTCGTGAACTTCGCCGGGTCCTTCTCGAACGCCTTGCGGCAGCCGTTCGAACAGAAGTAGTACGTCTGCCCGGCGTGGACGGCCTTACCGCCCGGCGGGTTCGCGGTGTCGACATCCATCGCGCAGACCGGATCCTTCGCTGTCGCCATCTCAACCCTCCACAGATATGAAAGAGGCCGGCATCGCTGCCGGCCTCCATGGTGCGCGTCCTGCGACGGCTATGCCGAGGGCTCGGCCTTCGGCGCGGGTGCCGGCTGCGGTGCCGGTGCGGGCGCCTGCGGCGCGGGCGCGACGACGCTCTGCGGCGGTCCGGCCGGCCGGAACCCACCGGGCGCGCCGTAGCCGCCCGGGCGGTACGGCGGACGGTCGGGCTTCGGCGGCGGCGGGCCGCCGGCCATCGCCCGGGCCTGCGGGCTCATGAGCGAGCGCACGTGCTCGGCGGTGTACGGGAGGAGGGCCATGTGGCGCGCGCGCTTGAGCGCCGCGGTGAGCATCCGCTGGTGCTTCGCGCAGGTTCCGCTCTTGCGGCGGGGGTCGATCTTGCCGCGGTCGCTGATGTAGCGGCGGATGCGGCCGACCTCTTTGAAGTCGATCTTCTGGACCTTGTCCACGCAGAACGCGCAGACCTTGCGGCGCGGGCGCCGCGGTCCACCGAAGCGCGGCCGGTCGCCGCCACGGTCATCGCCACCGCGGTCGCGCGAGCCGCCGCCGGAGCGGCCGCCGTCGCGTCGCGGGCCGGAACGTTCCTGGCTCATCTCAGCTCCCTAGAACGGGATCTCGTCGGGATCGAACGTGCCCGACGCGCCCGCTGGCTCGCCTTGCTTGGCCGGCATCTCTCCGCCGCCCATGCCACCCTCGCGGTCGCGACGGCCGCCGAGCATCTGGAAGTCGTTGCAGCTGATCTCAAGGCTCGTCTTCTCGACGTTCTCCTTGTTCGTCCACGTGCGGGGGCTGAAGCGGCCGTCGACGAAGACCTGCATGCCCTTCTGGATGTACTGCTGCGCGATCTCGGCCTGCTTGCCCCAACAGCTCACGCGGTACCAGTCGGTCTGCTCGGACCGCTCGCCGCCGCTGTTGGAGACGCGGTTCACCGCAACGGAGAAGTCGCAGACGGGCTTGCCACCGGGGGTCATACGCATCTCGGGGTCGCGCCCGACGTTGCCGATGATCTGGATCTTGGCCATCGATGCCATTGTCTTTTCCTCTATCTATTCGTCGCGACGGATGACGATGTGACGCAGGATGTCTTCGGTCAGCTTGATGGTGCGCTCGAACTCGCGGGACTGGTCCGGCGGGAGCGAGTACTCGAGGACGCCGTACTGGCCGTCCCGGTACTTGCCGATCTCGTAGGCCAGGCGCCGGCGGATCGGCGGCGTGACCTTGTCGACCTTGCCACCGAGCGAGCTGATGGACTGCTGGAGCCGATCGCTCACGGCAGTCAGGCGCTCTTCGTCGGCGGTGGGCTGGATGAGATACATGAGCTCGTATGGACGCATGCGGTGGTCCCACCTTCCTTTCCTGGGTCTGCAGCGGACGTCGTCGGGTCCCGTCAGTGGGGGCGGGCTGCCCTGGTCCGGTGCGAAAAGGCGCCCCGGCCGGAGGCCAGGGCGGTCCTGCATAGTGTAGCGGCGAGCGAAGAGGGACCACAACCGTGGAGATCGGACGTGCGTTGCGCGACCTGAAGCCCGACGGCACCCTCGAGTGCGAGGAGTGCGGGATGCCGATGTTCGCGTACGCGCGCGCTCCGGGCGAGGTCCGCCTCGAGTGCGCGAACCACCACCACGCCATCGCGCGCGAGCCCGACGACGCGGTCCGGGCGCGGCTTGTGGACAACTGGATCGCGAAGCGCGGCGCCCAGCTGCACGTCCAGCACGAGCGCTGGGGCACCGACGACGTGAAAGGACGGGATGGCCGTGACATCTGAGCTGCGCTTGATCAAGAAGGACGCGCTGAAAGCCGACGAGAACCCGACCGCGGGCATGACCCGCGCCCACGCCATCACCGCGAATGGCCTCACCTCCGGCCGGGTGAGCACCGAACCGGGGATGGTCAGCGGCTGGCACCACCACGGGTCGCACGAGACCTCGATCTACATCGTCACGGGCACCCTGCACATGGAGTTCGCCGGCGGCGCGTTCGACGCCCGCGAAGGTGACTTCATCCACGTCCCGGCCGGCGCGATACACCGGGAGTCCAATCCGGGCAGCGAGCCGAATCTCGCGGTGTTCTCGCGCGCCGGTATCGGCACGGTCACCGTGAACGTGGAGGGTCCGGCGAAGCGGTAGCCGATACTTGGTCTGCCGGTGTAGGCCAACGGCAGAGCCAATCCGCTTAAGACGGATCCAGTGCGGGTTCGAGTCCCGCCACCGGCACCAACGCGCCGCTTCCGCCACACTTTCAGCCACATCTCGTCGGAGGACATCGCTTGGGCGCGAACCCCACTCGCTTCGTGATCGTCGGCAACGGCGCGGCCGGTACGTACGCGGCCGAGCAGCTCCGCAAGGACGACGCGGCCTGCGAGATCGTGATGATCGACGACGAGAAGTACACCCTCTACAACCGGGTATCGCTCCCCCGCTATCTCAAGGGCGTGCTCCTCGAGCAGCGCGTGTACGTGCGCGATCAGGAGTGGCACGACAAGAACCGGATCGACCTCCGGCTCGAGACCAAGGTCACCCAGGTCGA
>CAZMLV010000003.1:7520-35985 GCA_964567235.1 uncultured Chloroflexota bacterium | reverse complement strand
ACGAACGAGTTCCTCGAGACGAACATGCCGGACGCGTGGGCCGCCGGCGACGTGGCCGAGTTCTACGACGTCGTGTCACAGCGCCACCATCGGATGGGCACGTGGGACAACTCGTTGAACCACGGGCGCCACGTCGCCAAGAACATGCTCGGCGCGAAACAGCCCTACGTCGAGGTGCCGACGTACGCATCGGGCATGTTCGATTCGAACATCTCGGTGATGGGTGTCACGACGGAGGAGGAGCCGGACGCGGAAGCGATCGTCGAGGTCGACTACGACGGCCGCAACTACAAGCGGCTGTTCTTCCTCGGGGACAAGCTCGTGGGCGCGATGCTTATCGGCAAGATGAAGGGCCGGAAGAAGGTGCTCGAGCTGATCTCGAGCCGCACGCCGATCGACCGGCGCGAGATGGTCCTCGAGATGCTCGCGATGCCGGAGGTCCCGGCTAGACCGGCGCCGCCGGCATAGTGCTGCAGCGCGTCGCGTTCGCGGTCGCTGGCGCGCAGGTCGAGGGCATCTTGCATCTGCCGGACGGCGAAACGATCGGTGGGATCGCCAACCTGCCGAGCCGCACGGGCCTCGGCGAGCCAGGGGCGTTCGTGTGCGCCGCGCTCGCCGCCGCCGGCGTCGCGGCGCTGCGCTTCGACTCCCGAGTGCCGGACGATGTCGCGGCGAACCTTGCCGATGCCGCCGGCGCGATCCGCCTCCTCCGCGCGCATCCCACCATCCCCCAGCGCGTCGGGGTCATGGGCCACTCGTACGGCGGCGCCATCGCGGCTATCGCAGCGGGTCGCGACTCGCGCGTTCGCGCGGCCGCCCTACTCGTGCCCCCGGCCGAGCGTGACTACTTTGGGACGTTCAAGCCGATGGCCGAGCTTTCGCGCACCCGCGCGAAGGTGCTGCTCGTTGGGGCGACCGCGGATGCGGTCGTACCACCTGAACACACCGAGCGGTACGCCGTCCTCCTGCGCCAGGCCGGCGTGGCCCATCGCGTTGTCCACATCGACGGCGCCGACCACCAGTTCACGCTTCCGGCGGATCGGACCGCGATGCTCGAGGCGGTCACCGAATGGTTCCGGGAGACACTCGCCGGCTGACCGTCGCGCGCGATGCGGTGCGTGCGGCCGGAGCGCCGTAGCCTCAGAGCATGTTCGAGCGTCTCGCCGATGAGGACATGTGCTACCTCACCACGACCGGCCGCAAGAGCGGCAAGCCGCACGAGATCGAGATCTGGTTCGGCATCCGCGAGGGCCGGCTGTACCTGCTGAGTGGCGGTGGCGATCAGGCCGACTGGGTGAAGAACCTCAAGCGGTCGCCGAGAGTGAAAGTGCGCATCAATACCCGGACCGCAGCTGGGACCGCGCGCCTGGTCCGGCCGAACACCAGAGAGGACACCGCGGCGCGCGAGCTGCTCGACGGGAAGTACATGGGCTGGCGCGAAGGCAAGAGGCTCTCAAGCTGGGCTCGGGGCGCACTTCCGGTCGCCATCGAGATCTGAGCACGCGGAGGCGACCCTCTCGGGCCGCCTCCGAACGGCTCTACTGGGTCAGAAAGAGCACGTCACCGCCGAGCAGCGTGATCGTGGTCGTGCCGGTGAGGACGTCGACGTTGATGTCCTGAACGGTGATTCCGCTGAGGATCGGGCTGTTGTTCAGGATGTTCTCGAGGGCGTGGATGTCCGCGTTCTGGAGCAGGTTGTTCACCGAGTTGTCGAGCACCCGGACGTCGCACGCGTTCACCGCCGCCTGCACGACCGCGGCGACGAGCCCGGCGGCGCCGCCGCTGGTGCTCGTGGCGTCGCACGTCGTGTGCGTGGTCGCCGCCGGAGCGAGCGTGGTCTCGGCGGCCGCCGCGGTCGATGCCGGTAGCGCGAACGTGCCGATCGCTATCGCGAGGACAAATGTTGCTGCGATCCGGAACATGGTTGCCTCCCTTGTTGATGGCGCGGGCCGGTGCGCCCATGTCGTACCGGGCCTGTCGCTGCACCAATGGGCCCGCGCGACGCCCTTCCCGCAGGTTCAGCGGGCCCGGAACAGTGAGGGTCGACCGCTGACTCGATCGGTTCTCGCCACGATGTCGATGCATGGCCTCAACGCTTCGCGTTCGGTCGAGTAACGGGCCGCGGGCCCACGCCGGACTGGCCGGACCGTTGCCTCCTGCGTAGGTCGTGAAGGACCTCAGCATCCGCGAGACCCAGGTCATTCGACTGGTCGCCGCGGGCATGACGACGAAAGCGATCGCCGCGACCCTCTCGATCGCAGAGAGCACCGTGAACTGGCACGTCGGCAACGCGCTCGCGAAGCTCGGGGCGTCGAGCCGGGCGGAGGCGGTGGCGATCGTGATGCGCGATGGCCCGCCCGAGGCACCGGTCGTGATCATCCGGCCACGGGCCCACCGCCGGATCGGCTGGTGGGTGGCCGCCGCCGTGTTGGCCGCGCTGGTCTTGGCGGTCGCGGGCGGCACGAGCGTGGCGACCTGGTATCTCGAGATGCACCGCGACACACCGACGGGCACCGCGGCGCCGACGGTACCGTCGGCCACAGCGCCCGCCTCGGCCCGGCCAAGCGCCGGCGGTGAGCCGCCCAGCTCTGGTTCGTCGCGCGACGCGACGAATGTGGATCCCGCGATCGCCCCGGCTCCGCCGGGCAGCGCTGGAGCGCCGACGGTGCCGTTGCCGACGCCTGCGATGACCACGCCCGGCCTCGCGCCGGCGATCACGCTGCCGCCGCTGCCCTCACCTCCCCCATTGCCGACCCCGCCGGTCCCGCAGCTCCGGCTCCTCGGGCCCTAGGCCGAGCGCTCCGCCCGCGAGGCCTTCAGCTCCTCGCGCAGCTGCAACACCACGCGATAGAGGACGTTCCACTCGTCGGAGCCGATGGCCGCGCGGTCGATGGCGTTCTCGAGGCGATCGAGCCGCTGCAGCCGGTCCGCCTTGCTGGCCCCCACGTCCAGATGGAGCTTCCAGAGCCGGCGCTCGAAGGCCTGCGTGTCGGCGCTCCAGGTGAGGTACATCCGACCGAGGCCGAACCGCTTGTACAGCGCTGCCCGCAGCCAGTACGCGTCCTTCGCCGGCGCGGTGACGTTCACGTCGGTCGCATGCGCGGCGACCTCGAAACCCCCGGCCACCACGAGCACCGGGTGATCCCGGACGATGCTGCCGAAGAGCCGCTCGCCGGCGTAGTGCATCGCGCGCATCGGGATCGCCCACAGGCCACCGAGCCCGCCGATCACCGGAGTCGTCCCGGTCACCTGCTCGAGCTCGTCGGCGATGTCGTCCACGAGCTCGCTGAACCGGCCTTCGGCCACGAGAACGGGGATGTGATGGGTCCGCTTGCCGGTGCGGCTCCGCCTGAGCAGCACGATCGGTCCGATCACCAGCATGAGTGCGACCCCCGCCCCGAGCGAGAGCGCGATCGGATAGCTCCGGGGCAGATGTTTCAACCAGCGTACGAGCGAGAATTCCTCGGTGAGGTCCGACTTCTCGGCGATGTACGTGAGCAGCGGTGGCAGCAGGACGATCCCGAGGGCGACCGCCTGCATCCGGCCATCACCGATCACCGGATCGTCGAGCGCGACGTGCCCGGTCGCGTGGAGCAAGAGGATCGTCGCGGCGAACCCTCCACCCACGTACGTGATGAGGAGCCACGCGAACGAGATCGCGGACAGCATCGAGACGACCCGCTCTTTCCCGCCCGGGATCTGGCCGAAGAACAGCGAGGTCGCCCAGCCGAGGCTGAACGTGGTCGCCTTCCCGAGGGCTCGCGCGATGATGAAGAACGGGAGTCCCACTGGACGGCCCAGCGGCAGGACGCGTGCCCGGGCGCGGAGTCAGTCGACTTTCGGGAAATCCCCGTGCGCCGCGAGGTACTGGACCACGCCGCCGGCGGACAGGATCTGCTGCGCGAACGGCGCGAGCGGCCGGAGCGCCGCGTCGCCGTGCGGAGTGCGCAGGACCGAGGCGGCCAGGTCGAGGGTCACCTCGTCGCCATCCTTCGCGAGAGCCACGGCATCGGCGGACTCGACGACGGGGATGCCGAGATTGATGCAGTTGCGGAAGAAGATCCGAGCGAAGTTCTTGGCCACGACGCCGCCGATCCCGAGCTTCTTCAGCGCGGCGACCGCGTACTCCCGCGAGCTCCCGCAGCCGAAGTTCTCGCCGCCCACGAGGATGTCACCCGGCCGTACCTCCTTCGCGAAGCCCGGCCGGGCGTCGTAGAACGCGTAGTTCTGGAACTTGTCCTGGCCGACCATGAACGGCGCGTAGCGGCCGGGCACCATCTGATCGGTGTCGAGATCGTCGCCGAAGACCCAGGCCCGTGGCATCAGTCCTCCTGGTCCATCCCGGTGACCCACGGCGCGTTCGCGACCGGGTGCGCCATCACGAGCTCGCGCGAGCGGTCGCCGGAACGCTCGGACGCCGCCCCGCGATCGCCCCGGTCGGAGCGGCGCCGCGCCACAAGGGCGTCGAAGTCCGCGTCGCTGGACTCGAGGTAGGGCCGCGGATCGTCGATGACGCCGGTGAGCGCCGCGACGGCGGCGACGTACGGCGAGCCGAGATAGATGGAGGCATCAGGGGAGCCCATCCGGCCCTTGTAGTTGCGGTTCGCCGTCGAGAAGCAGACCTCCTCGCCGGCGAGCACGCCACCCGTCCGGCCGAGGCACGGACCGCAGCCCGAGCTGCCGATGACCGCGCCCGCGGCCGACAGGATCCCGAGCGTGCCGTCGGCCATCGCGTCCTCGAACTGCCGGCGCGACGACGGCACGACCTCGAGCCGCACCCGCGGCGAGATCCGGCGCCCGCGGAGGATCGCGGCGGCCTGCTGCATGTCGACCAGCCGGCCGTTCGTGCACGAGCCGAGGAACACGATGTCCACCGGGATGCCGACCGCCTCCGACACGTCCGAGACCTGATCGACGCGCGGGGGAATGGCGATCTGCGGCTCGAGCGTCGAGAGATCGACGTGCACCCGTCGCGCGTACGCCGCATCGCGGTCCGGGCGCAGCCACGCCGGCGCCTCGGGCGTGCCGACGACGATGCCGGCCTTCGCGCCCATCTCGGTCGTCATCCCGGCGAGCGTGATCCGGTCGCCCTGCGGCAGATCGCCGACGCCGTGGAACTCGACGCACGCGTAGCGCGCTCCGTCGGTCCCGATCTCCCGGACGACGCGCATGATCGCGTCCTTCATCGTCACGCCGCGCCGCAGGGTGCCGGTGAACTCGACGCGGATCGACTCCGGCACCCGTAGCCAGGTGCGGCCGAGGCCCAGGGCGACCGCGATATCGGTCGCGCCCATTCCCGCGCCGAATGAGCCGACGGCGCCGTATGAGTTGCTGTGCGAGTCGCTGCCGACGATCACCGTCCCCGGCTCGCAGTAGCCCTCCTCGACCATGATCTGGTGGCACACGCCCTCGCCCGCGTCGTAGAAGGTCTGGATGCCCTGCGCGCGCACCCATTCGCGCAGGACGCGATGCGAATCCGCGACCACCGGCGTGGGCGCCGGCGCGGCGTGGTCGACGAAGACACCGACCTTGCTCGTGTCCCACACCGTCGCCTTGCCCAGGTCCTTGAGCCCGGCCATGACCGCGTCGATGACCGAGTCATGGACCATGACCCGCGAGATCGGAACGATCACGAGGTCGCCGGCTTGGACATCGCGGCCCGATTGCCGCGAGAGGATCAATTCCGCGAGTGTCTTAGGCAACGACCCACTCTCGCAGCAGGTTGTCGAGCTGATCCATCGAGAGCGGACCGGCGTCGGCAAGGGCCTTGATCTGCTTGGTGATCGTCCGCAGCTCGTCCTTCCCGAAGGTGAGCCCAAGCTCCTCGGCGCGCTTGCCGACGGCATTGTGCCCCGTGAGCCGGTGCGCGATGTTCATCGTGCGCGTGAGCCCGAAGTCGGCGGGGTCGAGGATCTCGTAGCTGTTGGGGTTCACATAGATGGCCTTCGTGTGCATCCCGGCCTTGTGATGGAACGCATATTTCCCGGTGACGTACTCGTCGAACGGGATCTCGATCTTCACGAGCGATGCGACGAGCTCGTCGAGCTGCTTCAGTTTGGGCAGGTCGTATTGCTTCTTGATCCGCGCGGGATCGTCCGCATACATCCGGGCGATGAACCCGCCGAGCGGCGTGATGCCGTTGCGCTCGCCGATCCCGAGGACGCTCGTATCGATGTGGGTCGCGCCCCCTTCGAGGATGCTGTAGCTGTTGGCGATCGCGCAGCCGGCGTCGTTGTGGCCGTGGAACTCGATGTCGCAGCTGATGTGGTGCCGAAGCTCGACGGCGAGCGCGTAGCACTGCCGGGGCGTCGCGATCCCCACGGTGTCCGCGACGCCGACCCGGTTCACCCCCATCTTGTCGACGGCCTGATAGACGCGGAGGAGGTCCCCCTCGGTCGAGCGGAAGCTGTCCTCGCTCGAGAACCGGACCTCTTTGCCGTGGTCCTTGATGAACTCGATCACCCGGCTTGCCTCGACAATGATCTCGTCCACGCTCTTCCCATGCGAGAAGTCGCGGAGGAATGACGAGGTCCCGAAGAGGATGTCGATCCCCGTGACGCCGGATTCCACGGCGACGCGGGCATCATCCATATGGCACCGCACGTGCGTAAGGACCTTTGCATGGAGGCCCAGCGACGCGATCATCCGCAGGTCTTCGCAGGACTGCGGGGACGCGACCGGCGAGGTCAGCTCGATGTACTCGACCCCGAACTCGTCCAGGAGCTTCGCGATGGCGACCTTGTCGGCCGTCGTGAAGTGAGCGTTCGAGAACTGCTCCCCCTCGCGGAGCGTGGAGTCGATGATCGCGAACCGCTCGATCGGCACGCCATTCCTCCCTCGTTGGGCATGAAAAAAGGCCGGTCGCGCTACGTGCGCACCAGCCTCCGACGTCGATATCGAAGCCCTGCTGCGGTCAGCGCTCCGCGGCGGAGTGCCCTCTCCGTCGCGACAGCCCGCGTCCTTCCGGAACGCGGACCAGATGGCGATCCCGAGTCGGATCGCCCTCTCCGGCGGAACACCCCTGGTCGCCGCGTCGGCGGAAGCTCGTTCCTCGACGGCGTTACTGGTGCCCGCACCTCTGGCCGGCATCGCGTATTCAGTTGTGCGCGCAGTCTAGCGAATGGCGAGCGCGGATCGCTAGGGTTTTGGAGCGACGGTTCGGCGGAGGGCCCAACTCGGCTTCTTCGTGATGTCGTCGAGCCGCACGTGGGTGTAGGCGTGGACCGCGAGCTCGTGGGCGGAACGTTCGGCACTTGCGGCGAGGAGAGAATTCATGGAGCCTTGCTCGGTGACCGCGAAGCGGACGTCACAACCGCCGTAGCGGCACGGGAAGCCTCCGGATCGCATCGGCTCACATCCTTCGGGCGACCCTGCACCCGTCAGAGAGGACCGTAACATGCACACCCCCGCATTCCTCCAGACGCGCGTCGAACGCCTCGAACGAGCGCGCGATGTGAGCGGGATCGTCGCGATCCTTTCCGACCGTCACGAGAAGACCTACGAGCGCGCGCACGCCGCGAAGGCGCTCGCCGACCTCGCCGAGCGGCTTGGCGACCATCGGGCGCGCGCAGTGGACATCCTGCTCGAGGCCGCGGACGAGCCCACTGAGGTCCGCAAGTGGGCCCTCCTGGCCCTCGCCGAGCTGCACGAGCCGATGGCCCTGCCGGCGTTCCGCCGCGCGGCGCGAGACGGCGACTGGATGATCCGGATCTTCGCAGCCCACGGCTTCGACCGGCTCCGGTCCCACGAATCGCTGATCGAGGTGGTGGCGCTGCTCGCGGACCGCGAATCGGGCGTTCGCGAGGCGGCCGCGTCGGCCCTCGCGAGCATCGGGGACGGTCGCGTGCGGCCGCTCCTCGAGCGCGCCGCGATCACCGACCCCTATCCGTGGGTCCGCGAGGCGGCGCGCGACGCGTTGACCGTGCTGGGCGGCTGATCCCCCCTAGCGGACCGGCGCGGGCAGGGTGAAGTCCGCGTCGGCGACGGTGGCGCTGAACTGGGTGGCTTCCATCGTGACCGTCGAGCCCGACGCGCTGATGGTCGTCCTCAGCGGCACGCCGCTGGACGAGTAGCAGGTGCTCACGTCGCTGAACGCCCCGGCGGCGATGGATTGCACCTTGTAGCACTGGGCCTGCTGTCCGGCGATGGACTGGGTGCCCGTGAACGTCGCGTTGAACTTGGACGGATCGCCCTGCAGCTGGAGCGCGAAGTCCGCCGCTGGGTTCTGGCCGAACGCCGCCTGGCCGGAGGCCTTCTGACAGAAGCTGCTGCCGGCGGCGGTCGTGCACAGGTAGGTCCCATCGGCGACCGAGTAGATCGAGAACGAGGCGCCCTGGCCGATCGAGTAGTCGAACCGCGAGTTCGGCGCCTTGCCGTACCAGGTCTGCGTGGACGTGGTGCTCTGCCCGCCCGCCGCGATGGTCCACGTGTACGTCGCCTTGTACGTGGTCGTCCTGCCGGCGCTCAGCAGGTCGGCGAGGTTCGGACCACCTGCTGCACTCGTGGTCGCCGACTGTGTCGAACTGGCAACGGAACCGGCCGTCGCCGTCGCTGCCTGCGCGGCGGGTGATGCGGCGCCGCCGCACGCGGCCAGCGCGATCGCCGCACCCGTCAAAACGATAGAAAGTCGCATCGTTCCTGGCCCCTCCCGTTCGGTCGAAAGCCTAGCCCATGGCACTCCGTTTGCCCGACGAACGACCGGCATGAACGCGTCCGACCGGCCATTGATCATCGTCGTGAACGACGACACCGCGTTCCTCGAGCTCATGGAGCAGCTGCTGGAGGAAGAGGGCTATCGGACCGAGGTCTTGAAGTCGACGAAGAGCGCGGTCGAGCGCATCAAGGAGCAAGAGCCGGCGCTGGTCATCCTCGACGTCCGGATCAACAACGAGGCAGACGGCCTGTTGCTCCTCGACCTCATCACGCTCGATCCCGAGACGAGCTCTATCCCGGTGATCATCGCGAGCGCGAATCTGAAGGCCCTCGCGGGCCGCGAGGACGAGCTCGAGGACAAAGGGATCTTCGTGATCGCGAAGCCGTTCGACATCGACGATCTGGCGACCCTGGTCCGGCACGCGCTCCGGGGCGACGAGCCGATGAGCCGGACCGGCTAAAGCTCCGCGCTCACCTCGCGCCGCGGGACCACGCGCACGAAGTACTCACGGCCGAGCATCTCCTGCAGCATCGTCTTCGGGAAGAGGTCGGCCTCGATCGGGAACTGAGTGCGATGCGCCGCGATCGCCCGGATCTTCTGGTCGACGTGAGCGGTGACGTCGATCGCCGCCGTCGGCTGCTCTCCCGCCCAGCCGGCCTCGGCCACAGCATCGCCGCCGGTCAGCGACGCACCGGGCCCGCGGCCCTCGAAGGCGGTGGGCGCTGCGGGCGAGAAGACCAGGCAGGTCACCGCGTCGAGGGCGATCACATGCGCCGAACGTGGCCGCTCGTACACGAGCGCAAGCTCGCCGAAGAATTCACCGGGCCCGAGCTCGCGAAGCGTGTGCAGCTCGCCGGGCGTGGGCTCGTCCGCGGCCCGCGCCGTCCCGGACACGATCAGGAAGAGGCTCGTGCCCACCTCGCCCTGCTCGACGATGTACGTCCCCGCAGGGAACCACCGGACCTCGATGAAGTCCCCGGCGTAGCGCAACGTCGTCGACTCCTCGGCGAACAGTGACAACGATCGCACGAACTCCGGGCCGCCGCGAAAGCGCGCCTCGAGCGAGACGAGCCACCTGGCGAGCCGGTCGAGCATGAGCACGCGGCTCCGCGCGAAGTGGCTGTGATAGAGCCGGGCGCCGGCAGGCAGACCGGCGCCATCGAACGCGCGCGTCGTCGCCGCGCTGATGGTCACGTGATCCGGATGGCCATAGGCGCCGTCCTCGCCGAATGTGATGACGATGTCGGGCCGGTACTCCCGGATCGCCTCAGTCACCGTGCCCACCAGCGTCTCGAAGTCAGCCTCGCGCAGCGCACCGTCCATGTAGTCGAGACACGCGACGTGCTGGACGCCGAGGATCGTGCAGGCGCGCCGCAGCTCCTGCTCCCGGACGGCGCCGAGGGTGTGGCGTGTGGCGGCGCTCGCATCCCGGATCTGACCAGCCTGACCGCGGGTGGCCGAGAGCACCATAGCCTCCGCGCCGCGGGCGGCGTACTTGGCCAACGTTCCGCCGGCGACGAACACCTCGTCATCGGGATGGGCGAAGACGCCGAGGATCCGTACGCCTGGGGGCACCGCCATCGCGGCGGTACGTTACGCGCCCGGCGGCCTGGCGTCAGCGGGATGGGCCGTCGCGACCAGGGCCCGCAGCACATCGTGCAGGCGGCCAGCGAGCGTTGGATCGTGCGCGCCGATCTCGCGGAGCAACGCATCGATCGCCGCGCTCAGCGCGCGCCTGAGCTCCGCCGGCTCGAGCGACCGGACGAGTGCGTCCCGCAGCGGGTCCGCGACATCCGCCGGAAGCGCGTCCATGCCGCGACCCTCGACCGCCGGAAGCCCGAGCCTGCGACAGGCGATCGCCAGAACGTGATCGCGCACGTTGCTGATCATGTATTCGGCCTGCCAGACCTTGTTGCGCGCGATCGATGACCGGGCGTGGAGCGCGTACAGCCACGCGTAGCCGATCAGCTCCTCCACGATCGGGGCGCCGAGGGGCCTCGGCTCCTGCGCGACCCCAAACACCAGACGGAACGTCGGCGCGCGCGCGCCGAACGCATCCGCCGGTGCGAACGCGAGGTCGACCTGCAGCGTGCTGGGAAGGATGAACACCCGATAGATCCACGGCTCCCGGGTGACGTCGAGCCGTTCGATCGCCCCGTGGCGGGCGTACATGTGCTCCGTCATGTCCTGGAGCACGCCTGGCAGCTCATCGGCCCGACGGATTCCGAAGGCCAGGTCGATGTCCGACCAGGCATCCTCGCGGTCCATCGAGGCCGAACCGGTGATCGCGCCGCCAGTGATGCGGGCGTCGGCGCGCGCGAGCGCGAGAAGCTCGCGCCGCAGCTCGTCACGCTGTGCGCTCGTGTACATGCGTACGCCTCCCTGGAAATGCCGGGCCATTATCCCGACCGCGGAGGGCTTCCCGTTGCTAGCTGCGTGGACCGAGGTTCACGAGCACGGCCGTTGTCCCAACGAGCGCGCCGGAACGGTCATGTCTCGGGCGGAACTGGATGTCGTACACGAGGTCGGATCGCTGGACGCGCTCGCTGAACTCCTCGCCTGACAATGCCCGGCTCAGTTGCGCCAAGAGCTCGGGCTGATCCGCGTAGAGCACGGCCGCCTGCTGTCCGCGCATGCGCTCGGCCGAGAACAGCGGGTGATCGCCGAATCCGGCGCCGAGCGCATCGACGATGACGCCCGACGTGTCGATGGACACGAGCAGCACGGGCGCGTCCTGGACGAGACTGAACAGCCGGGAGTCGCTCGCCTCGAGCGCAGCTCCCGTGTCGGCCAGCGATCGCGCCTGCTCGTTCGCACGCTGGGTGACGTCGCGTAGCTGGCCGAAGGCCGCGCCGATCGCGATCGCGATCGCGATGCGCAGTGGACCGCCCGCCCCGGGGGCCGACAGAGCCGCGATGCGGATCAGGGCCGCGTTCGCGAGCAGCGCGAGGGCCGCGGCGATGAGCCCGCCACGAAGTCCATAGGTCGCGCCGGCCGCCGCGACCAGCAGGATCGCGATGTCGATCGCCTGGTCCCCGAACCACCCGATGAGTGCCGGAAATGCGCCGACATAGATGACCGCGAGCGCCGGCACGATCAGGCGCTGCGACCACCAGCCCCAGCCGCGCGCCTGCCGGCCGGGCGTGGCGGTCGACGGGCGCTCAGGCCGGGCTGCGGCCAATCGGCGCAACGTCGCAAGGAGACCGTCGAAATCATCCTTCGGGACGACCGCCGCCGCCCCACGGATCCGGGCCTGCCGTGCGATGCCCGAGGCCATGGTGAACATGACGACCTGTGCGCCCGGAAGGATCACCCGAAGCTTCGGGAGCACCTCGAGGCCACGTGATCCGGGCATCTCGTGGTCGAGCACGATGAGGTCGGGACGCAGGACGAGCGCGAGGCCGAGCGCCTCATCGCCGCTCGCAGCCTCGCCGACCACCCGGAGCGCTGGCTCGGTCGAGAGCAGCGCTCGCACCCCATCGCGGACCTTCGGGTGGTCATCGACGACGAGGACCCGTGCCGCCGTCGTGGGCTCACCCGATAACGCCGAGGAGATCGGTGGATCGGCAGGGGTGCGAAGCAAAAGCGCTCCCATTCGCTGGATGGCAAACTGCGGCTGCCCTGATCTGAGTTAAGTAAATGCTACTCGATGGCCCATCCGAGCGTCGGGCGTCGTCGACGTGACGATGGATGTCGACGGTTGCACATTGCGTTCGAGAAAGCTGTCCGATCTGCGGCATGACGCCGAAGCGCCGCCTGTCGATCTGGGAGATCTACCTCAGGGGCATCGAGCACGCGCCTTCGGTGCTCAGCTCGGGCTAGTGGCGTGGCTCGCGCGCCGGACGCGTCTTGCCCGCGAGGGTATCGAACCAGGTCCGAGCGAACGCCGGGCGGTCGGACGCGGAAGGGGTTCTGGCATCTCGAAGGTATGGGCCGTCGACACGGCGGGCTTGCGAGCCTTCACGATCAGCGCCGGAACCTCCCGGCGATTGTGAAAGATGTAGTCGGCCATCATCAGCAGCGAGACTCCCGCGCTCACCAGCCATCGTCCCCCGGACGTTCCTCGCGGGACATCGACGCGTTTGAGCTTGTCGGGCACGAATCAATGATGCGCTTGGATCCAACACTTCGGTCTTTGGTGCCGGGGAACGGCACATTTCAGCCCCTGAGCCGCGCCAAGCGAGGGGTTCGGCTGCGCGCCAGCAACCAGTTGGCCGCCGACCGCCGCTTGTATCGCGCGAAGTACATCGTCCAGATGACCCTCGATGCCTTTCAGCGTGCGCCCGCGCCACGAGGTTGACCCGTCTGCGCGCTCCGAGGAAATTCTTCACGCTGCCAACGGCGAGGCCGTCCAGCTAGAGCAGCCGAGCATGTGGCTTCGCCGATGACGTCCTCGGACCGTGAGCTGTAGCCGCCCGCAGGACCGCCTAGCGACCCGACGTGTCGAAAGATGCACGCGCGAGCGCCGATGAGGACGGCGTCGGCGGGATCGCTCCCAGTCCAATTTGGCGCTTTTGGAAAGCGTCGATCCCAGTGCGGCGTTGCACGGACAGGCATTTGTTCCGGACGTCCGCCACGCGAATGCAGGAGGTCGATCAGTCGGCGCTGATGCTGGCATCACCATTGGTATCGAGCATCGCTCCGGTGGCCGAGCGAATCGGAGCTCGGGCCAGTAGCGAGAGCTGCACGAATTTCGAGTAGCGCCCGAGGGAATAGACATGCGCGTCGCCGTAGTCGTTCGATCGCGCCGAGAGGACCACGATCACCCCAGCAATGGATGATGCTGGATCACCAAAGGGTGCCACCATCGCGCTGCGCATTCGTGGGACATCCACGCCAATGGAAGTCGTGGCTGCATCGCTGATCCGTACTCGTCCGTCGGCCGAAGCTCGCGTCAACACGTCGCCTGTGGCGCGCGATCCGATGAGGTTCTGGGCTGCCCCGCAGGCGCCGACGACCTCGAAGCCTCCGGTCGGTGCGGCCAGGAACAACAGGGCGGCAGTCCCAGGAACCGCATCCAATGCGCCCACCGCGATGAGCCGGAGCACTTGCGGGCTGGGTCCGTCCACGAGTGCGATCGCCGCTTGCGCGAATGCACTCGCGGCGCGCGCGTCACTATCGACTCGGCCGCGAAGCGCTCGCATCATGCCGAACCCGGCGCCCAAGCCGATGAGCGCGAGGAAGCCCAGGCCATTCCCGCCGATCGTGAGGATCGCCTCGCCGCTGGGATGACCGGTGGTCTGCCACAGGGCCTCGGTCAAACCTCCGGCAATGAGCGCCCCGGCGACCCCAACCTCCGGGCCGAGCAGAGCGCCGGCCAGCGCCGCTGGGATCACCGAAACCACAGCGGCCGATGCACCAAGGACCGGCTCGACCACGAGAAAGGCCCCGGCGTAGCCGACCGCGAGAACGCCCAGCGTCGCAAGAGCCTGTCGTTGGCGGGACACGACTCCCCAAGCACGTCGCACCGCTTTACGTGCGCTCGGGACAGCCGTCGCGCCGCCTAACGGGGATCGGCGCCGGATACTCGCCGCCCGACGCACCTCGTCGATGAGCATCCCGAGCGGCTGATCCTTCATCACCACTGCTCGAGCTCCGGCCGCAAGCCCGGCCTCACGGATCGACTCATCGAGCGTGAACAGCACCACCTTGGTCTCCGGTACTTCCGATTCGACGACGTTTAGCACCTCGAGGCCGGTGCGCCGGGGCATGTTGGTGTCGAGCACCGCCACGTCCGGCCGGAGTGTCCGGATCAGCCGGAGAGCTTCCTCGCCGTCGCGTGCCACGCCGACAACCGATAGCCCGGCCTCAGCCGCGAGCGCCGCACGCAGGTTGCTGCGCACGCTGGGGTGGTCATCTGCGACCACCACGCGCAGATCCACCGCGCGGCGTCCAGCCCGCGGGGCTTCCCGAGAGCGTCGCTGGCGCGAGAGCGCGGACCGGACCGCGTCGGCGCTGGCGAACCCCAGGGTCACGAGGATCTCGCCCAGCGGCACCCGCGGACCTTGGCGAAGGCGTTGTTCGGCGAGCGCCCGCTCTAGCTGGTCGGGCGTGATCACGCCGTTGTCCACGAGGTATAGCCCGAGCGCCGGTCGCTCGCCCGTCGGTCCCTCGACGAGCCGAAGCATCCGGAGCAGGTCGAGCGGTCGGACCGGCTTGAGCATGTACGCCGTGGCCCCGACAGCACTCCCGAAGGCGCGGCTCTCGCCGTCGTCTTGCGCTGTTAGCAGGATGATCGGTACGTGTTGCGTCGCCCGCTGGGACCGAAGTTCGCGGCAGATCGCGAAGCCGTCGCGTGGATCGTTCGTGAACGTGACGTCCACCAGGACGACGTCGGGCCGGTCGCGGAGCGCCGATGCGATGCCGTCCGCGGGGCTCGCGGCTTCGACGACGTCCCAGCCCTGGGCTTCGAGTGCGACGCGGACGATCGTCCGGACCGCGGCCTCGTCATCGACGACCAGGACGCGGCGCTTCGTCCGGCGGCGCTCCTTGACCAGCCGCGCGAGCGCAAGCTGAACACGGCTTGCCCGTCCGCCCAGCTGCCGTGGTCCCACCGCGCGGACTATCGACGTGCCATGCGAAACGGTCAAGCAGGACTATCGTCGGTCAAGTCAAGACCATCAACTGTCGCGCGGCGCGCTGGCGACCAAAGGCCGGCGCTCGAGGGACAGCGTAGCGGAACCGGTCCACGTCAACGGCCTGTCCTGCCAATCCACAGCCCGTTCCGAACGATCGGGTAACGGACCGGTCAGGCGACCGACTGCCTCGTTAGTCGGTGGTACGACCTTCGCGACAGGCGTATTGGGAGACTTGTGACCACACTCATCACGTTCGAGACGGCTGCCGGCATTCCGCGCCAACACGGGCCCGAGGCGGTTGTCGGCCATGTGCGAGTCGATCGCGCCGTGCTGTCCGCTGGACACGCCGAGTGCTCGAGCTGCGGTGCCTTCGTACGGCGGGTTTCCTCACACGGAACCGACATCCGCGAGGTCGTGGCCGGCTGGTGCAACGTCTGCTGCAAGACGACGTACTTCGCGCCGACGGCCTAGCGGGCTTTATCGTCCGGGTCAAGGCAGGATCCGCAACTGGGGCGCGACGTCGTCGAAGTACAGCTCGAACGGTGATCCACAATGGCCATGGGTGCCAACGACGCCAGCGGTTGATCGCGGAGCGCGAGCGCTTCCGCTGAAGAGGCACGACGGCCACCGACACACTGCGAAAACGGGCGACGCGTACCGCATTGAGCGAACTACAGCATCGCGAATGGACCTCAGCGCATCCGAAGCAGGTGCATCCCGATCCAGCAATACCACCCGAGCGCAACCAACACTCCAACGCTCGATGCGACCGTGAAGAGCGCGTCGATGCCGAAGATGTTGCTCGCGAGCGCGAGGCCGTAGAAGATCGCCAGAGCGATCCCGAGAATCGCGAGGCCTGCCGGCAGCAACCGGGCGCGAAGCGCGAGCACGCTGATCACCAGTACCCACACGCCGACGGCGCCGAAGCTGAACCAGCCTTGCGGATCGAGCTGCACGAGCGGCTGCGTCCCGTCGATGATCTTCTTGAAGTTGTCGGTACCCGTGCAGGACTCGCAGAAATACGTGAGCCCGCGGCCATAGGTGACGGTCGCCAGGCGGGCAAAGGAAACCGCCGACACCGCGAACCCGAGGAACGCGAGATTCTGCGCCCACCGGACCAACCCCGCGTGGGCCGCGCTCACCAACGCCGAGATCCCGCCGATCGCGCCGAGACCCAGGATCCCGCCGAGCGCGATGACCCAAAAGCCCGCGACCGCGAGAGCTGGGTTGGCGAGGACCGCGCGCCAGTAGGTTGGCGGATCGTCGGAACGGAGGTCGGCCGGCACGACGAAGCTGAGGAGCCCCGCCACCACGTATGTGACCGCGAGTGCGATTGCACACCAGCCGCTGACCTGCCGCATCGTTCGATCAGGCACGGGGCCCACCTCCGCTGTCGGATCGGCGGTGATCGTAGCCTGAACGACGACCGCTGACGTGTCTTCCGCTGTGCTCAGCCTGGTCCCCGCATCAGAAGCGGTGCTAGTGACCCGTCCCATGGTGCGCAGCTTGGGCGCGACCATCAGAGGGTCAGGCTAGGTTCGGAGTGACAGGACGATCGCGCCGTCCGCTCCCGCGAGTACCTCGCGCAACGCTTGTGCCGCCTGATCGAGCCGACGGACGGACGCGATCGGCACGCTCAGGGTGCCGTGGGCCAGCAGCTCCGCGAGGGCCGAAAGCTGCCGACCATCGGGCCGGACGTAGACGTCGGATACGGCGACGCCCCGTTCCTCCCGCGGTGGATCGCCCGTGATAGTCGCGAGGCGGCCGCCGTCCGCAACCGCTTTCAACGTGGTGGCCGCCTGCCCGGCGGCCGCGTTGACGGCCTTCGGCGCGCCGCCGCCGGTGATCTTGCGAACGAGCGCAGTCCAGTCGCCGCGATAGTCGAGCACCTCCGACGCGCCGTAGTCGCGGATGCGCTCGGCCTTCTTCGGGCTCGCGGTCGCGATCACGCGCGCGCCCCGAGCCGCAGCGAGCTGGACGAGCAGGCCACCTGTGACTCCGCCCGCTCCGTTGACGACGACCCACCCGCCACTCTCGATCCCGAGAGCCTCGTCGAGTGCCTGAGCCGCAGTGAGCGCCGGAATGGGAAACGCTCCGCAGGCTTCCCATGACGACTCTGGCGGCCGGGCCGCGACGGTCGCCGCCGGCGCGAGCACCCTCCCCGCCCACGTCCCGTGACGCCGGAGCGGCAGCGGATGTGTCATCACCTCGTCGCCCTCGCGCAGCTCGGCAACGCCGGAGCCGGCCGCTGCGACCGTCCCGGCCGCTTCCGTCCCGAGCGCCATCGGAGCCGGGCCGCCGATCTGCCATCGGCCGATCCTGACAAGCTCGTCCCAGTTGCCGATGCCGGCGGCAACGACGTTGATGAGGACCTCGCCTGCGCCAGGCGTCGCAGGCTCGTCCACCTCGAAGATCTCGACGGGCTCCCCGAGTGCTGTGATCCCGGCCGCTCGCATCCTGTTCGGCGCACGTTACTGGCATCGGCGGTGCGGGGCACGCTTTGGCACCTTGGGCCAGAGGAGTGCGACACGAGCAGGCGACAGATGACTTGCCTCCCCGAGCGTTTGGCCGGTACTAGAAGACGCCTGGAGGAAGCCTTTAGGTGGAGTTCGCCGCGCCCGTTGATTGACCCATGAATGCGCGCAGGCCAAGTACGAAGCCCACGGCGAAGATCAGGAGGTCCAGATAGATCAGACCAAGGTGTCCGATCGTCGCCAGGCCGTACGGGTAGTGCAGCGGCAGCGCGACTCCCACCGCGACAACCGCGCTGACCACGGCACCCCAGAATGCCCATCTGTGCCCGCGTTGGATCCCCCAGATCGCAAGCACGACCAGCGCGATGCCGACGCCCGCGATGAAGCCCGAGAGCGCAACCTGCAGGTGGCTGACGTAGTCATAGAACTTCGGGCTGAACGCCATGACCGAGTCCTTCGTCGCGCCGGTCTCGGCCTCTCCCAGCCCGAGCTCGATGAAGCTCGTGAAGTTGACGACCAAGAAGAGGATCGCGTAGCCGATGAGTCCGATCCCCGCGAGCGCAATCATCCTCGCGCTCCATAGCAAGCCGCTGCCCTGGCTAGCGGCCATCCCCGTAGCCCGCATGGTGCCCATGTCTTCCCCCCTCAGCGCGCGGCGCTGACCGCGCGACACTCTACGTCCACGCGGTGCCATACGCCAAGAGGGGCCTCTACTCCCTTGAACCGAACGCGCTCCAACCGTATGGGACGGACTGGTGGGCGCTCACGACAGTCACGACCGTCGGCTACGGCGACATCGTGCCAAAGACCTGGGAAGGTCGGCTGGTCGGCGCAGCGCTGATGGTCATCGGCTTGGGGTCGTTTGGCGTGTTGGCCGGATCAGTCGGCGCGATCTTCTCAGCGCCTCGGGAGGACGACTCCGCGCGGCTGGAGCGGCCCGCTCGGCATCTGGGAACCGGCGATGCCGCTCCCGCCGTACCTCGACGCCGCCGGAGATCCGTGGGTACTCGTCTCGATCAGCTCACAGCTTCAGGACGACATCTCGCTGGCCGATGCGGCGGTGCAGGCCCTGGCCGGTCGTCCGGTACGCGTGCTGGTCACCCTCGGTCCCGATCATGACCCGGCGGAGCTTACGAGTGTCCCGGCGAACGCCCGGATCGAACGCACCGCCTCGCACGCGGCGGTGCTCGAACGCGGCGGGCTGCTGGTGAGCCACGCCGGACACGGCTCGGTGATGAAGGCGCTCTGGCACGGCCGGCCGATGGTCCTGGTGCCGTGGGGCCGCGATCAGCCGGGCGTCGCCGCGCGGGCCGAGGCGCTCTTCTAGACCGAGGTGCGGGCAGTGACTTCGAGCGGAGGGGGATAGGCGTCCGTAGCACAGCGCATACGGGTTGGGAACATGATCGAGCCTGCTTCGCAGGTCACAAGGAGACACCGGTTTTGGTCGGGAGGCGTCGGCGGGAATCGAACCCGCGATGAGGGTTTTGCAGACCCTTGCCTTGCCACTTGGCGACGACGCCGGGACTTCGATTTTACGGGGTATTGCGGGTCAACGTGTCACACGATTTGTCGGGCGCGGACGCAAATCGCGTTTTAACGACAGTCCAACCACGGTACGCACCTGCGAGTGCGATGCGTGCGACCACGTGGGATCACACCTAGGCTGGCCGGGTGCATCGTGACTTCTCGAGTCTGGCGTGAGGGACGCGTTCTTCTACCTGAGCGTCGCCGGTCTCGGGATGAGCGTCGCCGGGTTCGCCGGACTCGTGTCAGCGTTCCGCCAGGGTGAAGCGTGGGATCGGGTCGAGCTGTGGCGACTCCGGAGCATCGCGCGGTTGAGCTTCCTCGTGGTCTTCGTCGGACTCGCGGTGTTCCCGGTGTTCGCCCTCCTCGGTGATGAGGCCGCCACGATCCGCTGGGTCAGCGGGGGGATCGCCGCGCTCTACGTCATCGAGATCGTGTTGGCGCGACGTGACACCGTGAACTGGCCCACGCGCACCTGGCTCGTCGGATCGCTCCTCGCCGACGGCATGTTCGCCGCGATCAATGCGGCCAACGTCGTGCTCGGATTGACCGCGCTCCTCGAGGTCGGCCTGCTCCTGCGGCTCGTCCACCCAGTGAATCTGTTCCTGCTGGTCCTGCGCTCGTTCGAGCCGCCCGTCCGCGACGCGTGATCCAGCCCTTGCCTTGCCAGTTGGCGACGACGCCGGGGACTTCGATTTTGCCGGCCTAGCACGCCGAGTGCATGCTTACGCGCGCGATGCTCCCGATCGGTGACGACGACAACCCGGTCCCGGTCTTCCCGATCGTCAACCTCGTCATCATCGCGATCAACGTCGCGGTCTTCCTCTATCAGCTCATGAGCCCCGACTTCACCAACGGCTACAGCTGCGTCCCCGTCGAGATCACGACCGGGCGCGACCTCATCGGCCAGTTCCAGCTCGCGCTACCCGACGGTACCTCGGCCGTCATCGACGAGGCCCGCGGCCCGACGCCCATCTGGATCACGCTCTTCACGTCGATGTTCATGCACGGCGGGTGGACGCACATCGGCGGCAACATGCTGTTCCTGTTCATCTTCGGCGATAACGTCGAGAAGGCCTTCGGCCACATCCGCTATCTCGCGTTCTACCTCGTGTGCGGGTTCGTCGCGTCGCTCGCGCAGGTCTACTCGGCGCCCGATTCGATCCTGCCGAGCCTCGGCGCGTCTGGCGCGATCGCCGGAGTCCTCGCGGGCTACCTCGTGCTGTTCCCCACCAATCGGGTGCGCGTGTTGCTCGGCTACTTCATCACGACCGTGCCGGCGATCGCGATGATCGGCCTCTGGGCGCTCATCCAGTTCTTCAACGGCTTCGCGTCGACCTCGGTGAGCGCGCAGACCGGCGGCGTGGCGTACATGGCGCACATCGGCGGGTTCATCGCGGGTCTCGTGCTCGCGTTCGTGCTGAAGCCATTCTCGGATCGCGGGGTCGGCCCGCACGTCGTGGGCTACCCACGGCGCGGCACGTTCAGCTAGATGATGCCGGCGAGCCGCTCCACGTCGTTGGCGGTATCGATGCGGCCGTCGAGGCGGTACGCCTCGCCGAGCAGACGGCACTTGTCGCGAGCGACGTCGCGGCGCCCGAGCCCACAGTCCACCTCGATGAGCAGCCGCTGGGCCTCACGGTCGTTGTAGCCGGCGCCGATGTAGTCGAGCAGCAGGTCGGAGGCGGCCTGGAGCTTGTGCAGTGAGAGGAGCTGGCGCGCGCCGTCGATCGCCGTCTCGCTCGCGCGCGGATCGCGCGCGGCGATCAGGACCGTCGCCCGCATCGCGGTGGCCGCCGCGTGCTGCTCCGGAGTCGATCCTGAGGGCAGGGCCGCGAGCGTCGCCTCGAGGTCGATCGGCGGCCTTGCCTTCCACGCGGCCTGCGAGAACTTGCGCACGGCTTCCTTCGTGCGTGGCGCGATCCGTGCCGCGAGGTCGACCGGGCCCTCGTCGAACGCGTCGACCGACGTGATCGTGCGCGCGCCCTGCAGGTGCATCGCGCTTGGGGCACCGACCGGCCGCGTCCGCGGCTGATCGTCGACGACGCTCCCCTGCGGCGCGGGCGGTTCGGCCGGTACGAGCCGCCGGACGGCCGGCGGCGCTGGAGGGGGTGGGCTGACCTGTTGAGGGACAGCCCAAGGGGTGGGAGGAGTGGGTCGAGCTTGCACCGGCGGCGCCGGCTGGAGCGGGACTGTGGCCGCCGTGGCCGGGACGAGGCGATCGACGAGCCGGACGAGACCAGGGAGGTCGCCGAGGGTCTCTCGCGCGTACGTGAGCTCGAGCCACGCGCGACGGCTGTCGCCCTCGGCGAGCGCGTAGTCGACGTATCGCTCGTACTCGGCGCAGGCGGCGGCCGGCTGGCCGGCGTTGGCGTGCGCGGCCGCGAGGCGGCGGTGCGCCGCGAGATCGCCGGGTGCGATGGTGACCGCCTCGCTGAGCAGCGCGATGGCGCCCGCGCGGTCGCCTTTGCGGGCGAGGCTTGCGGCACCGTCGCGAAGGGCCAGTACCGCGGCGCCCAGATCCTCGAGCGCGACCTGAGAGTGCGCGAGCCCGCGGTACGACTCCGCGTCGCCGTGTTTCAAGGCGAGCTGGCGGTACGCGGCTTCGGCTTGCCGGAGCTTTCCACTCGCGTAGAGCTTCGCGGCGGCGTCCATGCCGACACGCGAGGCGCCGCTCTCCTTGACGTGGGCCGCGGCCTTCGGCCCGGATCTCGGGCTCGCGACGGCCAGGCCGGCCACACGCTTGCCGAATTCGTCGGCCCGTTCGGCGTCCATGATCCGCGACGCGGCAATGCGGGCGCGCTCCGAGAGGGCGGTCAGATGCCACGACGTGATCGTGTCCGCGGTGCACTCGAGGCCGCGGAGCTCCTTCGAGAGGAATTGCTGGGAGGCCGGCCCGAGGTACTCCTTCGCGACCAGCAGGACCTGCTCGCCGAGCGGGTTCAATCCTCGCCCGGCTCGTCTGCGAAGGCATAGAAGCGGAGTGCATTCAAGAGCCGGTCGAACGCCGATGCGACCTCGCGGGTGATGTCGTCGCCGTCGCGCGTGTCGAAGCGAGCGGAGCGTAGGTCGGTATCGCCGGTCGAGACGCTCGTCGCGACGCCGACGAGCTGGCGCAGCGGGCGCACGAGCGAACGCGTGAGCATGATCCCGACGATGAACGAGAGCAGCAGCCCGATCGCGACCACGCTCGCGGCGTTGAACGTGGCATCGTCGGCGGCCTTGGTGTACGTCGCCAGGGGCACCGCGAGCACGTAGGCCCACGGCTTCGCCGCCAGCCGCGTCGCGACGCCACGCTGCTCGGCTGCGCCGGTCCCGTACGCGAACGGCGTGAACCCGCTCTTCAACGGATCGAGCGCGGACTTGAGCGTCGGCAGCGGGTCGATGACCAGCTTGTCGGGCGTGATCGTGCCGAACCGCTTGTCGGCGGCGAGCTTGGTCGCGACGTCCGGCGCGATCGGCGCGATCGGCTTGTAGATCAGGCTCTCGGCGTTCGCGCGGTTGTCCTTGGTCTCCGACACGGCCAGCCGGATGCCGTAGTCGTCGAGCAGGAAGCTGTGCGCGCCGGCGCCGACGGAATTCGCGTCGGCCTCGACGACGCTCCAGATCGCCGTGAGGTTGAGCCGCGAACGCACGACGGCCAGGATCGAGCCATCGGCCGCCTTGACCGGCGCTGAGAAGAACAGCGCCGGCTTGTTCGTGATGACGGAGTAGCTCGGGTCGCTGATGTACGCCGCGCCGGTCGTGCTCGGCGTGATGAAGTACTGCCGGAACTTCACGTCGGTGCCCTCGTCGGTCGCGATCGACGCCGCGACGATCTTGCCGGTCAGGTCGACGACCGCGACCGATTCGTATTCCGCGGATCGGGCGGCAGCGGCCTTGAGGGCCGAACGCGCGGCGTCCTTCGACACAGGGTCGGGCGCCGTCGCGTACCGCACCACGTCGGGGATCCGGCTCACGAGCACGATGTCGTCGAGCCGGTTCTGCAGATAGGCGTCGAGCGCGGCGGCGGTCGATGTCGATCGCTGCTGGATGTTCGTGACGCCGAGGTCGGTGAGGTCCGTGCGGGTCTTCTGGATGGAGACGACGCTCACGAGGGCGATCGGGACGACGCCGACGACGAGCAGCGCCGCGAGCACCTTGTGCCAGAACCGGATCCCGCCCTTGCTGGTCGTCGTGCTCTTCGGTCGAGCCATGGCCGCCCTCCGCGCCCCCTTGCACTCCGCCCGACACGGGCGTATGCGGAGTGTCGTCAGATGGGCTGGCCGGTCCTAGTCACAGCGCATGACCACGTCGTACCGCAAGCGGCCTAGTACCTTCGACGGATCTGCGCGGGCTAGCGAGCGAGCGCTGGGCGGGTGGAGCGCCGCGAGTCCCGGATCAGGCCGCGAAGCAGCTTCTTGCTCTGCTCGACCTCGATCCGGTCCGCGTCGGTGAGGCCGGCGTTCGCCGGATCCGGCCGCCACCAGCACTCGAAGCCCCAAAGCCGCTCCGGCGACTGCAGCTCCTTCGTACGGGCCTCGGCCGAGGCCGGCGAAGCCGGGGCCGGCCGCATGTCGTCGCTGTCGGGTTCGAGCAGGGCGGACGGCGCCGGCCGCACGATCCGGAGCCGCGGGACCCCGTAGCCGGCACGGCGCGGGTCACCGGTCTCGAGGTCGAAGAAACCCTCGAACACGGCAGCGGCGCCGGTCCGATCTGGCTCGCCCTCGCGGCAGTCCATCACGATCACGCAGGGCGTGCCTGACCGCAGCTCGTCGGGCGAACGCGGCGCTGCCGCGGCACGACGGCGCTGCGGGCGGTCCCGCCGCGCGAGGCCACGCGCTGGCTGCGGCGGCTTGGGGTCCGCGGGCGCGCGCGTCGGCTTCGCCCGCTCTCCGCCGGATCCGCGACGCCGGCCACCCCGCGATCGACGGCGGCGGGGATCGTTTTCCACCCGTCGAGTCTCGCACGACCCGCGCCGTACCATTGGTCTGAGGGGGAACGTTGCAGGACAAACCGATCCACGACGTCTTCGACGAGTTCAAACAGCAGCTTCCCGACATCGATCCTGCGGAGACGCAGGAATGGATGGACTCCCTCGACGCCCTCGTGGATGCGGCCGGCCCCAGGCGGGCCCGGTTCGTCCTCTACAAGCTCCTCAAGCGAGCCCGGCAGCTCGACGTTGGGATCCCGCCGCTCACCCAGACCCGCTACATCAACACGATCTCGCCCGAGCAGGAGCCGTTCTTCCCCGGCGACGAGGCGATGGAGCTGCGGATCCGGCGGCTCATCCGCTGGAACGCCGCGGCGATGGTCCTGCGCGCGAATCACGACTTCGCCGGCATCGGCGGGCACCTCGCGACCTACGCATCGGCCGCGAGCCTCTACGAGGTGGGGTTCAACCACTTCTTCCGCGGCAAGGACGACGGCGGCGCCGGCGACCAGATCTTCTTCCAGGGCCACGCCTCACCTGGGATCTACGCGCGGGCATACCTCGAGGGCCGGCTCACCGAGGACCAGCTCGCGCACTTCCGGCGCGAGGTCGTCCCGGGTCAGGGCCTCTCCTCCTATCCGCACCCGCGGCTGATGCCGGAATTCTGGGAGTTCCCGACGGTCTCGATGGGGCTCGGGCCGCTCGCGGCGATCTACCAGGCGCGCTTCAATCGCTACCTCCACAACCGCGGCCTCGCCGACACGAGCAGGTCGCGGGTCTGGGCGTTCCTCGGCGACGGCGAGTGCGATGAGCCCGAGGCGCTCGGCGCCCTGCACGTCGCGGCGCGGGAAGGCCTCGACAACCTCACGTTCGTCGTGAACTGCAACCTCCAACGGCTCGATGGACCGGTCCGCGGCAACGGGAAGATCGTCCAGGAGCTGGAGGCCGTGTTCCGCGGCTCGGGCTGGAACGTGATCAAGGTCCTCTGGGGCCGCGAGTGGGACGAACTGCTCGCACGGGACGTCGACGGGGTCCTCGTGAACAAGATGAACGAGTGGCTCGACGGAGACTCGCAGCACATGACGGTGGCCGACGGGGCGTACGTGCGCGAGCACTTCTTCGGACCGGACCCGCGCCTGCGCAAGCTCGTCGAGCATCTGTCGGACGATCAGCTGCGCATGCTGCGGCGCGGCGGGCACGACTACCGCAAGCTCTTCGCCGCGTACTCGGCCGCGGTCGCGCATCGCGACACCCCGACGGTGGTGCTCGCCCAGACCGTGAAGGGCTGGACGCTCGGACCGAACGTCGAGGCCCGCAACATCACCCATCAGGCCAAGAAGCTCTCGGTCGAGGAGCTGAAGATCTTCCGCGACCGCCTCGAACTACCGATCCCCGACGATCAGCTCGAGACCGCGCCGTTCTACCACCCAGGGATGGACAGCGAGCCGATCCAGTACATGCTCGAGCGGCGCCGCGCGCTCGGCGGTCCGGTCCCGAAGCGGGTCGTGCGGGCGAAGCCGCTCGCGACGCCGGACGCGAGCGTGTTCGCCGAATTCTCCAAGGGCAGCGGTGCCGCGGCCGCGTCGACGACGATGGCGTTCACCCGGCTGCTACGAAATCTCCTGCGCGACAAGACCGTCGGCAAGCGGATCGTGCCGATCATCCCCGACGAGGCCCGCACCTTCGGCATGGACCCGCTGTTCAAGGAGGTCGGGATCTACTCCCCCCTCGGTCAGCGGTACGAGCCCGTCGACGCTGAGACCCTGCTGCCGTACCGGGAGGCGCAGGATGGGCAGGTCCTCGAGGAAGGCATCACCGAGGCCGGATCGATGGCCTCGTTCACCGCCGCCGGGACCTCGTTCGCCACGCACGGCGTGCACATGATCCCGTTCTACGTCTTCTACTCGATGTTCGGCCTGCAGCGCACCGGCGACCAGATGTGGGCGTTCGGCGATACCCGCGGCCGCGGCTTCCTACTCGGCGCGACCGCGGGCCGAACCACGCTGAACGGCGAGGGTCTGCAGCACGAGGACGGGCACAGCCACATCCTCGCCACGGTCATCCCGAACATCCGCGCCTACGACCCGGCGTTCGCCTACGAGACGGCGGTGATCATCGAGGACGGGCTCAAGCGGATGCTCGTCGACAACGAGGACGTCTTCTACTACCTCACCCTGTACAACGAGAACTACCCGATGCCGCCGATGCCCGATGGAACGCGCGACGGGATCCTCCGCGGGATCTACAAGTACAAGGCCGGTCACGGCGGGAGCCGCCGTCGAGTGGCGCTGCTTGGCTCCGGCTCGATCATGCAGCAGGTCCTCCGCGCCCAGGAGCTGCTGGCGGACAAGTACGACGTCTCGGCCGATGTCTGGAGCGTCACCTCGTACCAGCTGCTGCGGAACGAGGCGCTCGAGGCAGAGCGCTGGAACCGGCTGCACCCCGAGGCGGATCCGCGGGTGCCCTACATCACCCAGGTCCTGGGCGGCGCCGGCCCGGTCATCGCGGCCTCGGACTTCCTGAAGTCGCTGCCCGACCAGGTCGGGCGCTGGAGCCCGCAGCCGTTCATCCCGCTCGGGACCGACGGCTTCGGCCGCTCCGACACCCGGGAGGCGCTCCGCCGGTTCTTCGAGGTGGACCCCGAGAGCATCGCGGTCGCCTCGCTCCACGGCCTCTCGCTCTACGAGCAGTACGCGCCGGCGGACGTGGCCAAGGCGATCGCCGACCTCGGCCTCGATCCCGAGAAGCCGGAGCCGCGACGGTCGTAGCGGCCGAGCGGCCATCTTCGCGCACCGTGAAACGTGGATTGCACCGTTCGGCAGCGGGCGCATAATCGCGCGGAATTCCGGCGCGGGAGGTCAAACAGGGTGGACGACGTGACCCAGCGGAAGATCGACCGGCGAACACTCCTCAAGGGCGCGGCCGCGGCGGCGACGATCCCGATCGCGGCAGCCTGCATCGGCAGCCCGAGCACCAGCGGCGGGTCGCCCTCCGCTCCCGCGGCCGGGAGCGGCACGGCGGCACCGAAGAAGCTCAGCGGCAACCTCAACATCCTCCAGTGGAGCCACTTCGTCCCGGACTTCGACACGTACCTCGACAAGTGGGCGGCCGACTGGGGTGCGAAGAACGGTGTGACGGTGAAGATCGACCGGATCCCGCAGGCCGACCTGCCGGCCCGGTTCGCATCGGAGGTGGGGGCGAAGAGCGGCCATGACCTGGTCGCACATTTCGCGAACGGACTGCCCGCACTGTTCACATCGAGCCTCGTCGACATCACCGACATCTGCGACCGCGCTGCGAACAAGTACGGCGGCTGGCTACCGGCAGGCGAAGCCATCGGCAAGGTCAAGGGCAAGTGGTACGGCTTCCCGGACTTCGCGGTGCCGTTCCTCAGCTCATGGCGGACCGACTACTGGAAGGCCGCCGGCTTCACCGGCGACCATCTCGTGAACTGGCAGGATCTCTTCGACTACGCACCCAAGCTCAAGGCGGCCGGCAACCCGGTCGGCTGCGCGATGTCGCAGACCTCGGACGCCGAACACACCTGGCGGTCACTCATGTGGTCGTACGGCGCGTACGAGTTCAGCAAGGACGGCGCGTCGGTCGCAATCGACAGCCCCGAGACGCGCAAGGTCCTCGACCTCGCGAAGGGCCTGTTCGGGAACGAGGAGGCCGCCGTCCTCTCCTGGGCGGACGTGGACAACAACACGTACCTGCAGTCAGGCAAAGGCGCTTGGATCTACAACCCGATCAGCGCGTATCGCACGATCGAAGGGCAGAACCCGGACCTTGCGAAGAAGATCACGGTCGATAACCCGTTCAAGGGAGCGAAGGACCAGATCTGCTCGATGCAGTTCACCGTGTACGGGATCTGGAACTTCTCTAAGAACATCGACGCCGCGCGCCAATTCCTCATCGACTACAGCGACGACTGGCCGAACCAGATGACGGCGAGCAAGGGCTACAACAACCCGTTCCTGAAGGGACACGCCACGAAGCCGATGCCGGTCCTGGGCTCCGACACGAAGCTCAGCCACCTCCAGGACATCGCGAACTTCATCCAGCCGGTCGGCTACCCGGGGCCCTCCTCGCAGGCCGCGTACGACGCGCTGAACAACCATGTCGTCACCGACATGTTCAGCGCCTACTGCACCGGCAAGTCCTCAGCCGACGTTGCGATCGCGGACGCGACCAAGCGGCTCAAGGACTCGCTCGCGAAGTTCCCCGTCTAGGCCAACAGCACTCGGGTCGACGGACGGGGCCCGGCCGCCCCCCCCGCCCCACGAGTAAATAGACGCGCCCCGCCAGCACCCGAGGAACGAGT
>CAZMLV010000003.1:4701-7510 GCA_964567235.1 uncultured Chloroflexota bacterium | reverse complement strand
CCACGTTGCTGGGGCCGCGGGCCGGGGCGGCCCCGCGCCCCGGCCCCCCTTCTATTTCAGGGCGCCGCCGGTGATCCCGCGTACGAACGTGTCCATGAAGAAGTTGTACGCGATGGCCACCGGGATCGCGATGATCAGCGCGCCCGCCATGAGCGATCCCCAGAAGAAGACGTCGCCGCGTACGAGGTCGGTGACGACACCGAGCGTCACCATCTTCTCGTCGGAGTCAGAAACGAACACGAGCGCGTAGACGTACTCCTGCATGACGAGCGTGAAAGCGAAGATCGCGACGGTGAGGATGCCCGGGACGCTGATCGGCAGGACGATGCGGAACATGGCGCCGAGCCGGCTACAGCCGTCGACGCGCGCCGCTTCGGTGATCTCGCGGGGGACGTTCTTGAAGAAGCCCATGAGCAGCCACGTGCAGAACGGGATCGTGAATGTCGGATACACGACGACGAGTGCCCATCGCGTGTTCACGAGCCCCAGGCCGACGATGAGCTGCGACAGCGGGAGGAACAACAGGGTCGGCGGCACAAGGTACGTGAGGAAGATCCCGATGCCGAGGGCCCCGGAGCCTGGGAACTTGGTCCGGGAGAGCACGTACGCGGCGGGCACGCAGATCACGACGGTGACGAGCACGACGAGGGCGCCCACCTCGACCGTATTCCGCAGCCACTGCGCGTACGGCGTGTGCTCGAAGAGGTAGCGCACCTGGTCGAGGGTCGGCGCGAGGTTGAAAACGAACGGATCGTTCTGCAGGTTGTAGAGGTCGTTCACCTGCTTGAACGCGGTGACGAACATCCAGTACACCGGGAACGCAGCGAAGATCACGAACACCAGGAGGAGAGACCAGAAGCCGACCTCCTTGAGAACCCTGTTCCGGCGGTATTGGGCCGAGTGGGTCGACCGGCGGGGCGCGGTGGGGATGTGCGCGGCCGCTGTGGCCATCAGTCCAGCTGCCGGGACTTCAGCGCGCGGAGCATCACGAGCGCGCCGACGAGCAGCACCGGGAAGAGGAACAGTGAGATCGTCGCGCCGCGGCCGAGCGAGCCGGCGACGATGCCCTGCTGGAACGCGTATGACGCCAAGACGTGGGTCGAGTTCACCGGATTTCCGCGGGTCAGGAGCCAGACTACGGTCATGTCGGTGAACGTGAAGACGAGCGAGAAGAGGAGGGCGATGTACAGGATCGGCGCGATGATCGGGACCATGATCTTGCGGTAGCGCGTGAGGAACCGCGCGCCGTCCAAGCTGGCGGCCTCGACGATCTCCTGCGGCACGGCGCTGATGCCCGCGGTGAGGACGATCGCCGTGAATGGGAGGTTCCGCCAGACATTCACGAGGATGATCGAGGCCATCGCGTACTTCTCTTCGCCAAGCCAGTTCGGACCGTACTGGAAGAGCCCAAAGTGCGTGCCGACCCAGTTGATGACGCTGTACGTCGGGTTGAGCATCCAGTTCCAGGCCATCGCGCCGATCGCCACGGGGATCGTGAACGGCAGGAGGATCAGCGCGCGGATGGTCCGGCGGAACCGGAACTTGCGCAGCAGGACGAACGCGAGCGTCGTGCCGAGGACCATCTGGAGCGCTTGCGACGTCAGCGTGAAGATGAAGGTGTTCGCCAGCGCACGCTTGAAGACGTCGTCGTCGAGCACCGCCATCAGGTTCGCCAGGCCGGTGAACCTCCCAAGCGGCTCGGCGACGGTGGCGTTCGTGACCGTGAACCAGAGCGCGATCCCAAAGGGGTACGCCACGAGGGCGACGATGTAGATGATGGCGGGCGCGACCAGGACGTAGCCGAATACCTTCTCGCTATCGAGCAGGTGCCCGAACGTACGACCGACCACACCCCGCCGGTACGCGGCGCTCCGCGCGATCTCGGCCATTCGGAAGAAGATACCGCCCGACGGGCCGGCGGGTGCTACGCGCGCACGAGCGGCCGGTAACGGATACGGTGCGGCCGGTCGGCCTCCGCGCCGAGCTCCTTGTGCCGGTATTCCTCGTACTCGGCGTAGTTGCCGTCGAACCAGCGGACCTTTGAATCGCCTTCGAACGCGAGCATGTGGGTGGCGATCCGGTCGAGGAACCAGCGGTCGTGGCTGATGACGACCGCGCAGCCGGCGAAATCGAGGAGCGCTTCTTCCAAGGCGCGCAACGTGTCCACGTCGAGGTCGTTCGTCGGCTCGTCCAGGAGGAGCAGGTTGCCGCCGCGTTGCAGGAGTTTCGCCAGGTGGACGCGGTTCCGCTCACCGCCGGAGAGATCCCCGACCCGCTTCTGCTGGTCGGTGCCCCGGAAGTTGAACGAGGCGACGTAGCTCCGGGCGTTCCGTGGCCGGCCGCCCACCATGATCGTGTCCTGCCCGCCGGCGATCTCGGTCCAGACGGTCTTGGCCGGATCGAGCGAGTCGCGCGACTGCGAGACGTACGCCGCCTGCACCTGATCGCCGATCCGCAGCGCACCGCCGTCCGGCGACTCCTCTCCGGTGATCAGCCGGAACAGCGTCGTCTTGCCCGCCCCGTTCGGTCCGATGACGCCGACGATGCCGCCGCGGGGAAGATCGAACGTGAGGCCGTCGAACAGGAGCTTGTCGCCATAGGCCTTCCGAAGGCCGTCGGCCTTGACGACGATGTCCCCCAGGCGCGGACCGGGTGGGATGCTGATCTCGAGGTCGCGCTCCCGCTCGTCGGGATCCTCGGCCAGCAGCTTCTCGTACGACGCGATGCGGGCCTTGCTCTTGGCGTGGCGCGCCCGCGGGGAGAGCGCGACCCACTCGGCCTCGCGCGCCAGGGTCCGCTGCCGGGCGCT
>CAZMLV010000003.1:0-4601 GCA_964567235.1 uncultured Chloroflexota bacterium | reverse complement strand
AGCGTCGAGACGTCCTGGTCGCCGGGCGGCAGCCGCAGCGAGTCCATCGCGAAGTCGATGGTCGAATCGAGGTCCCAGAGCCCCTTGGCCTCGATCAGGTCCTGGGTCTTCTGGAAGTCATCGCTCAGCATCTCCATCTCCGCCGGTGCCAGCTCCTCGGCGAACTTCGCCGAGAGGTCATTGAACCGTTGCAGGATGGCCTTCTCGGCGGCCACGCCCTCCTCGACGTTGCCCCGGACGTCCTTCGCTGGGTTCAGCTGCGGCTCCTGCGGGAGGAAGCCGACGGTGTGCCCCTCGGTCAGGCGGGCATCGCCGAGATACTCCTTGTCGACGCCGGCCATGATCCGCAGCAGGGTGCTCTTGCCGGCACCGTTCGCTCCGAGCACCCCGATCTTGGCGCCCGGGTAGAACGCCAGGTAGATCCCTTTGAGGATCTCGCGCTGGGTCCCTGGGGCGATCTTCTTGAGATCGCGCATGGTGAAGATGAACTGGGGCGGCATGTGGACCCTAACCGTAATTGATTAGGCTGCGACCCAGGCTGACTGGGGAGGACCGCGTGAACGACTTCCGGCTCGCGAAGGATGTCCGGCCGACGAGCTA
The DNA here is from genome assembly GCA_964567235.1 of uncultured Chloroflexota bacterium. GTDB lineage: Bacteria > Chloroflexota > Limnocylindria > P2-11E > P2-11E > UBA4735. The sequence goes on along the minus strand of CAZMLV010000003.1, from coordinate 4,001 downwards.
CCAGCTCCACTTCCTGCTCGACCTCGAGCATTGGACGTTCCGCGCGGAGGGCGTGATCTCCCTCACGCTCGCGAAGCCCGCGCGCGAGATCACGCTGCACAGTGTCGACCTCGACATCAAGACGGGCCGCGACGTCGCCGGGACGACCTACGACGAGGAGTCCCAGACCGTCACGGTGAAGCTCGCGAAGGAGCTGCCGGCCGGGACAGCCGACCTGCGGCTCGAGTGGTCCGGCGAGATCGCCGAGAAGCTCCGCGGCCTGTACCGGTCGACCCGCCCGGGCGAACGGTACGCGGCGACGCAGTTCGAGGCGGCGGACGCCAGGCGGGCCTTCCCGTGCTTCGACGAGCCCGAGTTCAAAGCGACCTTCAAGGTCGTGCTCACCCACGACCCGAAGCTGGCGGCGATCTCCAACATGCCGATCGAATCCGAGCGCGCCGATGGCGGCGCGAAGCAGACGACCTTCCGGGAGACGCCGGTCATGTCCTCGTACCTGCTCGCATTCACGGTCGGCCCGTACGACGCCACGCCGCCGGCCAAGACGAAGACCGGCGTCGAGTGCCGGGTGTGGCTCCCGGAGGGCACGGCCGACCAGGCGATCTTCGCGCGTGACGCACACGTGAAGGCGGTCGAGTGGCTCGAGCAGTACACGAACATCCCGTACCCGTTCGCGCCGAAGGTCGACGCGATCGGCATCCCCGACTTCGAAGCCGGCGCGATGGAGAACCCCGGCGCGATCACGTACCGGACGACGCTCCTCGCGGCCGATCAGAAGACCGCGTCGACCGCCACGTTCAAGGCGGTCTTCAGCGTCGCCGCGCACGAGCTCACCCACATGTGGTGGGGCGACCTCGTGACGATGGCCTGGTGGAACGACCTCTGGCTCAACGAATCGTTCGCGAGCTTCGTCGGCGAGAAGTGCACGGCGACCGTGAACCCCGAGTGGCGGTTCACCCGCGACATCGTCTCGCAGAACACGCCGGCGTTCAACCTCGACTCGCTCGTCTCGACCCATCCGATCTCGATGGAGGCCAAGAACGTCGACGAGGCCAACGAGCGCTTCGACGCGGTCACCTACCTCAAAGGACAGGGCGTCCTCCGCATGATCGAGAACTATCTCGGCGAGGACGACTTCCGGTCCGGCGTCCGCATCTACCTGGGCCGCCACAAGTGGGCGAACGCGACGGCCGGCGACTTCTGGCGCGCGCTGGACGAAGCATCCGGGCGCGACGTGACCGGCCTCGCGACCGCGTGGATCACCGAGCCGGGGCATCCGCTCGTGACGTGCTCCGTGCGCGAGACGAACGGCGGCCTGACCGTCGATCTCGCGCAGTCCCGGTTCTTCGCCGACCCTGCCGTGAAGCCGACCGGCCAGGTGTGGCCCGTGCCGCTCGTGTTGCGATACGGCACCCGCGATGGCGGCGTGAAGGAGGTGCGCCACCTTCTTGACAAGGCATCCGGGTCGGTCGAGCTCCCCGGCGCCGCCTGGTACTTCCCCAACGGCGGCGGTGTCGGGTTCTACCGCTTCGCGTTCGACGATCGGTCGATCGCGCTGCTCGCGAAGGAGATCGGCAAGCTCACGCCCGAGGAGCGTTTGTCGCTCATCGACGACCAGTGGGCGCTCGCGCGCGCGAGCAAGGCGACGCTCGGTCAGGTCTTGAACCTGATCGCGGGGCTGAAGGGCGAGGACGACCTATACGTGCTGCGAAGCCTGAGCGAGATCCTCGCGTGGCTGGACCACAACGCCGTAACGGGCGCGGTCGGGCGGCCGTTCCGCGAGCTCGTCGATGCGACGTTCCGGCCGCAGCTCGACAGGCTCGGTTGGGAGAACCGTGAGGACGACACCTCGGACGAGCGTGAGAAGCGGCAGCTCGTGATCAGCGCCCTCGGCCACGCCGCGGCCGCCGCGGATGTCCGGGCGGAGACAAGCCGGCGCATCGCCGCGCATCTCGATGGATCGGCGCGGCTCGCGCCCGACGTCGCCGGCCCGATCGCATCGGTCGCCGCGATCGAGGGCGATGGCAGGCTCTTCGACCGCTACGTCGCGCAGATGAAGGAGGCTCAGAAGACCGATCCCCAGGAGGAGAACCGCTTCCGCGTCGCGCTGACTGACTTCCGCGATCCGGCACTCGTCGAGCGGCTGGCCGGATCGATCTTCACCGATCTCATCCGCGATCAGGACCGGGCGATCCTCCTGCTCCGGATGCACGGGCAGGCGCACGCCCGCGACGTCGCGTTCCGCACGCTGAAGGCGGTGTGGGACGAGTACGTCACGAAGATGGACCCCGGCGGAAAGCAGCGTTGCGCAAACGCGCCGGGCCAGCTCACGCCGCGAAAGCTCGTCGAGGAGGCCTCGGCGTTCCTGATGGCGAAGCAGACTGCGGACATCAAGGAGACCGTCGCGCAGGCCGTCGAACGCATGCGGATCGGCTCCGCGAACGCGGAGCGGATGTCGGGAGAGCTCGACGATGCGCTCGGGAGGATCGCGCAGCCGGCGCGGTGACCAGCCTCTGGCTCGACGGCGCGCCGGTCACGCCGCGTGCGCCGCTCGACCGGGATGTGGCCGTGGACGCCGCGATCGTCGGTGGCGGGATCGCGGGCATCGCCACCGCCTACGCACTCGCTCGCGAGGGCGCCAGCGTGGTCCTGCTCGAGCGCCGCGAGCTCGCCGAGGGCGCGAGCGGGCGGAACGCCGGATTCATCCTCGGCGGAGTCAGCGAGAACTACGTCGCGGCGTGCCGCACGTACGGCGCCGATCGCGCAACGCGGGTGTTCCGCTTCACGTTCGCGAACCGCGTGCTGTTCCGCTCGGCCATCCGCACGAACAAGATCGAGTGCCAGGCGGCCTGGAACGGCTCAGACCAGCTCGCCGGAGACGACGACGAGTGGCACGAGATCGCCGAGAGCGCCCGCCAGCTCGCGAGCCACGGCGTGAGAGTCCGGCTGGAGCCGGCCGAGCGAAAGGCCGTCTACGACGAGGATGGCGAGCTCCATCCGGTCCGGTTCGTCCGCGGGCTGGCCGACGCGGCGGAGCGGCTTGGCGCGCGCATCCATACCGGGACCACGGCGGTGTCCTGCGGCGCGGCGGAGGTGCGCACGCCGAGCGCGACGGTGCGAGCAGGGGCGGTCGTGCTCTGCACGAATGCGTACACCCGCCACCTCGCACCGACCCGCGTCCGCCCGGTGCGCGGCCAGATCTGCGTGACCGCGCCGATCGCGCGTCGGCTATTCCCGCGGCCCACCTACGCGAATCGCGGCTACCGCTACTGGCGCCAGCTGCCCGCAGGCAACGTCCTCGTCGGGGGCTGGCGGGATACGGCCGTCGATGAGGAGGTCGGTGAGGACGAACGGCCGAGCGAGCGGATCCAGGGCCAGCTCGACGCCTGGCTCGCCACGCAGGGAGTCGACGCGCCGGTCACGCACCGCTGGGCCGGGACGATGGGCTTCTCGCACGACGGGCTGCCGTACATCGGGAAAGCTGCCGACGGGATCTACCGGTGCGGCGGCTTCACCGGGCACGGTCAGGGTTACGCGATGGCGGCCGGCGAGCTGGTGAGCGCGCTCATCCGCACGGGCTCCCACCCCGATGCAGAACTGTTCGAGCCGGATCGACCCTGAGCTTTAGCCTCCGATGAACGACATCTCGATCTTGTGGAGGCCGGCCGTCTCGCTCGACCGCTGCTCGGAGTAACGATCGGCTCGCTCGACCCAGGTTGCTTCGATCGCCGCGCGGATGTCGTCGTCCGACGCGCCCGCGCGTAGGAGCCCGCGCAGGTCGCGCCCCGTGGTCGCGAAGAGGCAGGTGTACAGCCCCCCGTCGGCCGAGAGCCGAGCCCGGGTGCAGTCCGCGCAGAACGGTTGCGTGACCGAGGCGATGACCCCGATCTCCCCGGAGCCGTCGGCGTAACGCCAGCGCTCCGCGACCTCGCCGGTGTAGTTGGCCTGTACCGGGAGCAGCGGCAGCTCGGCGTCGATCGTGCGCACGATCTCGCGCGCGGACA
>CAZMLV010000002.1:35531-43210 GCA_964567235.1 uncultured Chloroflexota bacterium | reverse complement strand
CCTCCTTGCCGAGCGTCGGCCGCAGGTCGCGGTACTTCGCGTCGCCGATGGGGATCACGGTTTGCAGGCCATCGTTGCCGCCGCCGAGTTGGATCATCACCAGCACCCGGTCGTTCGTCACACCGGCGCTCTTCGCGCTGTAGACGGCCTTCGCGAACACGTCCGGCACCGCGGCGTACCCGGCCGCGAGTCCGCGGACCCCGGCGCCGAACACCAGTCCCTTTCCGAGGAAGTCCCGGCGCGAGATCTTGTCGATGCCGATGTTCTGCATTGTCATTTCGAACCCTCGCTTACTTCAGCTGGAACTCGGGCGACGCCAGCAGGATGAGCCAGCGCGTCGGGTCATCGGCCGCCGAATTCAGCAGCTGCGCCGTCGGCTCGCTCACGATGCCGTCGATGTGCGTCTGGTGCGCGTTCCCGAAGGCGGGCAGCTTCTGCATGCCCCCGAGCGTCGTGACCACGAAGTTCACGCGCGTGAGCACGTTGTTGCTCGAGACCCACGAGGCGTTCGACGGCCAGCCGCCGACCTCGGGCGGATCGAACAGCGCCTGGCCCATGCTGGCGCCGGACTGCGCGATCGTCTTCGAAAGCTGCGGTGCCTCGAGGGCCCGCGCGATGTGCACCATCAGCTCTGTGGGCGACTTCACGAGCGACCGGTAGGCGACCGGCTGCAGGAACTCGGGGCTGGTGAACACGTCGCGCATGAGCGTCTTGATGTCGTACCCGCTCTTCTTCCAGGCCGCGGCGATCCGGTTCACGTAATCCGCGGGTGGGTCCTGCATGACGAACTCGCGCAGCACCTTGGTCGTGATGTACGGCGCGACCGAGTCCTGCTGCATGATCCGGTCGAGCACCATGTTCGTGTCCCACTGCTTCGTCACGCCCAGATAGGTGACGCTGCCCCGGTACGCGCGCGCGGGCTCGAACACACCGGTCTTGGTCGAGTCGGCGACGAGGTTCTTCGGCGCCTGACGGCCGTTCTGCTGGGCGCGCGCGATGAGGTAGTCGACCATCGGCTGGGTGAGCGGCTCGCGCCAGCCGGCGAGCGCCTTCGCGCCGGCACGGACATCGTCCTCGCTGAACGTGCCCACGCCCATGGTGAACAGCTCCATGAGCTCGCGCGAGTAGTTCTCGTTCGGCGCCTTCCCGGTGCTCTGGCCGAGATCGAGGTACCGCAGCATGCCCGGATCGACGGTGACCTGGTACAGCAGGTCGCGGAACGACCCCAGCGCGTTCTTGCGCCAGGTCAGGTTCTGCCAGTAGATGTACGGCGCCTGGGTCGTGACCTTGCGGAAGTCGCTGGTGAAATGGCCGTGCCAGAAGTACGTCATGCGCTCCGCGAAGGGCGACGGGCTCGCCAGGATCTGATCGAGCCACCATGACTGCAGCGCGGTCACGTTGATCGGCTTTGCCTGCGATGCGGCGTCGGCACCCGCGAGGTCCTTCGGCGTCGCGACCGGCGTCTCGATCAGCCGGTCGAGGGTCTTCTGGAATCCCTCGGTCAGCGCGGTCTCGTACTGCGCCTTCGTCATGCCGAACGTCGCGCGCCGGAGCAGCTGCGCAACCTGCGCCGCGGGGGCATCGAGCGGGCTGACCCAGTCCTTCGTGTTGACGACCGGGGCGGAGGTCGGGTCGAGCAGCGCGCGCGGGTCGGGCCCGACCGTGTGCAGGCCGAGGACCCGCGACACCGCGAGGCCGCCGGCTGCCGCGCCCGCGCCGATCACGACCGTCCGCCGGCTCAGCCGGTGCCTGGGCTTGGCGGCGGTCCTGGTCGGCTCGTCCATCTCTGCATGTCCTATCGCAGGATCGCCTCCCCGGGTTGCGGGAATGGGCCGCTGATCGGTAAAGAGGCTGTGAATTACCGGCCCGACACCGCGGCGCTACCCGCTGGACGCCTCCAGCGCGGTCCGGATCCGGCTCGCGTGGTCCGCGGCATCCGCGGCGTTCCGGTAGGCCTGACGCTTCCAGATCGGGCGGGGGGAGAAGAAGCCGTCCCCCTCGTTGCGCGGCACGACGTGCACGTGGACGTGCGGGACGCTCTGGCTGATCCGCGTGTTGGTCGCCACGAAGGAGCCATCCGCGCCGAGCGCCAGCTGCACCGCGATCGACGTGCGGCGCACGACCTCGAAGAGCGGGCCGATCAGCGCAGGTGGCAGATCGTCAAGGGTCGGCACGTGATCGATCGGGACGACCAGCGTGTGTCCGAGGAAGAGCGGGCTCGCATCGAGGAACGCGACGACCTGCGTGTCTCGATAGACGACGTTGCCTGGAAGCTCGCCCGACGCGATCCGGCAGAACACGCACGACCCGGTCACGCGCCGATGCGTTCCCGCAGCAAGGCCTGTTCCGCCGGATTGTCGGTGAGGGCGAGGGCGCGCCGATCGGCCTCGCGCGCTTCGTCGGGGCGATCGAGCTCGCGGAGGAACGCTGCCCGCGTCGCGTGATACAGGTGGTACCGATCGAGCTCGTCGCTCATCTCGTCGATCTCCGCAAGCGCACGTGCGGCCCCCGCGACGTGCGCGAGGGCGATCGCATGATTCAAGCGCACGACGGAGGATCCTGTCATCCGGGTGAGCCCCTCGTACAACATGACGATCTGGGTCCAGTCGGTCTCGGCCCACGATCGCGCCTCGGCATGGCAGGCCGCGATCGCGGCCTGCACCTGATACGGGCCGGGCCGGCGCATCCGCCCGGCCCGCTCGACGAGCGCGATGCCCTCGGCGATCGCGCGCGGATCCCAGCTCGAACGATCCTGGTCCTCCAGGAGGATGAGCCGGCCCTGGGGCGAGAAACGTGCGGCCGCGCGCGCGAGCTGCAGGGTCATCAGCGCGAGCAAGCCGATGGCCTCCGGCTCGTCCGGCATGAGCCGCACGATGAGACCGGCCAGCCAGCGGGCATCCTCGGCGAGGTCGCGCCGTTCGGGCGATGCGCTCGCGATATAGCCCTCGTTGAACATGAGGTACAGGACGCCAAGGATCTCGGCGAGGCGATCGGGCAGCTCATCGGCCGTCGGGACGCGCATCGGGATGCCGGCCTCCGTGATCTTCCGCTTCGCGCGCACGAGCCGCTGCGCGATCGTCGCCTCGGGCGTGACGAAGGCGCGCGCGATCTCCGCCGTCGTCAGGCCCACGACGCTGCGCAGCGTGAGCGCGATCTGCGATTCTCGCGGGAGCGCCGGATGGCAGCACGCGAAGATCAGCTCGAGCCGCTCGTCGCCATGGGCCGTCGCTCCGATCACCGGCTCCTCCTGCAGCTGCGCGAGCTTGTCCCGGTAGCGGGCTTCGCGGCGGAGGCGATCGATGCCCTTCCGCCGCGCGGTCGTCATCAGCCAGGCGCCCGGGTTCTCCGGGATCCCGTCTTCTGGCCAGTGCTCGAGCGCCGCGACGAGCGCGTCCTGCACCAACTCCTCGGCGAGATCCCAATCGCCGAGCGAGCGGACCAGGGCGGCGGTGAGCCGCCCATGCTCCTCGCGAAAAACGCGCTCGAGCTCGTCCGTCAAACCCTCTCGGCTTCGCCGGCTTCGCCTGCTTTGCTTCGGGGGGCCCTCCGGCTCAGTCGGGCAAAGCCCTTCCTCGCCGAGGTCGTCACGGCTCGAGACGCGCCGCTGGATCGTCGTGGGTCACCAGCGGCCGGATCTCGATCGCGCTGAGCGCCGGCCAGCTCTTCGCCATCGCGACCGCCTCATCGAGATCCTTCACGTCGACGAGTGCGTAGCCGCCGATCGATTCCTTGGACTCGGCGAACGGCCCGTCCGTCACGGTGATCTTCCCGTTGCGCTGGCGGACCGTCGTCGCGGTGTTCGTGGCCTTGAGCTCCTCACCACCGGTGATCTTGCCGCTCTTGGTGTGCTCCTCGAACCACTCGCCGATCCGCTTGTAGGCGGCCTGGGTCTCGGGCTTGGTCGGGTCCCAGTTCGAGTCGTCGCTGATGAACATCAGCATGTACTTCACGTGATCCTCCGTCGGTGCGCCAAGTGCGGCGCGTTTATCGACCATACGACGCACGGACCGGCTGGAAATCGACACCGTGGTCGCGCGCACTCTAGGGTGCCGCCGTGGCCGACCTTTTGGTGAAGCTCTATGAGCTGCCGCCGGAGCGCATTGTCGCCGGGATCGACATCCGTCGCGCGCTCGCACCGGAAAAGCACGCGGTCGTTTCGTGGATCGATGCGACCTTCGGGGCTCGATGGGCGAGCGAGGCGGACGTCTCGTTCTCCGGACATCCGATCCGCTGTCACATCGCCATCGCAGGCGGGGAGCTCTGGGGATTCGCGTGCTGGGACGCGACCGCGCGCGGGTTCTTCGGCCCGGAAGGTGTCGCCGAGACGTCGCGCCGCAAGGGCGTCGGCGCCGCTTTGCTGCTCCAGTGCCTGCACGCGATGCGGGCCGAGGGGTACGCCTACGCGGTCATCGGCGGCGTCGGGCCGAAGGCTTTCTACGAGAAGATCGTCCCGGTAATGGAGATCCCGGGCTCATCGCCCGGGATCTACCACGGATTGCTGCGTTAGCGCACTCAGCTAGGCCGGCGTGACGTTCTGTGCCTCTTCTTTGTTGTTGCGCGAGCTCACGCCCTTCTCGTACGTGACCGCCTGGCCGACCTGAAGCCGGTCGAATCCGCCGCCCGCCACCTGCGAGCGGTGGAAGAAGAGGTCCGTGCCGTCCGCCTGCGCGATGAATCCATAGCCGCGATCGGTGAGGGTCTTGACTGTGCCGTTCACTTTCGACTCCGTTCTTACTTGGGAAACCTGCTGCCCCAACAGTAGACCCGATCGTTACATCGCGTCACCCCTGCGCCTGGCGCCGCTGGCACAACGGATGCTTTACCCGCCGGCGTGGGCGAGCTCGTGTCGTATGTCTGTGTTCGGGCTGACCATCAGTGGGGAACGGCTGATTCCGGTCAGCTCCACCCAAAGGATGGCGGCCTCGCCTGGTGTCCGGACGCCTCGCTCGATGCCAACGAGCGCCACGAGTGGCGGATCTGCGACGTTTCGCCCATTGCCGCGGCCGCGACCCTCGCAGCCCACCTCGTGACCGTGGAGTCAGCGGTCTCCTAGCGGCCGAACGCGAGCCCGACGGCCGCGCCGACCACGATCATCGCGGCGGGGTGCAGCTTCCCGTGCACCGTGACGACGACGGTGACCGCCACGAGCGCGAGCTGCCAGATCTGCGTGCCGCTCCCGGCGACGATCGTCGCACCGGTCGCGAGCAGCAACCCTGCGGTCGCGAGCGAGACCCCGCGGACGAGGCCCCCGAACCACGCTGACAGCAGCCAGCGGCGCGCGAGAGCGGTCGCCGGCAGCATGACGAGCGGGGCAAGGCTGGCGCCGATCAGCGCGTAGAGCGCGCCGGTCCAACCGGCGACGATGTATCCGAGGCTCACGATGTAGAGACCGTTCGGGCCAGGCGCGAGCCGGCCGATCGCGAGCGCCTGGACGATGCCGGCGTCGGTGACGTATCGCGGCACGAGGTCGGCGCGCAGGAGCGGCAGTGATGCCAGGCCGCCGACCGCGAGCGCCGATGACTTGAGGAAGATCGCCAAGAGCTGGAGCTGCTCCCACATCAGACGATCGCGATCAGCTCATCGGCGCGTCGCTCGACGTGGGCCGCTCGCGTCCGAGCAGCGCCGCGCCGAGCGCGCCGGCCGCGAAGATCACGACGATGGTCTGCGCCGCGCCGGCCAGCAGGATGCCGAGCGCGGCCACGATGACCGCGACGTCCAGGACCGCCCATCGTCCGCGCTGGAGCACCGGCCGGGCCATCGTGAGCGCGAGTCCGATGGTCATGCCACCGGCCACCGGTCCGATGCCGGAAAGCCCCGCGATCGTGAGCGGATGCTGCGCGACCTCGCCGAGGAGCGCCGTCGCGATCGCCGTGATGACCGCGGCCGGCACCATCATCCCGGCGACCGAGACGATGACGCCGCGCGAACCGGCGATCGTCCGTCCGAGCAGTCCGGCGAGCGCGACCAGATGGATGCCGGGGCTCAGCTGCGACAGCGCCCATGCCTCGGTGAACTCGCGCACCGTGATCCATCCCAGCCGCTCGACGAGGATCCGCCGGATCAGGAACAGGGTGCTCGACCCGCCACCGACGGACTGGGTGCCGATGTCGAGCCACGCGCGAGCGAGCGCACGCGATGTCGGTGGAGACTTCACAATCGGCATGCTACGGACGAGCTGGTGATCAAGCCGCTGACGCCTTCGCGGATCGACGACTTCGCGCACGTTCTGAAGTCGAGCGCGTCGGGCAGCACGTGCTGGGACATCTTTCCACGACTCACCGGAGTGGAGCAGCGCGAACGCGGTCTCGACGGACCAGGCGCCAAGCGCCGCGCGACGCTCGGTGCGCTCGCGAAGCGGCGTCGGGCGCCTGGGCTCATCGCCTATCGGGGGCGCGAGGCCGTCGGATGGGTATCCGTCGGTCCTCGCCTCGACTACCACCGCGTCGCGCGGTCCAGGGCGACGCCGCCGGTCGACGAGCAGCCGGTATGGGTGATCCCCTGCATCGCGATCCGCACGGAGGCCCGGGGTCAGGGGGTGGCGACCGCGCTCATCCGGGCGGCGGTCGCGTACGCGGCCGAGCGCGGCGCGCCGGCAGTGGAGGCGTACCCGCGCGCAGACGGCAAGCGCGTTCACGATGAGTGGGCCTTCTACGGGACCGAGGCGCTCTTCAAGAAGGCCGGGTTCAAGAAGGTCCGCGGGATCCTGCCGGTGCCGAAGGGCTGGACCCCTCGGGTCACGATGCGCGCCACCGGTACGATGCCGCGAACGTGATGCGCTGGACCGCCCGCGACGCACGTTCGCTGGCGGTGGCTCTGCTGTACCTGGGTCCGTCGTTCCTCCTGTTCGCCGCGTTCGTGTTCATCCCGCTCGGGCGAACGATCTATCTGAGCTTCTTCTACACGCGCCAGAGCGGCGCGATCTCGACGTTCGCCGGGCTCGATCAGTACACGGAGCTGCTCACGTCCCCGATCTTCCATTCAGGTCTGCTCGCGACCGCGCTCTTCGTGCTGTACACCGTGCCGGCCGGCATCATCCTCGGGCTCGTTCTCGCGGTGCTGCTGAACCAGCGACTGCGGGGGATCAACGTCTTCCGCACGATGATGTCAAGCACCATCGCGATCTCGGCGTCGGTGGGCTCGATCATCTGGCTGCTGCTGTTCAACCCGAGCCTCGGCCTCCTGAATTTCGTGCTCTCGCTCGTCGGGATCTCCGGGCCGCAATGGCTGATCCAGCCGAACACCGCGATCATCGCGGTGTCGATCACCACGATCTGGCTGACGCTCGGCACGAACATCATCGTGCTACTCGCGGGATTACAGGGCGTGCCCGAGGAGATCTACGAAGCCGCGCACCTTGATGGCGCGCACGGCGCGCGGCTCTTCACCAGGATCACCGTGCCGATGGTGTCGCCATCCCTCTTCTTCCTGCTCGTGGTCGACACGATCGGGGTGCTCCAGGCGTTCACCCAGATCCACCTGTTGACCCGCGGCGGCCCGGTCGATGCGACGCGTGCCCTCGTCTACAGCATCTACCTCGACGCGTTCCAGAACTTCCAGTTCGGCTACGCGAGTGCCCAGGCGGTCGTGCTCTTCGTCCTGGTGCTCGTCCTGACGGTGATCCAGTTCCAGGTCATCGAGCGCCGAGTGCACTACCAGTGAGCGAGGCAGGGAGCCGCGCC
>CAZMLV010000002.1:9135-35431 GCA_964567235.1 uncultured Chloroflexota bacterium | reverse complement strand
CGCGCCGCGGCCACGCGCCGGCGGCCGCTGCGGCCGCGCCAGGTCGGCGCGTACGTGGTGCTCGCGCTCGTCGCGCTGCTCGTCGCGTTCCCGCTCCTGCTCGCGCTGTCGTACTCGTTCATGAGCGAGCGCGACATCGTGCAGTTCCCGCCGCCGATCCTTCCGGCGGATCCGACGTTCGCCAACTACGACGCGGTCCTCCACGAGATCCCGATCGGCCGGTACCTGCTCAACAGCTTCGTCGTCTCGGGGGCCGTCGTCGTCGGTCAGCTGCTCACCGCCAGCCTCGCGGCCTACGCGTTCTCGTTCCTCGCGTTCCGCGGCCGCTCGCTGCTGTTCTTCCTGTTCCTGAGCACCCTCATGATCCCGTGGGAGGCGACGATCATCCCGAACTATCTGACCGTCCGGCAGCTCGGCTGGATCGACACGTACCAAGGCCTGGCCGTGCCGTTCATGGCGACGGCGTTCGGGACGTTCCTGCTGCGCCAGGGATTCATGCAGATCCCGCGCGAGCTGTGGGACTCCGCGCGCATCGACGGCGCGAGCTCGTTCCGGTTCCTTCGCTCGATGGTGATCCCGCTCTCGCGGCCCGCTCTGGCGACGGTCGGGATCTACGGCTTCCTGTCGACGTACAACCAGTACTTCTGGCCGCTGCTCATCACCAACCAGACGCTCATGCGGACGACCCAGGTCGGTGTGGCCCAGCTGCGCTTCGAGGAATCCGCTCGATGGGGTGTCATCATGGCAGGTGTCATCATGGTCGCGGTACCGACTCTCGCTCTCCTGATCGCAGGGCAGCGGCAGCTGATCCGGGGACTCACAGCAGGCGCGGTCAAGGGTTAGTAGGCGTGGAGGGACACATGCGTAGGTTCGCAGCACTCGCGCTCATCATCTCGTTCGTCGCGGCGGCGTGCGGTGGCGCGCCGGGCGGCGGAGGCGCGTCGTCCGACCAGTCGGCGCTCGCTCCGGGGAAGGACGTGAAGCCGGCGGCCACGATCACGTGGTGGCACGCGATGAGCGGCGTCAACGGGGACGCGCTCAACAAGATCGTCGACAACTTCAACAAGAGCCAGAGCAACATCAAGGTCGTGACCGTCTTCCAGGGGACCTATGACGACCTGCTGTCCAAGCTGAACACCGCGCTCGCATCGAACGCCGCGCCCGCGCTGGCGCAGGTCTACGACATCGGCCAGGCGTACATGCGCCAGTCGGGCGAGACCGTGCCGATCCAAGCGTTCATCGACCGCGACAAGTTCAACACCTCGGACTTCGAGCCGGCGGTCCTCAACTATTACAAGTACCAGGACAAGCTGCAGAGCATGCCCTGGAACGCCTCGTCGTCGATCCTTCTCTACAACAAGGACGCGTTCAAGGCGGCCGGGCTCGACCCGGAGAAGCCGCCGACGACGTTCGGCGAGGTCACCGACTACGCGAAGAAGCTCACGAAGAAGGACGCGAGCGGCCAGACCGTGCAATACGGCTTCGGCCCGTCGATCTATGGGTGGCTGTTCGAGCAGCTGATGGCGACGTCCGGCGCCCTCTACTGCGACAACGGCAACGGGCGCGACGACCGCGCGAACAAGGTCGTCTACAACGGCCCTGAGGGCAAGGCCATCCTCGACTGGTGGAAGGCCGGCGTGGACGGCGGCTACTTCTACAACCCCGGCATCGACAACGCCGGCGCGACGAACGCGTTCAACGCGGGCAAGTCCGCGATGTACATCGAGAGCTCGGCCTCGCTGCGCGGCTCGGTCAACAGCGCGAAGTTCACCGTTGGCACCGGCATCTACCCGCATCCGGACAGCAAGCCCGCGACCGGCGGCAACATCATCGGCGGCGCGTCGCTCTACATCATGAAGAGCCGTCCGGCCGAAGAGCAGCAGGCCGCGTGGGAGTTCATCAAGTACGCGATGACCCCGGCGGTCCAAGCCCAGTGGAACCTCGACACCGGGTACTACCCCGTGGTGAAAGCGGCTTACAACGAGCAGGCGTCCAAGGACTGGGCGACGAAGTACCCGCAGTTCACGACCGCGGTGAACCAGATCCGCAACTCGCCGCAGAACCGTGCGACCAACGGGTGCGTGCTCGGCGTGATGCCGCAGGCGCGCGCGCGGACCCAGAAGATGATCGAGTCCGTCCTGCTCGGCCAGGCGACCACCCAGGCCGCCCTCGACGCCGCGGCCGCCGAGATGAACGACGCGATCGACAAGTACAACAAGGCGAACAAGTAGCCACACGCGAGGAGACGGTGCGGTCGCTCGGCGACCGCACCGTCGATCTCCTGATCATCGGCGGAGGCATCGTCGGAGCAGGCATCGCGCGCGACGCCGCGCTCCGCGGCCTCTCGGTCGCGCTCGTCGAGCAGAGCGACCTCGGATCCGGCACGAGCTCCCGCCCGACGCGGCTCATCCACGGCGGATTGCGCTACCTCGAGCTCTTCGACTTCGGTCTCGTCCGCAGCGACATGCGCGAGCGCGAGACGCTCCTGCACATCGCGCCGCATCTCGTCTTCCCGCTCCCGTTCCTCATGCCGCTCTACCGCCGGAGCCCGTTCTACCGGCTCAAGCTGCGATTCGGTATGTTCCTCTACGACCTCCTGTCCCTCGACAAGAGCCTGCCGAAGCGCAAGCGCCTCGGCCGGGCCGAAGCGCTCACGGCCGAGCCGAACCTGGACCCGGACGGCCTCGGCGGCGCCTGGCGGTTCTATGACGCGCAGGTGCCGTTCGTCGAGCGGCTCGTCGTCGAGAACGCCATCGACGCCGCCGCACACGGCGCTCTCGTCCTCAACCACGCCCGTGCCGCGGGCTATCTTCGCGACGGCCGCTCGGTTGTCGGCGCATCGGTCGAGGATCTCATCGGCGGATCGACGCTCGAGGTGCGCGCACGATTCGTCGTCAACGCGACCGGGCCGTGGCTTGACCGAACGCTCGCACCGCTGCGGCCGGAGACCGCGCGGCCGCTGCTGCGGCTGACCAAGGGCACCCACCTCGTCGTCCCGCGCGCGACCGAGCACGCGCACGTGCTCTTCGCGAAGCGCGACGGCCGCCTCTTCTTCGTGCTCCCCTGGAACGGCTACACGATGATCGGCACGACGGACACCGACTACGACGGCGACCCTGATGAGGTCGAAGCGTCGCCCGAGGATGTCGAGTATCTCCGGACCGAGGCCGCTCGCGCGTTCCCCCGGGCGGCGTTCGACCAGCTTCTCTTCACCTGGGCCGGCGTGCGCGCGCTCGTGCGCGAGGAAGGCGTCGCAGAGGGCGAGGTCTCGCGGAAGCACCGGCTCTACGACCATCGTCGCCGCGACGGCATCGACGGCGCCCTCTCGGTCATCGGCGGAAAGATCACGGCATACCGCGCGATCGCCGAGGAGGTCACGGATGCGGTCGTCCGCCGGATCGGCTCGAGCGAGCGCTGCCGCACGAGCGAGCTCCGCCTGCCGGGCGCGGGCCGTTCGCCGGCAGCTGCCGACGCGTTCTGCCCGCACGCGCCGACGACGCGCGACGACATCGCGCGCGCGGTCACCGCGGAGTGGGCGATGACCCTCGGCGATGTGCTCCTGCGCCGGACCGCGATCGGCCTCGCCGCGTGTCAGGGCCTCGATCGGATCGACGCGCTCGCCGAGCTCGTCGGCGGGCTCCTGGGGTGGGACGGGGCCCGGCGTGCCACCGAGGTCGAGGCCTACCGCCGGGAGATCGCACCGATGCGCCGCTTCTCGGCGCCGTGACCGCGATCCTGGCCCTGGACCAGGGCACGACCGGCTCGGCGGCCATGGTGTTCGACGACGACGGTCGGGTGCGCGGCACCGCGGATCGCGAGATCGCGCAGCACTATCCCGCGTCGGGCCACGTCGAGCACGACGCCGACGAGATCTTCGCGGCGACCGTCGCGGTCGGTCGCGAGGCACTGGCCGCCGCCGGCCTCGCCGGTCGTGATGTCGCGGCCATCGGCATCACGAACCAGCGCGAGACCACCGTCGTGTGGGAGCGCGCGACGGGACGGCCGATCCACCGCGCGGTGGTCTGGCAGAGCCGCGCGAGCGCCGCGATCTGCGAGCGCCTGCGCATGGACGGGTGGGAGACAAGAGTGCGCGAGCGCACCGGGCTCGTCATCGACGCGTACTTCTCGGGCCCAAAGGTGCGCTGGATCCTCGATCAGGTGCCCGGCGCGCAGGCTCGCGCCGTCGCCGGCGAGCTGCTCTGCGGCACGATCGAGAGCTGGGTCGTGTGGAAGCTCACCGGCGGCCGCGCGCACGTGACCGACGTGTCGAACGCGTCGCGCACGATGGTGTTCGACATCCACCGCGCGGCATGGGATGCCGAATTGCTCGCGGCGCTCGATCTGCCCAGCGCGCTGTTGCCGGCGCCGGTGCGCTGCAGCGGGGTCGTGGCCGAGACCGATCCCGCGGTCTTCGGCGCGGCGATCCCGATCGCCGGCCTCGCCGGCGACCAGCAGGCCGCGCTCTTCGGCCAGGGCTGCTTCGCGCTCGGCCAGGCGAAGAACACCTACGGGACCGGGTGCTTCCTCCTCGCGAACAGCGGCGATCGTCCGCGCATCGGCGCGGGCAGGTTGCTCGCGACGATCGCGTGGGACATCGGCGCGGGCCGCCGGTACGCGCTCGAGGGCAGCGCGTTCGTGACCGGAGCCGCGGTGCAGTGGCTTCGCGACGGGCTCGGCGTCATCGCGGACGCGGCCGAGACCGAGGCCCTGGCCCGATCCGTTCCCGCGAGCGAGGGCCTGTATCTCGTCCCGGCGTTCACCGGTCTTGGGGCCCCGCACTGGGACCCGTACGCGCGCGGCCTGCTCATCGGCATCGAGCGCGGCACGACGCGCGCGCATCTCGTGCGCGCGACGCTCGAGAGCATCGCGTTCCAGACCCGGGATCTGGTGGAGGCGATGCGCGCGGCGGGGCAGCCGATCGACGTGCTGCGCGCCGACGGTGGCGGTACCGCGAACGCGTTCCTCATGCAGCTCCAGGCCGACCTGCTCGGGATCCCGGTCGAGGTCGCCGCGGTGCGCGAGACGACCGCGCTCGGTGCGGCGTTCTTCGCCGGGCTGGGTGCGGGCATCTGGAGATCGACCGACGATCTCGGGCGGCACCGCGCGGTCGCCGCGCGGTTCGAGCCCGCGATGAATGCCGGCGAGCGCGATTCGCGCTACGCGGGCTGGCTGCGGGCGGTCGAGCGGTCGCGCGGCTGGGCTATCCCTTCGGGATCCGCTCCGGCCAGTTCGACATGATCCCGTCCACGCCGAGCGCCGCGCAGGCCGCGATCTCGTCCTGATCGTTCACGGTCCACACGTTCACCCGGAGCCCGGCCGCATGCGCGGCGCCGACGAGCTCGCGCGTGACGTACGTACGCTCCGGGTGGAGCGCCCAGAGGCCGCCCGACACCGCGCTCGCGATGAGCGCGGCGCGGTCGGGCGAGTCCGAGAACAGGAATGCCCGGCGCACGTTCGGAGCGGCGTCCCGGGCCGCCGTCAGCGCCGGCCACCAGAAGCTCGATACGTACGCCTCCGGGTCGGCCCGCTCCGCGAGCCGGTGCGCGACGCGGCGCCCGAGCTCGGCGGCCTGCTGTTCATCGCGGTCGGCCTTCAGCTCGACATTCACGCCGACACGTCCCCGGCAGAGCTCAAGGACGGCGTCGAGCGTGAGAGTCGCGCCCGGGCCCGGGCGATCATGCGAGATCAGGAGGCGCCCGTCGCCGGTGAGCCAGACGTCGGTCTCCACCTCGTCGCAACCGAGCGCGATCGCCTTCTCGAAGGAGGCCACCGTGTTCTCGGGTGCGTGACCCATCGCGCCGCGGTGCCCGATCCGTCGCATCCGGCTAATGGTCGCCTGCCTTCAACGCCGGCGCAGGAGCGACAGTCCGATGCCGCTCGCGATCTCGTCGAATCCCTGCGCGACCATTGCCGCTCGGACGTCGGCGAAACGGGTCGGATCGCGGTTCATGCTCGGGTCGGCGTAGTCGAGGATGACGTAGTGCGCGTCGCAGGGATCGAGCGAGTCGATGTGGTAGTTCGACCGCCGCTCGCCGACCTGGGTGACCCAGAAGTCGGTCGAGGCGATCGCCACGCTCGCGGGAATGAGATGGACCTGGGCGAGCAGCGCCTCGTATCTCGGCTCACGGACGAACATCGACGTCCCCGATGCCGCGCGATCGGGATTCCCGCGCAGGTACGCGGCTTCGAAGTCGCGCGAGAACGGCCAGCCGCCGAACGCGATGCAGAAGAACAGTGTCGCGAGCACGACCCCCGCGACCAGCCGCGGCCGCCAGCGCGGACTGGTCTTCGCGAATCCGACGATCGACGCGCCGAGGGCCAGCGGGATGATCGGCGCGCCGTACTGGTTGTGGAGCGTGTGCTCGCCGCCGTAGTCGGAGAGCAGCAGGTAGCCGAGTGGAACGATCGACGGAACGACCGCCCAGCGCGAGCGCCACGCGAGCAGCAGCCCTGGGCCGAACAGGCTCAGCACGAAGACGACCTTCGACCCGACCTCCCCCTGGACCAGCACCCAGAGGACCCGCAATGGATCGAGCAGCAGGGTGCGCGCGATCTCGAACTCGCTGCCACCGAGGCTCGCGTACCGCCCGATGTACTGATACGGCGCGCCGGCGAAGGCCGGGATGATCAGCGTCAGCGTGACCACGAACACGGCCGCGCTTCCGAGTGCCACGAGCACCGAGCTGCGCCACCGGCGCTGCAGGGCCAGGGCGACGCCGAAGCCGATCCCGATCAGGGCGATCTCCTCCTTCACCGTGAACGCGATGAGCAGCGCGACGATCATCGGCGCGGTCCGTCGCGTGACGAGGAAATACATGGCGAAGCCGAGCGGGAGGACAGCGAGCGCGACCTCGTGGAAGTCGTACAGCGTGATGAACGCGAGCGGCGCCCCCAGGACGTAGGCCAGGATCCAGATCAGCCGTTCGATGCCGCGCGGCAACAGGCGTCGGGCAAGCAGGTAGAGCGGCAGCGCGCCGAGAGCCAGGGCGACCGTCTGGACCACGAGGAGCGTCTCAGGATGCGGCGCGACCCAGTACAGCGGCACGAGCGCGACGAGGATGGGGGAAAAGTGGTCGCCGAAGAACGAGTGCGGCGTGCACTGATCGAGGCTCAGCGTCGATTGCATGAACCGGCCCTGCGAGGTGTTCCAGAGGACCTGATCGAAGACCCCCAGGTCGAGGCCGGTCGAGTGGAGTGACCAGTGACGGATGAGCGAGAGCGCGCCGAAGACGACCGTGTAGAGCGCCACGAGGCCCACGGCGACGCGCTCCTCGTGCAGGGCGAGGCCGTCTACGACACGCGCCTGCAGGCGTTTGGGCACGTCGAGACGCTACAAGATTGGGAACACACCGCGGCCGGCGGAGAGGCGGACGCGAGTGAGGCCCGTCCTGTAGCGTCTTGGCCACCACGCGGGGAGGGCATCGAATGGCTCGGCAGGATGGAGCGCGGCCGCTGCTGTTCTTTGGCGATACATACCGGTTCCCGGATATCTACCACTCGATCCGGTTCCTCGCGCCCGATCCGCAGATCGTCCTCGAGCAGGATGGCGCGATCGTCATGTTGACGAACTCGCTCGAAGAGGGCCGCGCACGGAAGCAATCGCGCGCGACGACGATCGAGAACATCGACGCGTACGGCGCGCGCGAGCTGAACGCGACGCTGTCGCCGATCGGCGACGCGACCGCGACGCTGATCGAGCGCTTCCTGGCGGCCCACGACGCCAAGCGGATCAGCGTGCCGCAGTCGTTCCCGATCGCCCTCGCCGACCGGCTGCGCGCGAACGGGATCGACCTGCAGGTCGTCGACGGACTGGAGCAGCGCCGGCGTGCGAAGCGGCCTGACGAGATCACGGCGCTCGAGGCGACCCAGCGCGCGACCGAGGAAGCCTGGCAGCTCGGCGTGGATGCGATCGCCCGCGCCGATCTGCGGGCCGACGGGACGCTCGGGCTCGACGGCGCGCCGCTGACCGCGGAGCGCGTGCGCGGCATCATCGAGGGCGCGCTCCTGGAACGGGGCTGCATGGCCGAGTCGACGATCGTCGCGCCCGGCCCGCAGGCGGCGGATCCGCACATGATCGGAAGCGGCCCGCTCCGTGCGCACGAGCCGGTCGTCATGGACATCTTCCCGCAGCACAAGGAGACTCGGTACTTCGCCGACATGACCCGGACGGTTTCGAAGGGCGTGCCCGCGCCGGAGATCGTGAAGATGTACGAGGTCGTGATGCAGGCGCAGGACGCCGGCATCAAGGCGCTCCGTCCAGGGATCACCGGCCGCGAGGTCCACGAGCTCGTCGAGGACATCATCTTCGCCGCCGGGTACGACACGCTGCGCGCGGGGCAGAAGCACGAACCGAAGGATCCGGTCACCCGCGGTTTCATCCACGGCACGGGCCACGGGGTCGGCCTCGAGATCCACGAGGCACCGAGCGTCGGCCGCAGCGGGACGTCGCCGCTCGCTGTCGGTGACGTCGTGACCGTCGAGCCGGGCGTGTACGACCCCGACATCGTCGGCGTTCGGCTCGAGGACATGCTCGTGATCACGGTGGACGGATCGCGGAACCTGACGCGGGCGCCGCGCCAGCTCGTCATCTGACCCCGCTCCTCTACGGCGTCGGTGCGGCGGTCGGCTGGGGACTCGCCGATTACGCGGGCGCGCTCTCCACGCGCCGGCTCGGTGTGTTCCAGGCCATGCTCGGCATGCAGGTCACCGGGACGATCCTCTACGCGGCCGCGCTCGCGGCCGTCGGCCGCTTCCCGGCGCTCTCGCTCGATCAGCTGCCGCTCGCGTGCGCGCTCGCCGCCCTGGGCCTCACCGGGCTCCTGCTCTTCTACAAGGCGCTCGCGCTCGGGCCGATCGCGATCGTGAGCCCGATCGGCGCCGCGTACGTCGCCGTGACCGTGCTGCTCGTCGTCGTGTTCCTCGGCGAGCGGCTGGATCCCGCGCAGACCATCGCGATCGGCGTGACGACGATCGGCATCATCATGACCGGCACCGACGGCCGCAGCCTCGCCGCGGCGCTCAGCCGGCCGAAGCCCGGCGTGTGGCTCGCGATCGCGGCGATGCTCGCGTTCGGTGGCTGGGCCGCGCTCATGGCCTTCGCCACGCGCGAGCACGATGGCCTCGCCATGATCCTCATGCAGCGGATCGTCAGCGTGGCCGCATCGGTCGCCATCCTCGCCGCGCTCCGCCGCGGGCTGCCGGGCCGGGTCGGCATGGCGACACTCGGCATCGTCGTCGGTTCGGGGTTGTTCGACACGCTCGCGAACGTCTTCTACGTGGTCGGCGTGCAGGGCGGCTACGCGTCGATCGTCGCGACCGGGAGCGGCGTGTATCCGATCATCCCGGCGCTCCTTGCGATCACCGTGCTCGGCGAGCGGCTCGCGCCGAATCAATATGTCGGGGTGCTCGTGCTCCTCGCGGGGCTCGTCGGACTGGGGACCGCCGGCTAGGTCTTGCCGCCGCTCCGGATGAACGCGTCGGCCGCGAGGCGCTGGTTGTCCGTGCCGCTGCTGTCCGTGGCCACCGGCTTGTCCGGCACGATGCCCTTGCCTGGCCCGTTCAGCGCTTCGCCCGTCTTGGCATCCTCCATCCGCGCGATGGTCACGAGCAGGAGGCCACCGTCCGGCAGCTCGCGCGGCTGGCCGATCCCGACGCAGCCCGCGGTCTGCTCGCCCATGACCGTCCCGACGCCGTTAGCGCGCACGCCCGCGGCGATGATCTCAGCACCGGAGGCCGAGTTCTTGTTGACGAGCACGACGAGCGGCTTCGGGCTGCCGATGTACATCCGGTCGTTCGTGCGGAGCGGGGTGCGGTTCCCGTCGCGGCCCACCTGGTACACGATCGTCGCGTTGCGGATGAAGATGCTCGCGATGTCCACCGCCGCGGACAGGTCGCCGCCCGGGTCGTCGCGCAGGTCGAGCACGCGGCCCACGACGCCCGCGTCGTTCTGGCGCTTCACCGCCTGGGCGACCTGGTTGGACACGTCGCCGTTCAGCTGTGAGACGTAGATGTAGCCGATATTGCCGTCGTCTGTCTGGTCGATCACCCGCGGTGGCGTGACCTTCCCGCGCACGATCGCGATCGGCGTGTCGACGCCGTTGCGGACGAACACGATGTTCACCGTCGTGCCCTCGGGGCCCTTGATCTTGTTCGCGACCTCCTCGGACGTCAGACCGGACATGTCCTCGGCGTTCACGGTCTTGATCTTGTCGCCCTTCTTCACGCCGGACTTCTCGGCGGGGCTGCCGGGGAACACCTGCGCGATCTCGACCAGGTCATTGGGGCCGGGCGAGGTGATGGTCGCTCCGATGCCGGAGTACTCCTGGGGCGGGGCATTGAAGCCCTTCGCGCGGGTCGGGTCGAGGTAGTACGTGTGGCACTCGTTCATCGACCGGGCCATGCCATCGGTCGCCTGCTCCTCAACGAGCTTCGGGTCTTCCTTCGGGTTCGCCTTCAGCACGTCGGCGAGCGTCGCGGCGAACTTCGCGAAATCCGATTGCGGGTTGCCCGTGAACGCGGGCTTCGTCACCGTCGGCGACGGATCGGCCATCTTCTCGAGAAGCGTCTGGACCGCGTCGAGGGCCGCGTTCAGGAGCTGGGGCGAGCCGGGCTTGTCGACGTGGCGCTCGATGAGGATGTTGAATGCGGCCTCGGCCGTGGCGAAGGTCGTCGTCGCCGCCGGGATCGGCAGCTCGTTCTGGATCGCCGAGCAGGACGACACGACCAGGGCGAGAGCAAGGAGGAGAGCGGGGCGGAAGCGGATCACGGCTGCTCCGAGTGTACGAGCGCGGACGGTGCGCGGACGCCCCTTCTTAGCCGCGTCTTAGGAAGAGCTAGGCCGGGTCCTCGCGCATGAGCTTGCGCAGGCGACCGAGCGCTCGGAACTGCAGCGCGCGGATCGCGCCTTCGTTCTTGCCGAGCATCTTTGCGACCTCGCGGCTCGAACGGTTCTCGACGAACCGGAGGACGAGGACCTCTTGCTGCTCGGTCGTGAGATGACGCACCGCGCCACGCAGCAGGTCGACGGCTTCGCCGTGGACCGCGCGCTCGTGTGCCGTGGGGCCGTCCTCGGCCAGGCCGAATGCGTTGTCGATCTCGACGGTCGGCCGCTCGCGGCGCCGGCGATCGGTGACCGCATTGCGAGCGATCGTGTACAGCCAGGCGAGGAACGACTTGCCCTGCCACCGGTAGCGGTGGATGTTGGCGAACGCACGCGTGAACACCTCGCTGCAGAGGTCCTCCGCGTCGCTGGGTTCACGGACCCGGTACAGGAGATAGCGGTACACGCTGTCCACATGGGTGTCGTAGAGCTCCGCGAACGCGGCGCGATCCCCATTGCGGGCGCGGTCGATGACGTCCGGGATCGGGCCGAACGCATCGAGGCCGAGCGTCGGCACAAGTGCCAGGGTCTCGACGCGCGCAACGGTCACGCTCACGTGGCCTAACCCCTTCCCGTTTCCCGCTGAGTGCTCACGAGCACCATACTCAGCGGCCGGACGCATCGACAACCGCCCAGAGGTACCAAACACGGGTCAGCGAATGGATGGTCCGTACCGCATTCCGTACGACCGGCACCCGAAGGGCTTGCTCGCTCCCAGGTCAATTCAGCAGTAGGTCTGCTTCGCCCAGAGGATCCACCCGGCGTGGAACGCCTCGGGGGTCACATGGAGGACCAGCGGCAGATCCACCTTCGCATCGACGCTGGCCTTGTACGCGGTCATGAGGTCCCAATACGCGTTCGCGCCGCCGCCGATCTTGTAGACGTACTCGACCATCGTGTTCGCGAACGAGTAGTACTGCCCGGGGAGCTCGGGTGGCGTCTCGGGCGTCTGCAGCACGCCATCCTCGAGCTGCTTGTACGTCGGCGTCGGCGTGTTGCACACGACGTTCTTCTTGACCGCGAGGCTCCGCGACTGGCCGATGAAGTCCGGCCAGCCTTCGACGAGCCAGAACGGCATGCGCGCGGTGATGCCCGGGATGAACTGGTCCTGCAGCCAGTGCAGTCCCTCGTGCCGGATGATGCTCGCGGTCCTCTCGGTCACGGATGACAGGCCGGCCTGGAACGACAGGGCGTTGCTGAAGAGTCGGATGAACGGATCGTTCGGCGTGTTCGGGAGATGGAAGCCCGCGACGCCGCACGCGACGTTCGGTCCCGCCGCCCCGCGCGTGGGGAAGATCCGCAGCCCGAACGCCTGGCCGGTCGCGGTGTGACCCGCCGCCTGCTGCAGCAGGAACGCCCGCACGTCGTTGCCCGTCGCCGCGTACTCGTCGATCACGTCGTCGTCGATCCCGTAGTAGCTCAGCTGCAGGCCGTCGACGGTCTTCGTTCGGTCACCGCCGAGCTCAGTGTCGAGCGGCTCGCTGCGGATCCACTTTCCGGCCTCGCGCCGGAAGTACACCCGCGAGTACCCGTTCACGTCGTCGCCGACATACGCGCGCACGTACAGGTCCAGATACGGCTCGACCTTCGGGATCTTCACGTCGGACGGCGTGAATCCCTGCCGCGATGCGATGTCGAAGGTCTCGGCCTGACAGCGTCGGAACGCGGGGCGCGAGAGGTCGATGGTGGCCTGGAACCCGGTCAGGTCCTTCTTGCCGAGCGCGGTCTGCCAGGCCGTCATCACCGAAACGAGCTCCGAAGCGGTGGTTGCGGTGATGGTGACCTTCTCCGGCCCCGATCGGGCGGGTGGGGACGCCGTCGCGCAGGCCGCGAGGACAAGCGCGAACGCGATGGACAGAGAGCGGGCGCCCGCCCTCACTTGCCGGCGA
The DNA here is from genome assembly GCA_964567235.1 of uncultured Chloroflexota bacterium. Lineage (GTDB taxonomy): Bacteria > Chloroflexota > Limnocylindria > P2-11E > P2-11E > UBA4735. The sequence goes on along the minus strand of CAZMLV010000002.1, from coordinate 22,663 downwards.
TCTTGTCGAGAAGGACCCTGGTGGCGGCGGCGATCGCTGAGGCGTCATCGGCCGGTACGTCCGGCACGATGCCGATGTTGTTGTACTTCGTGCCCGTGATCGCGCCCACGAACTCCTGCTGCACGACGTAGAGCTCCGAGCCGTCGCTGCCGAGCGGGGTGCTGCTGGTCGAGCCGAGGCAGCCCGCGGACTTGGCACCGACGATCGTCGCGCGCTTGTTCTCCTTCAGCCCGGCGGCCAGGACCTCCGGGGCCGAGCCGCCGCGATCGTTGAGGATGATCGCGATCGGCAGCTGGTAGGCCGGCCCAAGACGCAGGTCCTTGTTGGCGCTCATGTTGCCGGCGAAGCCCGTCTTCACCGCCACCCGTAGCGTGTTCTCGCCGTTGAGGAACCAGCTGGCCATCGTGTCGGCTCCGTTGCCGCCGACGTTCGCGCGCAGATCGAAGAGCCACGCCTTCGCGCCAGCGGCGACGGCCTTGTCGAGGACGGCCTTGACCGCGGTCGTGACGCTGTAGTTGCCGGTGATCTCGAACGCGTGCCAGGTGAGGTAGGCGATGCCGCCATCGAGCATCTTGGCCTGGAGGCCGACCTGGTCGGGCTGCTGCTGGATGAACGTCCCGCCGCTCGGGACCTGCGGCGCGGTGCCGGTCAGGGGCTCGGGCCGCGACGGCTTCACGCCGCCCTTGCCGTCGAGGTAATAGGTATGGCAGTCCGGGTCGGCCTGCTCCATCCCGACGACGCCGACCTCAGCGAGCCGGTCGGGGGACAGCTGCGAGTTCTTCGCCGCGAGCGCCCCGGCGGCGGCCGCGAACTTCTTGAAGTCGGTGAGGTTCGTCTCGGTATCGGTCGTGAAGTCCGGCGTGGCAACGTCATCGGAGCCGCCGCTGCTCTTCGCCTCCTTCTTCATCGCATCGAGCGCGGCGGAGAGGAGCGCCTTCGAGGTCGGGCTGTGCACGGACGCGTCCGACAGGAACGAGTACGCGATGTCGAGCTTGGCCTGCTTGAAGTCGCCGGTCTTCTGCGGCGCGGGGGTGCCGCCGGTCGACGTGCTCGGCGTGCAGGCGAGCATCGCGATGGCGATGGCGGCGAGGCTGGCGTAGGCGTACCGGCGCATCTCGATGAGGATACTGACTCAGCGGGTCGCTGGTTCGGTCCCCTTCGCGTGGTGCTCGGACAGCCACTCGGTCGGCGACGCGCAGAAGCCCTCGTAATCGATGTACTCGGTGATGGTCGGGTGCTCGCCGCAGACGGGGCATTCCGGATCCCGGCGCAGCTTGACCTCGCGGAACGATTCCTCGAGCGCGTCGAACAGCAGGTACCGGCCGATGAGCGGCTCGCCGATCCCGAGCAGCAGCTTGATCGCTTCATTCGCCTGGATCGATCCGATGATCCCCGGCAGCACGCCAAGCACGCCCGCCTCCGCGCACGAGGGCGCGAGCTCAGGCGGAGGCGGCTGGTGGAAGAGGCACCGGTAGCAGGGACCATCGAACGGCTTGAACACCGTGACCTGGCCCTCGAAGCGATAGATGCTGCCGTGCACGACCGGGATGCGGTGCTTCACGGACGCATCGTTCACCAGGTAGCGAGTGGGGAAATTGTCGGCGCCGTCGACGATGACGTCGTAGCCCGCGATGATCCGGTCGATGTTCGCGGCGGTCAGGCGCTCCTGATAGGCGTTCACGGTCACGTCCGGGTTCAGCGCGGCGATCGTCTCGCGAGCCGAGTCGACTTTCGGCCGGCCCAGCCGTTCGGTGTTGTGGAGGATCTGGCGCTGGAGGTTCGTCGCGTCGACGACATCCGAATCGACGATCCCGATCACACCGACGCCCGCAGCCGCGAGGTAGAGCGCCGCCGGCGACCCGAGGCCACCGGCGCCGATGACGAGCACTTTGCTCGACAGCAGCTTCAGCTGGCCACGCTCGCCGATCTCGGGGATGAGCAGATGCCGCGAGTACCGCTGGGCCTGCTCCGGGGCGAGTGTCTCGGGCTTTGTCCATGGGAGGCCGGCGTCCTTCCAGCGGTTGAATCCGCCGGACATCGAGATCACGTTCGTGTAGCCGAGCTTCTGGAGCGCGTCGGCGGCCATCACCGACCGCACCCCGCCGGCGCAGTAGAGGATCGTGGGCTTGTCCTTGTTCGGGAGCCGGTCCTCGGCCCACTGCTCGAGGTAGCTCTTCGGCACGAACGCGGCACCGGGCAGATGGCCCTCGTCCCATTCGTTCTTCTCGCGGACGTCGCCGAGCTGGACGTCGCCCGCGAGGAGCTGCTGGACCTCCTGGGGCGTCGCTTCCTTGACGTGCTTGCGCAGCTCGGAGAAGTAGTCGCGGTAGCTCCCCATGCGGACAAGGATAACCGACGCTGCGAGTCGGAAATCCCTGACCTAGCATCGACCGCCCGTGGATACGCTCTATTTCGACGGCCTGCAGTTCCTGTATCACGCGGCCCTCGCGGTGCTCGTGGGCGGCGCGATCGTTCTCGGCGGACCCGCGCGCCGCTACGACCAGCTCGCGGGCCTCGCCCTCGTCGTCCTGATCATCACGACCGTCCTGAAGTTCTTCGCGTTCGAGGACGCAGACGTCGGCCCGCGGTTGATCGCTCGCTGGATCGCGCTCGCGGTCATGGCCGCAGTGACGCTGTACGCGAGCGCGTGGGCTGGCTCGGTCGCCCGAGCGTTCCGGGCACAGGTCCCGGACTTCGACGACCTTCCCGAGAGCAGCCCAGCGCGTCGTGAGTACGCCGGCCTCGCGCGGTCCGCGGCGCGCGCGATGCGCGTCGTGGTACTCAGCGGTCTCGTCGCGCTCTTCCTGTCGTGACGCGCGCGGCCGAGACGCCCGCGAAGGTCGAGCAGCATCGCCAGAAGGTCACCCGCGCGCATCGCGTCCGCAACGCCGCCGACCTCGTGAAGCTCGTCGATGCGCTTGGCTTCGCGTTCGCATTCACGCTTCGCGCGGGCGACGCGCCGATCCCGGCGTGCTTCGACCACCTCTCGACGAACGACACGAACCGGAAGTGGAACTGGATGTGGGGCTGGAAAGACGAGCTCCCAGAGGAGAAGAAGCTCTACTACGGCGTGCTGCTCGCGCGGAAGCCGACGTTCGTCTCGCTGAAGCTGCTCCCGACGTTCTACGCGACGTTCGGCCGTGCCGGCGAGGCGGACGACCACGACGCGGACGTGCGGGCGGGCCGCCTGTCGGACATCGCGCGCCGGATCATCGAGTACCTCGCCCAGAACGGCGAGACCCAGACGAAGCGGATGCGCGCCGAGCTCGGGATCACCTCCAAGGAAGGCCGCGCGACGTATGCGAAAGCGATCGACGACGTGCAGCGCCTCATGTACGTCGCCCGTGTTCGCGCGGTCGGGGAATTCCGCGAGGACTACAACTACACGTACGACCTCTTCGTGCGCCGCTATCCCGAGACGGTCAAGGCCGCGGAGCGCCTGACCTCCGCCGATGCGACGGCGACGCTGCTGACCCGTACGCTCGAGCTCGCGGGCTCGGTCACCGAGAAGCAGCTCGTCCGGCTGTTCGACTGGGATGACGCCGTCGCGCAACGCGCGATCGCGCGGGCAGAAGGCGCACGGAAGCTCGTCCGGCTGAGCGGCTCTCTGGTGCTGACGGCGCTGGCGCAGTAGGTCGTGTCGCCCGATAGCATGGGCGCAATTCGGGCCGTCGCTGCCGATGGAGTAATTAGATAGACATTCACCAGCTTCGCTCCTGGATCTTCGAGCTCTACGAGCCGCTCGAGGACGAGCGCCAGTACATCGTCTTCGACAGCGCGCGAGGCAACCTGCTCATCGACGCGCCCGCGTTCAGCGAGCGCGCGCTCCGGCTCATCCGCGGCGCGGGCCCTGCGTCGCTGCTGCTCATCACCAACGGCGCTCGCGGCGGCGACGCGGCGCGGTACCGCGAGGCGCTCGGCATCCAGATCGCCGCGCACGAGGACGACGCGAGCTCGGTGCCCGGTGGCGCGGACCTCGTGCTGAAGACCGACGATCTCGTGCGACCGGACGCGCGGGTCATCCGCGTCGGCGAGGATGGGGACGGCGCGACGGTCGTGCTCGGTCGCAAGGCCGGCGGCGTCCTGTTCTGTGGCGACCTCGATCTCGCCACCGAGGCTGCCCGCCCGTTGCTGAAGCTGCAGTTCTCGGCCGTCCTCTCGGCTCGACGGCCGCCGATCTGGAACGCGGGCCGTGACACGCTCCTCTTCCTCCAGCGCGAGCTGCACCAGCCCACGAAGCGCTTCGGCATCCTCCTTCAGGCGCCGTGGGATCGCTCGTACAAGGGCCGGCTCGAGGATCAGATGAAGGCGAACCCGCTCATCGTCCCGCCGGACCAGACCTCGGCCCGCGAGGCCGCGATGGGTCCGGGCACGCTCGTCGTCGCCCAGCAGGTGCGCGAGCGCACGGAGGCCGCGCCGCGGCCCACCCGCACCGGGCAGGCCGCCGCCGCTGCCACAGCCGCGCCGGCCGCCACGGCGAGCGGGCGGCCGCGGAGCTTCGCCGAGGACTGGGGCGCGAGCGGGACCGCGTCGCCGCCGACCACCGTGGCGAATCCGCCGACCGACCTCACACCGCCCGCCACGGGCTTCCGCCCTGTTCCGCTCGGCGACGGCTTCATGCGGCTTGATGCGGCGCTCGTCGGCGGACTTCCGAGCGTTGACTTCTTCTGGGGCGGCATCGATCTCTCGCCCGATGGGACCGAAGTCGCGTTCTCGTGGAACCGGACCGGCGCCTACGAGCTCTATAGCGCGCCGATCGCCGGCGACCGGATCATCCAGCTCACCGAGTCCGACACCCGCAGCGTCTCGCCGCGATGGTCACCGGACGGCTCGCAGATCGCGTTCATGCGCGACGCGGATGGGACCGAGCGCATGTCGATCTGGATCGTGGACCGCGACGGCGATCACGAGCGCAAGCTCACCGCGGACGACGACGCGATGCATCGTGATATCGCGTGGTCGCCGGATGGACAGGCGATCGTGTGTGTGGCCAACATCGGGGGGAAGCGGTTCAGCATCCAGGTGTTCGACTGCGCGTCCGGCGCCCGTCGCGAGCTGACCGATGGCGCGTTCGAGGACGCGCGTCCGCGCTTCTCGCCCGACGGCACATCGATCCTCTTCGAGTCCTGGCGGTCGGCGTCGCGGATCGAGGCCGATCTCTACGTCATCCCGGCCGGCGGCGGCAGCGCCGTCAAGCTCGACACGCGCGGTGGTGCGAGCGGCGATTCGCAGTTCGCGCGCTGGTCGCCGGATGGGCGCACGATCGTGTTCACGTCGAGCGCGCGCGGCCGGCGCGAGATCGCACTCGCCGATGTCGAGGGCACCACGGCGGCGCGGGTGCGCTACCTCACCGAGAATCCGTTCGACGAGCTCGAGCCGGTCTGGCGACCGGACGCGCGCGGCGTCGTGTACCTCCACGACCGCGACGCGAGCCGTTCGGTCCATCGGGTCTTTTCGGCGTCCCGCGCGGCGACGCCGGTCGCCGACGTGCCCGGGATGTACGGTTGGCCCGCGGTCGCGCCGGACAGCGAGACGGTCGCGATGACGTTCACCTCGCCCCGGCGGCCGGTCGACGTCTGGGTCCGCGAGGGCGATCAGGTCACGCTCCGGCCGATCACCGATTCGCTCGGCGGGAAGATCGATCCGAGGGTGCTCGTGGAGCCCGTGCACGTGCGCTACCCATCGGCCGACGGCCGCGAGGTGCCTGCCCTGCTGTACGTCCCGCATGCCGAGGCCGTGCGCGGGACGATCCCCGGCGCCGTGCTGTACGTGCATGGCGGCCCGACCGGCCAGCACTTCCGCTGGTGGGATCCGACGCCGCAGCTGCTGGCCAATCGCGGGCTCGTCGTCCTCGCGCCGAACGTGCGTGGCTCGACCGGCTACGGACGCGAGTGGCAGGAGCTGAACCGCCGCGACTGGGGCGGCGGCGACCTCGCCGACGTGATCGCCGGCGTCGATTGGCTCGCCAAGGAAAAGATCGCGGACCCGAAGAGCATCGGGATCACCGGCGGCAGCTACGGCGGGTACATGACCCTCTACGCGCTCGCGCGCCATCCCGACCGGTTCGCCGCGGGCGTGTCGAGCGTCGGCGTGGTCTCGTGGAAGACGTTGTTCGAGACCACGCGTGGAGATCTGCGCGAATACCTCATCCGCGAGCTCGGAGACGCGGCGAGGGACCCGCAGCTGTATCTCGATCGCTCGCCGATCACCCACGCGAAGAGCATCCGGGCCGCGCTGCTGGTGCTGCAGGGCGCGAACGACCCGCGCGTGCCAAAGAGCGAAGCCCTGCAGATCGTCGCCGCGCTCGAGGCGAACGGCGCGCCGCATGAGTACCACGAATATCCGAACGAGGGCCACGGGTTCTCGCGGATCGAGAACCGGATCGATGCGCTCCGGCGGACAGCCGACTGGCTGACGAAGTACCTGACCCCGCTGATGGATCGGTACCTCGCGGACTAGCTGAGTCGGTTCACCGGCGGCAGCGTGAACGAGAACGTGCTGCCCTTGCCGGGCTCGCTCTCGACCCAGATCCTCCCGCCGTGCAGCTCCACGAACCTGCGGCTGAGCGTCAGGCCGAGGCCGGTGCCCTCCTGGCCCGACGTTGCGGCTCCGCCGGCCTGGGTGAACTCCTCGAACACGCGAGCCTGATCGGCCGGCGCGATGCCCACGCCCGTGTCCCGCACCGCCACGAGTACTCCGGCGCCGTCGGGCCTTGCCCCGAGCACGATGCTGCCGCCGCTGGGAGTGAACTTCACCGCGTTCGTTAGGAGGTTCAGGACGATCTGCTTCACCTTCCGCTCGTCCGCCTCGATCTGATCGATCGCCGGATCGATCTCGGTGGTCAAGTCGATGCCGCGCCCTGCCGCGCGCTCCCGGACCATGAGCACCACCGCGTGCAGGGCGGCGGCAAGCGAGAACCGCGACAGCTGCAGGTCCATCTTGCCGGCCTCGACCTTGGACAGGTCGAGGATGTCGTTGATCAAGGACAGCAAGTGCTGCCCCGAGGTCTGGATGTCCTCGAGATACTCGCCCTGCTTCGGGTTGACCGCGCCGAACATCTGCTGCCGCAGCACTTCGGAGAACCCGATGATCGCGTTCAGCGGTGTTCGAAGCTCGTGGGACATGTTCGCGAGGAATTCGCTCTTGTGGCGGTTCGCCGCTTCGACCTCGCGGCTCTTCTGCTCGACCTGTCCGAGCGCGACCGCGAGCTGCCTCCGCTGCCGTACGGATCCCGCCGCGATCCGCGCGAACGCGAACGTGCCGACGAGCAGGATCGCGACGAGCGCCAGGCGCAGCGTCCGCTGGTCCGCAAGGACGGCCGCTGTCTCGGCCTCCACACCCCCGGTGTCCTGCACTGCCACGACCGTCCAGCCCGGTTGGCCCGTCGCGCCGATCGGTGCTGAGGTCAGCAGCCGGGTCGTGCCGGTCACCGGGTCGCGCAGCTCGCCTGACACCGTCGTCCCCGCCAGCAGCTGCTGCACGATCGGGTCGCCCGCGAGGTCAATGGCCGGTGCTGGCGGGACGGCTGCTCGCCCGACCAGCCGTCCGGCACCGTCGACGACGAACAGGTCCTCGAACGGACCGAGCTGCGATCGCAGATGACCGGCGAGATCGCTGCCGGCGAGCTCTCCAATGACTGCTCCTCCGGACGGCGCGCCCTGGCCGAAAGAGTTGATCGGAACGGCAATGACGATCGGGTGGTCAAGCTGGAGGGGCTCCGTCGAGACGCCGTGGATGGTGGTCGTTCCCGAGCGGGCCAGCTGGAAGTAGTCACGATCCGCGACGCTCTTGACGGCGGGGGCGGCCGATCCTCCCGAGAAACTGGAGGATCCTGTGACCGTCACCAGCACGGTTCCGGTCGCGTCAGCGATGTCGATCGCCGTGATATCGGAGCCGCTGTTGAACACGATGCCGGCCGCGATTTTCGCTCCAGTCTGATCCCGGATTTGGGTCGCCGCGGCCAGGTCAGTGCTCAGTCCCAAGGTCTCAAGTGCCTGCCGGGCCACGCTGAGCTGCGTCTGGATCACGTCGGCGCCGCGATTCGCGGCTTGCGTCCCGAGGGCCAGCCGCTCAGACCGCAGCCGCTGCTGCATATCCGAGCCGGAGCTCTCGCCAAGCAGGAGGATCGGGAGGACGACGACCAGCGCCACGATCGCGACGAGTGCCCACGGATTCGAGGCCAACCAGTCCGACGCACGCTGAACATCACGTCGCATCGCCGAACGTTAGACCGCGGCCGGCATCGGCTCCAGCGTTCCGAGGAGGGCCTTCGCGTCCGCCCGTTCCGCGTATGCGCGGACCTCCCCGCGCTCCGCGGCCGCCTCATCGAAGCGGCTCTGCGCGGCAAGCGCGGTCGCGTGATCGGCGAGCGCAGCCATCCGCTCGTATTCGAGGTTGAGGGTCGCGAAGGCCTGCGTCGCGTCGAACAGCAGCTTCTCGGCTTTCGCGTGCTCGCCCCGGCGCAGCGCGCGCAGTCCCTGGGCCTGCGTGAGCAGCGCGCGCCCGCGCGCGTAGCCGGTGCGCTCGACGAGCGCCGCCGTGCGCTCGTCGTTCGCCTCGTCGCTGAGGCCCCAGCGCGCCGCCGCCACGGTAAGCACCGGCGACCAGATCGTGCGGTCCACGATGCTGCCCGGAGCGCCCGCACTTCGCGCGGCCTGATACGCACTCTCGCTCTCTCGCCAGCCGTAGACCGCCGAGAGCAGGTCGGCCATCGCGACGTCGGCGGGGCTCGGCTCGCTCTCCGCGAGCCGGTCGCGGAAGCGCTGCTCGTCGCCGTCGTTCTGGATCGCGGCCGCCGCGCTCATCCCGAACGCGAGCAGCGACTTCCAGTTCGGGTCGACGTGCGCGGTGTCGACCGGCGACGCGTTCACCGTCGCGATCGTGCCGGCGAAATCGCCGGCGAGCAGCTCCGCCGCCGCGGCGAGCGCGCGCGAGTAGCCACCCAGGCGCGGCTTCTCGGTCGACTGCGCGACCTCCGTCGCGATCTTCGCGTGCTCGAGCGACTCATCGAGGTTCCCGAGGACCATCGCCATCGCGCCGACCATGTTGTGCGCGTCGATGAGCTCGTCGCTGTCCTGCAGCGACTGCGCGATCGGGATCCGGCGCTGATTCGCCGCATATGCGTCGCGGAACTTCCCGAGGGCTCGGTACGCGTAGCCGACCGCATCGAGGCAGAGCGACACCTCGCGCAGGAGGCCGAGCTCCTCCGCGATGCCGAGAGCCTCTTCGGCCGTGCCGAGGGCCGCCTCCCAGTCCGCGTCGCTCGCGCGCGCAAGCTTGCGCGGCGCGAAGGCGCGCGCCGCGAGCAGCCGGATTCGCTCCGGCGACGGCTCGTCGCCGACCAGCGCAAGGCCGCGGGCGATGAGTCCGTCAAGGTCGGGATGCTTCGCGTCCCATCGAGTGACGAGCTCGGCCATGTGCGCGTATACGGCCGCGACCTGCTTGTGATCGATGTCCGGCCGGGCCTCGAGCATGAGGCGCGCCCGCTCGTACGCGGCAAGGGCCGCATCGCCCTCGCCGTGGTACCGCCGGACGCGGCCGACGAGGTAGAGCGCCTCGACGGCGTGGTCGACGTCGCCAAGCTTCTCGTAGAGCTCGGCGGCCTGCTCCGCGAATCGGAGCGCTTCGACGTGGGCGTGGATATTCATCGCGCGCTGCGCGGCCTTCCACGCGTACATCGCCGCCTTGTCCGGGACCTCGCCGAGCAGGTAGTGATGCGCGAGCGCCGGATAGAAGTCGCGGATCTCGCTGGCCAGCACGTTCTCGATCGACAGGGCCACGCGACGATGGAGCTCGGTCCGGCGGCGAACGAGCAGCGTGTTGTACGCGACCTCCTGCGTGACGGCGTGCTTGAAGCGGAAGCGACCCTCGCGCCGCTCGCCCGGGGCGCCCTCGACGACGAGGTCGGCCGCGATGAGGATGTCGACGGCGTCGGCGAGGCGCTCGCCACCCGCGGCTCGAAGCACCCGGTCGCCGAAGCGCTGGCCGATGACCGACGCGAGCTGGATGCACTCCTTCGCGATCGGCGGAAGGCGGTCGATCCGCGCCGCGACGACGGCGTGCAGGGTCGCGGGCACGTCGAGCGCGGCCGCGCGCTCGCGCAATACCCAGTCGCCTTTCTCGTCCCGCGCGATCGCGCCCGAATCGACCAGGGCGCGAATGGACTCCTCGATGAAGAACGGGTTGCCCCCGGCGCGCGCGACGATCCGGTCGCGGAGCTCGGCCGGCGCCCACTCGAGCGTCGACTCCACGATGCGCGCGGCCTCATCGTCGGTCAGCGGCTCGAGGACCATCTGCGTGAAGTTCGTCCGCGACGGCCGCGGCTGCCCGCCCGCGCCGATCCGCTGCGCGAGCAGGATGAGCAGCGGGACCCGAGCGCCACGCCCGGCCACGAACCAGAGCAGATCGAGCGACGCGGAATCGGCGTAGTGGAGATCCTCGAGCACGTAGAGGAGCGGCCTCGTCCGCGCGAGCGCGCCAAGGACGTCGAAGATGATGAGGTACATCCCGCGCTTCCACTCTTCGGATTCGTTCGTGGTCTCGTCCGCGCCGGGGAGATGGAGGAACTGCGCGAGGACCGGGCTGGTCGTGCCGGGGTTCGCGAACCCGAGCTCGGTGAGTTTCGCGGTGAGGTGCTCGCGCGCCTCCGGTGCGGCCGGGTCGATCTGCAGCTCGACCAGAAGCGGTTCGATGAAGCCGGCGTAGCTCCGCTGGTTGACGCGCGAGAACGTCCAGCGGAGCACGCGGGGCGCGTCGGTCCCTGCGGCGCCATCGTCCGCGGTGACCAGGCCGATGAACTCGGACACGAGCCGGCTCTTCCCGATGCCGGGCTCGCCCGCGATGAGCACGACCTCGGTCCGGCCGATGCGCGCCGACTGGTAGGCGAGGTCGAGCCGCGAGAGCTCCATCCACCGGCCCACGAGGGGCGCGTTCAGCTCGATCGCGACGCGGATGTCCGACCGCTCGCCCGTGAGCGCGTACGCGAGGACCGGCTTCTCCTTGCCCTTGAGCTCGATCGGGCCGACCTCGCGGAACGTGAACTCGCGGTTCGTCAACCGGAACGTGGCCTGCGTCACGTACGTCTCGCCGGGCGGGGCCCCCTCCTGCAGCCGGGCGGCGGTGTTCACCGTGTCGCCCATGACCCCGTACTCGGAGACCGAGCGGACATTGCCGGCCACGACCATCCCGGTGTGGACCCCAATGCGGAGGCCGAGCTCGATCCCGCGGTCCTTCTTCGCCCGGGCGGCGTGCTCGCCGAACACCTTGTGCATCGCGAGCGCGGTCCGGAGGGCCCGCTGGGGGTCATCCTCGTGGGCGATCGGCGCGCCGAAGATCACGAAGATCGCGTCGCCGATGAATTTCTCGATCGTCCCGTCGTAGGTGATCGCGCATTCGGCCAGATCCTCGAAGATGCCGGACACGAGCTCCTGGAGGACCTCGGCGTCGAGATCCTCCGACAGCGTCGTGAACCCGACGAAGTCCGCGAACAGCACCGACACGAGCCGGCGCTCCTGGCCGTACTGGATGGCGTCCGTCACCCCATCAGTGTGGGCCAAGCGACATGGCGCGGACCATCCGCGGTCTGTCGTTCGTCAGCAGTGATGGGAATTGAGCGTGATGACGCGTACCGGCGTCGGCGTGCCGCCCGGGGGCGGGATCTGCCGCTCGTAGTAGATGAGGTCGAAGCTCACGATCGGTGACTGCCCTGGCTGGAGGTGAAGGTTGCGGAGCCGGCAGTACATCCGCGAGTACTCCTGGCGGTAGGGGACCCCGTCCGGGGATGCGATCCACTCGGTCACCTTCGTCCAGCGGCTGTAGAGCGGGTCCGCGACCAGTGGCGCATCGCTTGGCGGGCCGCCGGTCGCGAGATCGAGCGTCGTGCCGTCCGCGAGGACCGCCGGGATGTGCATCCAGCCGTCGGCCGTGACCGGGTTCGGCGCGAACATGTTCCACTTCTGCATGAGGTCGGCGTACTGGAGGGTGTTGTCGACCGGAGCCGGACGCGGCATGGCCAGATACCCGGGGAGCGACGTCGAGAAGACCACGAGCGCGAACAGCGCAAGGACGATCGCCGCCAAGCCGCGCCACGGACCGGTCCAGCCGGGCACCTGAACCGGCCGTACCCCTGCGGCCGGCGGGATGAGCATCACGCCGATCGCCGCCGGCACTCGCAGCCTCGTCGTGATGGCCGCGGGCACCCACGCCCGAAGCCGGGCGACGATGAGCTGGACCCACGACGGCGGCAGGAATGGGATCAGGCCGGCCAGCATGACTGAGGGGAAATTGCCCACGTTCATGAAGAGCGCGATCGAGACGTGCAGGCCGGCCGCCATCAGCACGGCGATGAGTCGCCCGAGCCGCCGCAGGTAGGGGATGAACGCGAGCGGCAGGAACGCGAGCTCGGTGACGAGCGTGAGGATCGTCGCCACGCGGGTCAGGTCGACCAGGTCGGCGATCGGCGCGTCCCACGGCCGCGCGAAGGTGTGCTCCAGCTGGAGCGAGTAGAAGACCGCGAGACCGTCGCGCCAGAGCCCGCCACCCATCTTCTCGAGGCCGGTCGCGAGGTAGATCCAGGCGAACTGCAGCTCGAGGATCCGGATCGGCAGTGCCCAGCCCCGCCCGCTGGGCGGATCGCCGCGTTGCGTGCGCAGCCACGCGTCGACGGACCAGCGGTCGCCGGCCGCCGTGAAGCCCAGCCAGAACGCGGCCACGCGGAACACCTGGTCGCTCCCATCACCGATGAGCGGATTCCGCAACGAGAAGCTCGCGAGCGCGATGAACGTGACGAATGCCGCGGTGCGCGTATGAAAGCCGGCGGCGAGTGCCGCGGAGGCGATGAGCGCGGCGACCCAGAAGATCGCGACCTGCCACGTCTGACCGGCGGCGTTCAGCAGCGTGAATGACGCGCCGAAGAAATCGACCTGGTTCCCGCGGGGCAGCATCCCCTGGTCGGTGAAGAACGGAGTCAGGTTCGGCAGGAGCTGCCAGAACCAGTTGAATGCGAGCAGACCGAAGACGATCCGGAACAGCGCGACGGGGGCGACGTCGGCCTGCCCGTTCCAGAACGCCAGCTCGTGGTTCAGGACGGCGCGCCTCATGCGGTCAAGTGTGCGAGAAACAGAAGGGAGCCCCCGGTGCGGGGGCTCCCTCAGCGCAAGGCTGACAGTGCAACGCGTCCGAGGTCAGGCCTGCGTGGTCCCGCGCCGGAGGATCGCTCCACCGACGGCCATCAGGGCGAGGCCCAGGGCCGCGAGCGGGATGGCCGGGCCCGAGCCCGTGCTCGTGGACGGAAGGCCCTGGACACCGGCGACATTGCCGGCACTCCCAGGCGTCTGCACGATCGGGCTGACGGCCCCGACGGCGTTGGACGGCGGCGACTGGAAGCCTGCCACCGCGGTGCCATTCGTCGCGTTCGTGTTGGTTCCGGTGCTCGCGCCGGTCGATGTGCCCACGGACGCGCCGGTCGAAGCACCCGTGCTGTTGCCGGTGCTATTGCCGGTGGAGCTACCGGTCGTCGTCGAAGAGCCGG
>CAZMLV010000002.1:1593-9035 GCA_964567235.1 uncultured Chloroflexota bacterium | reverse complement strand
GTGCTGTTGCCGGTGCTATTGCCGGTGGAGCTACCGGTCGTCGTCGAAGAGCCGGTCGTGGTCGAAGACCCGGTGGTCGTCGACGAGCCGGTCGTGGTCGAAGAGCCGGTCGTGGTCGAAGAGCCGGTCGTGGTCGACGAGCCGGTCGTGGTCGACGAGCCGGTCGTCGAGCTCGCGCTGGCGCATTTCACCCAGAAGACCTTGTTCTTGTCGCTGCCCGGCGTGGCCTTGACGGTCTGCTTCGCGTCAAGCTCGTAATGGCCATCGGCGAGGGCCGGGCCCGGGACGGCCCACTGCCCGGTGCCATCGGCAGCCCAGGTGCCGCTCGCCATCACGGACCGGTTGCCGGTCGGCGGCCACGACTCGATCTGCCAGGTACCAGTCGAGTTGTTGTCGAAGTGGAATCCGTAGATGTGGAACTGGCAGACGTGTGGATCGTTGTCGCGGTCATCGGCGCCAAGTGGGTCGTCGCTGTTGTTGACGACCTTCACCGTGCCGTTGTTCCCAGGGCTGTTCGGATCGGCCGACGCGGGGGTCGACAGCGCGAACGCGTAGAAGATCAGGCTCGCGAGGATCATCAAGAGACCCGTTGCCTTGCGCATCTCTCTAGTGCTCCACCTTTCTGGCCCGGCGAGGGGCGTATTGGCAGGATCCGAAGCAGGTCGCCGTCCGCGCGGCGTGCCGATCGGTAACGCCAGCCGCACGAATCGCAAAGGACTTGGTGAAAGCGAGCGACCATTTGCGGTCTCGCGACCGATCCGTTGCCTCAGCGTCAGCGAGCCACCCCGTTTCGCTTATCTACCTACCAGTCGGTAGACTCCGAACATGCCCATTCCACCGGGCTCAAGTGGGCGTCGAGCGTCCGACCGCCGGCGCCCGCGGAGCTCGACCCGCGAGCGGCTGCTCCAGGCCGCGGACCGGCTCTGGAGCGAGCGCGGGGTCCGCGGGGTGTCGCTCGAGGACATCGCGCGCGACGCCGCGGTGACGAAGCCGACGCTCTACTACTACTTCGCCGACAAGAGCGTCTTGTTCACGGAGATGGTCTGCAGCGTCCTCGAGCAGCATGGCGGCGGCCTTCGCACGGCAAGCCGCGCCGCCTCAGGATCGCGCGAGCGTCTCGTCGCGGCCGTCGCGTACCTCGTCCGCGCGCGCTGCAGCGGGCCACGCCTCCTTCGCGAAGGCGGGGTCACGCTGACCATCGATCAGCTGAGCCAGACCCGCAGCGCGTTCTTCCGGCACTTCTTCTCGCCGCTGCAGCAGGTGCTCGATGACGGCGTGCGCTCCGGTGAGCTGCGCGCGATGGATACCGCATTCGCCGCACAGGCGCTGCTCAATCTCATCGACCCCTGGACCGGTCGCGAGGCGAGGCCGGGTGGGCGCAACGCGGACGAGCTCGCGTCGGACATCGTCGACCTGGTGGTCGACGGGATCGGTGCCTAGCGGTCCGCGCTCGTGACGCTGCCGGCTGCCGCCGCGACCCGGCCCTGCCGGGCCGCGTGGGCCCACTCGCCGATGCGGCTCACGGCCGCCTGCAGGTTCTTCAGCGAGTTGGCGTACGAGAGCCGGAGGTGGCCCTCACCACCCGCACCGAACGCGGTCCCGCTCAGCGTCGCGATCCCGGCCTCACGGAGGATGCGCTCCTGGACCGTCGCTGAGTCGCCAAGCCCGAGGCCGGTGATGTTCGGGAACACGTAGAAGGCGCCCTTCGGCTCACGACAGGTGATCCCATCGATCTTGTTGAGGCCGGTCACCACCGTGTCGCGCCGCTCGCGGAAGGCCTTCACCATCTCGGCCACCTCGGGCGGTCGGTTCGTGAGGGCGGCCGCGCCGGCGCGCTGGGTGAACGTCGCGGTGCACGACACCGAGTTCGTCACGAGCTTCGTGACCGGATCCACCAGCGGCCAGGGGAAGACGCCGTACCCGAGCCGCCATCCGGTCATCGCGAAGGTCTTGCTGAATCCGTCGAGGAGGATCGTCCGTTCGGCCATCCCGTCCTCGTGCACGATCGAGTGATGGGTGCCCTCGTACATGATCTCCGCGTAGATCTCGTCGGCGAGGACCCAGAGGTCGCGCGCCCGCGCGATCTGCGCGATCTCCTTGAGCATGCCTTGTGACAGGACCCCGCCCGTCGGGTTCTCCGGGCTGTTGAGGATGATCAGCTTCGTCCGATCGGTCACGAGCGTCTTCAGCTCTTCGAGATCCGGATTGAAGTCGTTCTTCTCGCGCAGCTTCAACGGCACGCCTGTGGCGCCCGCGAAGCTGATCATCGATCCGTAGATCGGGAAGCCCGGATCGGGGTAGATCGCCTCATCGCCCGCATCCAGAAGCGCGAGCATTGCGAAGAACATGATCGGCTTGGCGCCGGGCGTCACGATGACCTGTCCGGGATCCACGGCCAGACGCCGGGTTCGGTTCAGGTGGTTCGCGATGGCCTCGCGCAGCTCGGGGATCCCGGCCGACGCGGTGTAGTGGGTCTCGCCACGCTGCAGCGCGGACAGGCCTGCGTGGACGACCGACGGCGGCGTGTCGAAATCGGGCTCGCCGATCTCGAGATGGATGATGTCGCGGCCCTGCGCTTCGAGCGCGCGCGCCTTCGCGAGCACCTCGAACGCGGTCTCGGTGCCGAGGCGGGACATCCTGGCTGAGAGCGGACGGGTCATCGGGCGGCAGTCTAGCCCCGGCTCACCATTCGCTCTCGCCATCCGCTCGCGCCCGCGCGCGACCCTTGCCCTCCACACACACGCATCC
The DNA here is from genome assembly GCA_964567235.1 of uncultured Chloroflexota bacterium. Lineage (GTDB taxonomy): Bacteria > Chloroflexota > Limnocylindria > P2-11E > P2-11E > UBA4735. The sequence goes on along the minus strand of CAZMLV010000002.1, from coordinate 6,287 downwards.
TTGCGGACCGACGGCCGCGGCGTGTGCGGTGCCGGCCGACAGCACCATCCGGTCGCCGGCGTTCAGAAGGATGGCGCGGTCGTCGAGCAGGAACTCGATCGACCCGCTCACGCAGTACAGGATCTTCGTGTACGTGTGGCTGTGCCGGGCATAGCGATCGCCCGGCCCGTTCGACCACCTGTATACGTCGTCCGCCTCGGCCCGGAGCCGTTCCTCGATACTCACGGCACATGCGCCTCCACGCGATCTTCCCGCAGACCGAGATCGGGAGCGACCCCGCGGTCATCGCGCGGTTCATCCGCGACATCGAGGCGATGGGGTTCGACGGTGTCGTCGCGTACGACCATGTGCTCGGCGCCGATCCCGCCCGTCCAGGATGGTCCGGGCCGTACACGATCGACTCGCAGTTCCACGAGGTCATGGTCCTCTTCTCGTTCGCTGCGGCGATCACCACGCGCCTCGAGCTCTCGACCGGCGTGCTCATCCTTCCGCAGCGCCAGACCGCGCTCGTGGCAAAGCAGGCCGCCGCGCTCGACGTGCTCTCCGGCGGGCGGCTCCGGCTCGGCGTCGGGGTCGGCTGGAACTGGGTCGAGTTCGAAGCGCTCGGCATGAGCTTCAAGGACCGCGGCAGGCGCATCGAGGAGCAGATCGCCCTGCTCCGGCGCCTGTGGACGGAGCCATCGGTGACGCTCGACAGTGCCTGGCATCACGTCGATCGCGCCGGGATCAACCCGCTGCCGGTCCAGCGCCCGATCCCGCTCTGGATGGGCGCCGACAGCGAGGTCGCGTTGCGCCGCGTCGCGCGCCTGGGCGACGGCCTGTTCGCGCACTTCGCGCCGAGCGATGAGGGCAGCGCCCAGGCGGCCGCGTTCTGGGAGTGGGTGAAGGCCGCGGGCCGCGACCCCAAGGCCGTCGGCCTGGAGTGCCGGCTCGGCGCGAAGATGAGCGACGACGAGCTCTCGCGCGCCGCGGCGCGGTTCCGTGCGATGGGCGCGACGGACTTCGAGTGCAACACGATGCGCGCCGGCTTCACCTCGCCGGACGAGCACCTCGCCGCGTATCGCCGGTTCAAAGAGCGGGTCACGGCGTAGTCGTCGACACTGCCACGCCGAGCGGGGAAATACGGACCGGCTCGCCGCCGCTCAGGAGCTGTGCGTAGAGGCCGGTCTCGCGGGCGACATAGAACCACTTTCCATCCGGAGACCATCCCGCGAAGCGCCCGCTCGTGGCGGACGCGACGATCGTGCCGGTGTCGGCGTCGCGCACGACCGGGATGTTGCCCAGGGTCATGCCGGCCAGATGCCCGCTCGGCGCCCAGCGGAAGTCCGTGACCGCCTGCCCGTCGGCCTGCAGCGTCAGCCGGCCGTCCGAAGCGCGAAAGGTGGCGAAGAGAAAGCCCACGCGGCCGGTGGCCGGGCTGATCCGGACCGACAGGACCGTGCCATCGGCCGACGAACCGAGCATCGAGAGCTGGAGCAGGGGGGTCACGCCGAACTGCGTGCCCGCCGACAGATCCGCCGTGGTCGCCACGATCCGGGTGCCGGCCGGCGTCAGCTCGAGGATGGTGTGCTCGGTCCGCGTCTGCAGCGGGAGGTTCAGCGTGCCGTTGTCGACGAGGTACGTCTTGCCCCCGCCGAAGGCGACCTCGCGCGCGTGGTAGGTCGTGACGCGCGCCCCGTTCGTCGGGCTGACGATCCGCACCTCGCCGTCCGCGCCGAATCCCGCCGAGTCGAAGCTGGCGACGAGGTCGGTGTATGCGACGTTGCCGTCCGGCGTCCACGTCGGGAAGGGCCCGGCAGCGTCCTGATCGCTCAGCCGGCCGCCGGTGCCGGTGACGTCGGTGACAAAGACCGCTCCGCGGTCGGAGTTTGCGAGGACGTCGAAGTACACGATGCGATCGCCGGCCGGCGCCCACTGTGGCACCGCGACGCCGCTCAGCCGGCGCAGCTCGACGTCGTTCGCCTGCAGCTGCCGCAGCAGCCGTACCCCACCGGCCGCGTCCATCACCCACAGCAACCCGCCGAGCGCGAAGGCATATCGCGCAGCCGGCCGAGCCGTCACGGGAGCTGGCGCCGACGTCGCGATCGTGACCGTCTGCGGATACCACGCGTCGGGCTGCAGAACGTCGCTCAGGAGCACGACGGGCGTGGTCAGCTGCGCGGTGTCGTAGCGAAAGATCCGCGAGCCGGTGAGCCCGATGGCCGTCCGGCGGTCCGGCGAATACACGACCCGGTCGATGACACCGATGGTGGTATCGATCGGCGGTTGGCCTTGGGCGAGGAAGGCGAGCGCGGTGCTCGCACCCTGGTGGACGAGGAACCGTCCATCCGGCCAGCGTCCGGCGAGCCGGACGTCGTCGTAGGCCTGGGTCGTCTCCGCGCGGATGTCTCCGCCGTCGAGGGTGAGGCTCCAGACCCGCGACTGGCCGGCGTTGATCACCGGCACCGTGGCGTCGCGCACGCTCGGCGAGACCTGTCCGGCGAAGTAGTAGACGCGGCCGTCGTCGCCGAGGAACGGCGACGTCGCGACCTGCGCGGTCAGCGGCCGGAGACCTCCGCCAGCGGTGCCCTGTACCGCGATGAGCCCGTTGCCAGTGTGGACAAGCAGCTCGGCGGCCGAGATCCATTGTGAGAGGAACGCGTTGCGCAATCCCGTCACGTTCCGCCAGGTGCCACCGCCCGCCGCCGCGACGTACACGTCCGTGGTCGAGCTCCCCGCGTCACGTTGTGTGGCGGCGACCGACCGGCCGTCGGTGGACCAGGCCAGATCGATGAACCGCCCTCCCGATGCCGTGACGACCACCGGCAGCGGCAGGTCGGCGTGCGTGCCGTCGAGCCGCTGGATCGCGACGGATTGACCCCCGCGATCGAGGTAGGCGATCGCGTCCCCGTCGGGCGACCACCGCGTGCTCGTGACGCCGCTCACCGAGTCGACCTTCGCGATCGCGCGCCGGCCGCTTCCGTCGATGTTCGACACCCAGAGCTGCGTCGGGCCGGCCGGATCCGTGCGCCAGTACGCGAGCCGCCCTGCGCGCGAGAGCTCGAGCGGTGCGCGCGAGCCGGAAGGGGTGGGCGAGGCGTCGGGCGCGACGATCCGTTCTTCGAGCAGGCCGCCCATCGCGAGCGCGCCGGCCAGGATCGCGATCGAAACGACGAAGACGAGCGCCGCGCCGATCGCGTACGGTGCGAGCGACCTCCGCACCTCTCCATAATCCGCCTCGCGTGGATGCCGCGTTGGTGCGTGAGTTCCTCCTGACGCTCCCCGACCGGCCGAACGATGCCGGCACGGTCGCGCGCATGCGCGGCTACCTCGAGGCGCTCGGCCGCCCGGACGTGCGCTATCTCGTCGGAGCGATCCGCGGCGGCGGCGCGCCGATCATCGCGCGCTACGCGCGCGCAGTGCTCTCGGCCGCGGGCGCGCCCGTGGCCGCGCTGGGTGATCCCCTTGACGAGCCGCTCATCGCGATCGCCGGCACGTCGGTCGCCACGATCGCGTACCAGCTCGCGTCGGACCGGCGCGAGCTCGGCGACCCGTCACGCCGCGAGATCGAGACATTGATCGCGTTCGTCGCGCACGCGGAGGCGAGCCGGCGGATCCTGCTCCTGGTCGACGAGGAGATCGACGCGCGGGCGCCGGTGCACGGCGCGCTTCCGGACGTCATTTCGATCGGGCGCGCGTCGGACGGCGCGGTCGCAGCCGCGATCGCCGACGCCCCCGAACGCTGTCCGGTGATCCTCGCGCCCCGCGATGCGGCCGGCATCGACGCCGCGATGCGGCAGCGCGCGCTGCCGTACGTCCTGGGTGGCCGCGACTTCGTGGTGACGGCGGCCGGGCCGGTGCTGGGGCTCTCCGTCGGCGACGAGCGGTACTCGGACCTCGCCCTTGGGGCGGGCGACGATCCGGGGCTCGCCGCGACCGGGATCGTCACGGCCCTCGCGGTCGCCGCCCTTGGGGTGCGAATGCGCCCGGAATGGGTCGAGCAGGGGGCTCGGGCGGCCGCGGCGCGAGAATGACGCGATGACCCCGCTTGCCGCCGCGAAGACGTTCATGGATGCGCTCGAGGCCGGCGATGCCGACAAGGCCGCATCGGTGTGCGCGGACGACGTCACGGTCGTGCTGCCCGGTGGCGAGACTGAGCTCCAGGGGAAGGACGCCGCCAAGCGCCTGGTCCGGATGGCCCCGCCATTCATCCGGCGCGTGCGGGAGGAGGAGATCCACGGCAACTCGGTCATCCTGCGCGGCCTGACCCGTTCGCCCGGTCACTTCGCGAACTTCACGACCTGGACCTTCGAGACCGACGGTGACCGCATCGTGCACGTGTCGTTCGCCTGGCGGCCCGCGAATTAGCCCGCGACGTAGCGGAATGAGCGCGGGATCTTCGCGAGCCCGAACTCGCTGAGCGCGCGCGGGGCCCGGTAGCGCCGGGCGTTCGTCACGGGGAGGGCCCAGCCCTTCGCCGACTTGCGAGTGGGCGCGCCAAGATCGCACTGGCCCACGACGGCGCGTGCTTCGACGACGGCGAGGTACGCCCGGGCAGGCAGGCGCTTCGGCGGGAACGCGCGGTGCTCGAAGCGGGCGGTGCCGTCGAGGATGGCGTCGGCGTGCTCGGCATGGATGGCGAGGACGATGGCGTCGGGCATGGCGATCCTCCGAACGTGATCGCCAGGGCTATCGACCCGTGCTTGCGTCCAGCT
>CAZMLV010000002.1:0-1493 GCA_964567235.1 uncultured Chloroflexota bacterium | reverse complement strand
TGTCGCTGTCCGGCGGCCACGCTGCGACCCGCTTCTTCTCGTTGACCGGGTTGTTCCCGTAGCGCTCCCAGAGCGGGACGATCGGGAGCAGATCGTTGAACGCGAGCGCGCACTCGGTGATGGCCGGCTTCTGCTTCTCCGTGTCGAAGCCGTCGCCCATCGCGTTGATGAGCGCGGCGAAGTCGGTGTTGCCCTGCTTCAGCGGGTAGTTCATCCCGCCGCCGGCTGGCTGCAGCGTGTTGAACGTCTGCAGGGCCTGGATGTAGCTGCCTTGCGGGTGCGGGTTCGCCACGCCCCAGCCCATCATCGCGACCTGGAACTTGCCTGCGTTCACGTCGGCGAGCTGGGTCGAGCGGATGGCGCCACGCGGCGTGATCTTGATGCCGAACTTGTTGAGCGCGTCGGACGCATGGTTCGCGGCGCTCGTCCAGTCGGCGAAGTCGCTCGGGAAGTAGAGCTCGTACGCGAGGGCCTTGCCGCCCTTCGCGTAGATGCCGTCGCTCCCCTTGGCGTAGCCCGCGTCGGTCATCAGCTTGGCAGCCGCGGCGACGTCGTAGTCATATGACTTCAGCTTCGCCTGGTCCGCCGCGTTGATCCACTGGGGAACGATGTTGTCGCTGATCCCGGTCATGAACTTCTGCGCCTTGGCCGACTGGCCGTACGTGATCGTCGCGGACTCGGCCTTGTTGATCGCCATCGCGACGGCCTGCCGCAGACGCTTGTCCTGGAACTCCGGTGCCGCCGTCCAGTGGAAGACGAGCGCCGGGCCGGTGTAGAGCGGGCCGCGTACGACGCGGATCCCGTTGTCACCGAACGCCTTGTCGGTCGCGAGCGGGAATCCGTGCGTGGCGTAGTCGATGTCGCCAGCCAGCACGAGCGGGGTCACGGCGTCGGTCTCACCCTGATACACGACGATCTTGTCGAAGTTCACCTTGTCGGCGAAGAGCCCGCCCGGGTTCTTCACCATCGTCATCTGTGCGGCGGTGACGCTCGCCTTGTCGATCTTGTACGGGCCGATCGACGGCGGATTGTCTGGACGGTAGTCCGCGACCTGCTTCGCGACCGCCTTGACCTCATCCGACGCCGTGGTCTTGCCGGCGTTGTAGAGGTCCTGGAGCTGCTTGGCGAAGGTCCCGAACTGCGAGTCGGGACGGATCGCGTTCCGGAGCACGAGCCGTGGGACGAGTGAGGACGGCCGGTTGATGTGGAACCGCACCGTGTACTTGTCGGGCGTTTCGAGCTTGTCCGCGTAGGTCCAGATGCCGAAGCTCTGCGCGCGGCCGACCCAGTAGGTCGATGCGACGTCGGCGGAGGTGAACTCCTTGCCGTCGTCCCACTTGAGCCCCTGCTTCAGCTTGACCTCGTAGTTCTCGCCGTTCTGGGTGGCCGACTCCATGAGCCAGTTTTCCCACTTGCCCTCGGTCCAGCGATATACGCCGAGCGACGGCAGGAAGAAGTCGACGAGGTAGCTACCCGAGACGATCGTGCCTGCT
>CAZMLV010000001.1:48705-52146 GCA_964567235.1 uncultured Chloroflexota bacterium | reverse complement strand
AGACACGCTCAAGGCTGGTGGAACTCGCTCGTCGCGGCAAAGCCGCTCCTCGCTCACGCAAAAGTGCGGTCCTCGTACGGGATCCCGCCGATGGCGTCCTGCTTGGACCGGCCGGAGGCGAAGAAGTCGGCCATGGCGAGCCCCATCTCGGAGGCGATGTCCATGTCGACGTACTTATACAGGCCCTGACGGCCGCCTGTGACGAGATTCGGGAAGCGCATGAGCTCGGTCATGAGCGTGTCGATCGCCTTCTCGTAGCCGACCATGTACACCGGGTAGCCGAAGGTCGACCGGAGCACCACCGACTCCGCCAGCTCCGACAGCTTGATGAACCCCTCCTGCTCGAGCTCCTTCGCGCAGACGCGTCCGAGCTCGTCCGGGTCGGCATTCCAGATCGCGTCGTTCACGTCGCAGGTGATGTCGCAGAGGAGGATCGTCTCGTCGGGGGCGCAGATCTCGGAGCCGCCGTAGTTCCGCGTCTCCGACAGGCGGTTGAAGGTCTTGTCCTGGAAGTAGATGGACTGCGCCGGCAGCGCTTTGGGCCGCTTCACGCGCAGGCCCACGATCGTGAGCGCCCGGAACCGGAGGTACTTCGCGGCGGCCTTCGCCTCGGGTGACACCGCGTCGCCGAGCAGGTCGATCAGCGCCGGCAGCGGCGCGCTGTTGACGACCCGGTCGCACGCGATGCGCTCCTCCGGGCCGCGCTGCCCCGTGAACGGATCCACGGTGCCCTCGGTCCCCGAGGCGAGCACGCAGAGCTGCCCGCCGCGGTCGGTGTCCGGCACGGTGCGATAGCGCACGCCGGTGACCCGGCCGTCCTCGACATCGATGCCGGTGACGAGCGTATTCGTGCACACGCGGTTGGCCGGCGACGCCGACCGGATGCGCTCGGCGAGCCGCTGCGAGATGAGCCCGGCGCCCTTCGGCGGGTAGAACAGCTCGATCACCAGCGGCGCATAGCGATGCTCGGTGCCGGTCCGCTTCGCGTAGCCCTTGCGAAGCGACGACACCACGACCTTCATGAGCGAGATGTGCGGGATCCGATGTTGGGCGAACGACGCCGCGAGCTGGGACGGCGGCATGCCCCACACCTTCGTCGTGTACGGGCCGAAGAACATCCCGTAGAGCGTGCGGCCCATCGCCTGGACGACCCAGTCCTCGGCCGAGACGAGCGGCTTCGGGCGAACCTTGCGGCGGATCGATTCCCAGAAGTAGTCCAGGAACGCGCGCGCCGCGACGATCGGCGACATGCTCTTCGCGATGTCGAGCGCCTCGAGCGGGTACTTGTAGTACTTGCCGCGGAACTTGATGCTCACGTTCTTCTTCCGCGCCGGGAAGCCGTCCGACGCGACCTCCTTGAACAGGTCGAGCACCCGCTGGTTCCGCGCGTGATAGGCGTGCGGTCCGAAGTCGAACCCCGCGCCGGTCTTCCCCGGAAGGGTCGTGGCGAGGCCACCGAGGAACCGCTGGGCTTCGAGGACGGTGACCTGATCGCCCTGTGCGGCGAGGCTCGATCCGGCGGCGAGCCCGCAGATACCGCCACCGATCACGACTGTGTGGGACACGGCCAAATCCTAGGGTTTCATACGTGTGTGCGCCGTCACCGAAGCTGCAGCGCGAATCGGAGCGCGTCGTCGAGTTCGGAGACACGCTCGGTCGACAACGCGCCCCGGCGTCGTTCAAGGCGCGACTTGTCGATCGTGACCAGCTCGTCGCAATTGATCGCACACGCGGATTGGAACCCATCGCGCTGATCGAGCAGGACCTCACTCGGGATGCCGCGCACCGTCGTGGTGACGACCGCGACGGTGGTGCGTGAACGTACGCCATTGACGTCGTTTCTGGAGGCGATCACCACCGGACGGAGCTTGTCCATCCGCGCCGACCAGATCTCGCCCCGCTCGGTCGGCCGGGCCACCTAGTCAGCGATATCCCGCAGGTCCTCGATCCCAGCCCGCTCTGCAGCCTTGAAGTCGCTGTCGTCGCCGTCGGGGATCGCCGTGTAGCCGGCGAAATAGCGCGCGTCGCGCTCTGCCTCGCCGTGCCGCGTGAGGTACTCGCGCGCCGCTTCCTGCAGCCACCGGCTACGGGGAACGCCACGGCGCTTGCGGTCACTTTCGATCCCGCGCCAGAGGTCGGTGGGAAACGACGTGCTTGTGCGGGTGGTCGATGGGCGCTTCACTCGTCGTTGTAGAGTATTACTCAGGTAATACTTTCGTGTCAAGCCTGCGCGCATCGCGGTCGACGAGCGCGAGGGCCATCGCGGCCACGCCGCCGAGATACGCGTAGTAGGGCTGCGTCGTCCAGCGCGCCAGCAGGAGCGCGGCGAGGATGACCGCGCAGCCCGCGAACGTCGCGGCACCGAGCGTCGGCAGCCGGGCCCAGAGGAACACCGCGAGCAGCCCGAGCGTGACCAGGATCTCGGCGGCGAAGAAGAACGGGAGCCAGTCCGTGACATCGGTGTACTGCTGCGCGAGATTCAGCACATTCGCGCCCCAGACCTCCGTGTGGAACGTGAGCGTGGCCATCTGTTGCGAGATGAACGCGTCGGGCGACCAGAACAGGAACGGCAGCACGAAGACGGCGATCGTCGCGAGGCTGATCGCTCCGTAGCGGCGCCAGTCGCGTCCCGCGACGGCCAGGTGCCGCAGCACGAGCGGCAGGATCACGATCGCGAACTGCTTGAACGCGACGGCCCACCCGAACGCGATCGCGGACACGATGAACGCGATCCGCCCGGCGCGGGTGTCGCGGTCCGCGAACACGAGCACCGCGAGGGCGAGCACGACCAGGAACGCCGCGGAGACGTCGTTCGATCCATCGATGGCGCGGAACGCGCCGATGCCCCAGGTCGCGTAGAGCATCGCGGGCAGCTCGACGCGATCCCATCCGGCGCGCAGCCCAGCGACGCCGATCGCGGCGACTGTGAGGATGCCCGCGACGGTATCGACCCGGGTGATGTCGCCGAACAGCAGGTGCGCCGGCAGGTACCAGACGAGCTCGCCCGGCGGATAGACCAGCGGCGAGCCCGGAGGGATCGTCGATGTAAGCGGCACCGTGTACGGGTTGAGCCCGTGCAGGAGGTTCACGATCGCTTCCTGCGTCGCGCGCATGACGTCGCTGCCGTCGAGGAGCGGGATGCGCGAGACCCGCTCGCTCGCGCCGATGAGGAACGCGTACCAGACGATGAATGGGCCCTGGTCGCGGCCCGAGAGGCTCAGGCCGAGCAGCACCGTCCCGGCGATGAGCAGGATGACGCGATCCAGCTGCGGTGCGTTGAGCTCGATCCCGCCGACGCACCAGAACAGCCCGGCCAGGATCGCGGCGTCATTGGCCCGTGAGCGCACGAAGCCTGGCGAGGTCGCTCTCAAGTGCCTTGAGCTCCTGGCCATATGTGGTGAAGTCGCTGTTCTTCAGCGCGGCCTGCGCGTTCGCGTAGTG
>CAZMLV010000001.1:30982-48605 GCA_964567235.1 uncultured Chloroflexota bacterium | reverse complement strand
GCGTTCAGCGCGTTCGGGAACGTGTCGGCCATCGCGATCTTGTCCTGGGTCGCGAGGATGACGCGCTGCAGCTCGGGGAACGTTCCGTTCGTGGCCTGCACGAACAGCGGCTCGACATAGAGGAATGAGTTGCCGAGCGGGAGCACGAGCAGATTCCCGTAGATGACCTGCGCCCCACCGCCGATCGAGAGGAGCGAGATCTGCTGCTTGATCGTGGCGTCGGCCTCGCGGCGCGCCTCGATCTGCAGCGGACCGAAGATCGCCCGGCTCTGCGGCAATCGAAGGACCCGCAGCTTCCCGTAATCCGATGGGTCCGCGCGGCCCGCGAGCCAGGCGACCATGTTGTCGCGCTGACCACCGGCCGGGGTCATCGGCACGAAGAGCAGGAACTCGCGCTTCGTCGATCCAGGGAGCTGCGTCGTCACGTAGTACGGCTCGATCGGCTGGGCGGCCGATCCGGGCGACAGGACCTCGTTGGCGATCCGCCACGCGTCGTTGCGGTTGTAGAAGTTGTCCGGATCCGTCATGTGGTACGTCGCGTAGATCTGGGTCTGGATCGTGAACAGCCCCTCCGGGTACCGGAGGTGCGTCTGGAGCGAGAGCGGCATCTCGGCGATCGGCTTGAACAGCGTCGGATAGATGTTCCGGAGCGTACGGAGCACCGGATCCTGATCGTCGACGACGTAGTAGGTGATAGACCCGTCGTACGCGTTGGTCACGACCTTCACGCTGTTGCGGATGTAGTTGATGTCCGACGCGTCGAGCTTCGAGGTGCGCCCGGACGAGCCGTAGCGCGCGCTGTAGGGATAGCGGTCGCCCGTCGTGTACGCATCGTTGATCCAGTACTGCTTGCCGTCGGCGATGACGAGGTACGGGTCGGGGTCGTACGTGAGGAACGGCGCGATGAGCTCCTCGCGCTGGCTGATCTGGCGGTGGAACAGGACCCGCGGCTGGCCCGACAGCTGGGTCGAGATGAGCATGTTCAGGTCGCCGAACCGGATCGCGAACAGCAAGCGGTCCCAGAGCCCACCCACGGCGATCCCGCCGCCACCGGAGAAGCGCGTCGTGGCGTCGTGGGGCTCCTGCGCGTAGTCGAACTCGTCCTGGCTCGTCCCGACGATGACGTAGTCGGTCGTCAGCTCGCCGTAGTAGATGCGCGGCTCGTCGATCTTCGGCTGGCCCACCGGCGGTATGTCCTGGAGCACGAATCCCGGACGGCCCTCGGTCCCGACCGAGCCGACAGGCGTCATCACCGCGCCGAAGCCGTGCGTGTAGTAGAGGTGCTGGTTCACCCAGGTCTGCGCCGCCACGGGGAGCGCGCTCGTCGCGAGCTCGCGGGCCGACAGCATGACCGGGGTCTCGTTGCCGTTGATGACGTAGCGATCCACGTCGACGTCGTGGAACGCGTAGTACTGGCGCAGGGCCTGGAGCTGCTGGTACGCCGAGAGCAGCGGGCGGTAGTCCCACAGGCGCACGCTCGTGGTGTCCGCGAACTGCGAACGGACGTCGGCCTCGACGGGGTCGTTCGCGATGTCGACGCTGGAATCCTCGACGTTCGTGAGCGCGTACGCCGATCGCGTCGCGTCGATGTTCCGGGCGATGTACGGCCGCTCCTTGTTCAGCTGATCCGGCGTCACCACGAACCGATCGACGAGCGACGGGTACACCCCGAGCACGAGCACCGAGGCGACGAGCCACAGGCCGATCGCGCCGACGAGCACCCAAATGGTCCGCAGGAACGCGTTCGCGAACGCGGCCACCGCGGACACGGCCACGATGACCGCGAGGAGCTCGAGCGCCGGGAGGCGCGCGTTGATGCTCGCGTAGCCGGCCCCGGTGAGCACGTCCTCGTCGCGGAACAGCAGATCGAACTGATCGAGCACGTACCCGAACGCGATGAGCAGGAGGAACAGTCCGCCGAGGATCGAGAGGTGCGCGCGCGCCGGCCGCGCGAGCGCGAGCGCGTTGCGCGCCGAGACGCCGATATCGGCCCCGGCGAGCGGCTGCGTGGCGACGCCAATGACGCCGCGGACGATGTACAGCGCGACGACGCCGATGGCGATGAGGATGACCGCCGCGAGCAGCCACCCCCGCACGAACTCGAGGACCGGCAGGGTGAAGAAGTAGAAGCCGATGTCGCGGCCGAAGACCGGATCGGTCGTGCCGAACGGCACGCCGTTCAACCAGCGGAGGAGCGCATCCCATTCGTCGCCGCCGGCGAGGCCGAAGAAGAACGCCGGGACGAGCAGGATCGGCCCGAGGCGCAGCGTGAGGGCGAAGGCGCCGGTGCGCTTGCGGACGTCGGAGTCCACGACGAGACGGGGCACCTGCGGCCGGAGCGCGAAGTACAGGTTCGGGAGGGCAATGAGGTAGAACGCGATGAGGAAGACGATGAACGCCCAGAACCCGGCGGTGTACCGGCGGAGGAACACGGCGTCGAGCCCGAGGCTGCGGAACCAGAGCAGGTCGGTGAGGAATCCGACGAGCGGCGCGAAGATGAGCGGGATGAGGAAGAGCGCGACGAGGACGATCGTGAAGACCGTCGTGAACCGGTTCGCCGGACGGCGCGGTCCGCGGCTGCGGCGGAGCCCGGGCAGGTCGACCCGCGACCAGTCGATATTCCCCCAGTCGCCGCGACCGGGGCCATTCCTCACATCGCCATGCTAGGTCCGTCCGGCGGGACCACCGGCGCGGCCCGCCGGCGCGCCCCCAGCACCACGACAAGCGCGAGCAGCGCGGCCCAGACGCCCGTCACGACCGCGTCGACCGGCGCGGCGCGCACGAGCGACGGGAAGAGCAGCGCCAGGTCCACCCGAAGGATCTTGGTGACGTAGACCCAGAGCTGGCCCGGCGCGCCGTCGCGGACATCCGCCGCGAGGTCGTAGCGGAGATTCGGCATGAGCGCGAAGATCGCCGTGACGGCGGCGGTCCAGCCGGCCGCGGTCGCGACGGCTGCCCGGCCGACGTCGCCGCGGAGCCGCTCGAGGCCCGCCGCGAGCGCGACCATCGGGAACGCGATCGTCGCGAGCAGGTAGCGCGACGACGGCGAGCCGTCGGCCCACCAGTAGGCGATGTCGCCGATATAGAGGACGTACGCGAGCCAGCCGAGGAACAGGGCGACGATGGCCGGCGACCGCGTCGCGCGCGCGTGCCGGAACAGCGGTACCGCGCCGAAGAAGGTGAGCGCGTAGACCGGCGCCCGCGAGAGCAGGCCGAACGTGCGATCGAGGAACAGCCCGGGGATGCCGAGCTGCGGCGTGTACGTGAGCACCGGCTGTGCGTCGCGGATGAGCAGATAGCCGGCGTTCGGGACGAACATGCCGAAGAGTCGCAGGTCCACGAGCGAGAGCCCGACGACGAGCGCGGCGAACGGCAGCGCCGCGGCCGCGAGCGCGCGCACGCGCGACCACGTGAACCCACCGGCGAACGGACGCAATACCTGATACGCGACCACGAGGCCCAGGCCGACGACCGGGAACCAGCCGCGGATGGTGAGCCACGGCAGGAGGCCCAGCAGCGCGCTCGCCCCGGCCAGGCGCCACGCGGTCGGCGGGCGCGCGAGCAGCTCCGCGACGAGGAGCACCGCGAGCGCAGCCGGCAGGTCGGGGTAGATCTGGGTCGAGTACGTGAACACCGGATGGAGCAGCGCGACGCCCGCGGCCGCGAGGAGCGCGCTGTCCCGCGAGAAGCGAAGCGTGCGCAGGAGCGTGAAGCCACGCCAGGCGATCGCGGCGCCGATGAGGCACATGAGCACCAGCACGCCCGTGCGTCGCGCGATCGCGAACGGCAGCGCGCCCAGCAGTGGCAGCCCCAGATCGCGGATCGGGAGCTGGCTCTCGCCGGAGATGATCACGTGCCGGTCCGGGAGGATCCCCGGGTAGTAGTCGGCGTAGTCCGCGCGGTCGTAGTTGTTGCGAAGATCGAGGTCGTGATCCTGGACGATGCTCTCCATGATCAGCAGGTAGTGCGGCTCGTCCGATTGCGTCGGTTGCACCGTCCGCTCGTACGGCAGGAGCGCGAGCATCGTCGCGAACGCCACCAGGCCGAGCCGCCGGCCGATCGCGCGGTCCGGACAGGTCGTGCGCGATCGCCAGATCGCGACGAGGCCCCGCCAGGCGATGACCGCGACCACCGCGACGTACGGCGCGCCCGCGACGCTTGGCTCCAGGTCGAACCCGAACGCGGCGAGCGCGCGCGTCGCGGGCACGGCGAGGTAGATCCAGAAGTGCGAGGCGAGCCACCGGCGCCGATCGGGCGCGCCGGATGCGAGCAGCACCGTCAGCGCGGTCGCGATCGCGTACGCGAACGGCAGCCAACGCGACTCGATGCTCCGCAGCACGTCGGCCGCCAGGCCCTGCCCCGGCGCGATCGGGGCGACGGCCAGCAGCACGATGAGCAGCGCGTTCAGCGCGACGAAGATCGCGGTCAGACGGCCTCCCGCGCGCGGCGCACCCCGACGATGACCAGCGCGGCAGCCGCGGCGACGAGCGGCACGCTGCGCAGGAGCGCGGGACCGATGGCGCTCGCGTCCTCGAACGACGGCAGGAGGCCGAGCGGATCGAGGATCAGGATCCGGTCGAGCGCCACGATGACCTGCGCGGAGTCGACGGTGTTGAACTCGAGGTTCGGGATCGCGACGAACAGGAACGTGGCCGCCGCCCCGAGGCCGGCGAGGACCGCGGCGACGACGGCGAGCACAGGGCCCGGCCGGCGGAGCGCGAGCGCGATGAACGGCGTCCAGAGCGGCAGCACCTCGACGAAGTAACGGTTCGCGGGCGCCCAGCCGCCCTCCCAGAGTCGGTAGATGGAGAGGGCCGCGAGGCTGAGGCCGATCGCCGCGAGCGCGGGCATGAACGCCGCCCGGCGGCGCAGCGCGGGCCCGATCCCGGCAAGCCCGATGAACACCCACGGCGCGCTGCCGGCCAGGCCGAACGCGCGATCGAATAACGTGCCGCCGAGACCGATGTCCGCGCGCGGGCGGAGGCTCGGCACGCCGTCGAGCCGCTGCGCGGCATCGAGGCCCGCAAGGTAGCCCGCGTACGGGACCGCCACCCCATACAGGACGGCGTCCAGGGCGGCGATCGCGACGGCCGAGACCGCGAGGACGCCGATGAACCGCCACGCGACCGCGCGGCCCGACGAGAACGCGAACGGCACGAGCGCGACCAGGCCGATCGCGTCGCGCGGCGTGAGGAGCAGGAGCACGCCGCCGGCGAGGCCGGCGAGCACGGGTCGGCGGACGGGCGCGGTGAACAGCCAGCGGTAGCAGCACAGCAGCGCGAGCGCGCCGACGACGTTCGGGTAGATGACCGTGGCCAGCGTCGAGACCGGCGCGAGGGACGCGGCCAGCGCCCATGCGATCCGCGATCCCGGATGGTCGCCCTCGATCTCGATGCAGAACAGGAACAGCTGGGCCGAGAGCAGCGCCGCGATCAGGGCCATCACGAGCAGCGCGCCGGCGCGGCCGGCGATGGCCCAGCCCGGTGCGATGAGCGCGCTCAGCGCGTACCCCTGCACGAGCCGGCCGCCGCGGTCCGACGCGACGACGTGCGTGTCGAGATCGGCGGTGCTGAGCGGCGTGAGCGCGAGGCGCTGGAACCGCAGCGGGTCGGCGTACTCGGGCGCGAGGTCCGCGGTCCCGCGCGCGAGCGCGTCGGCCGCGAGCAGGTAATGCGGCTGATCGCCCTGCGCCGCGGTGGCCGCGCCGGACCAGAGCGCGAGCGGCGCATAGAACAGGAGTGAGAGCACGAACACCGCGATGGCCGAGCGCGCGACGCCGCGGACCACGAGCAGCGCGGATGGCAGCAGGCGGGCGACGAGCACGAGCACGAACAAGAGGCCGACGACCTCGCGGGTCTCCGCGCCGGCCCCGAGGAGGCCGAGCGCGGCGAAGGCGACCGCGATGCCGCCGGCATCTGACAGGGCGGCGCGCCGGACGAGCCCGCTGCGGACCCCGAGCACGATCGACAGCGCGCTCGCCGCGGCGCTCGCGATCGGCAAGGCGAGCTGGAACACCGTGCGCGCGTCGGCGTCGGCGATGACGTCGGCGAGCCACGATTGCTGCGTCGCGCGGAACAGCTCGATCGCCGCGAGCGTGGCCAGGACCGCGTGCAGCACCACGATCGGCGGCGGGCGGCGCATCGGGCGCAGTATCGCGCCCGTCACGAATTGCGGGCGCGGATCTCCGCGAACAGGTCGAGGTACTTCTCGACGACGCCCGGCCAGGTGTACGTCCGCGCGACGAACGCGCGGCCCTGCTCGCCAAGCGCCGCCGCCAGGGCGGGCCGCTCCAGCAGCAGTTCGAGGACCTCGGCGAACTCGTCCGCCGATCCGTACGGCAGGCCAGCGCCGGCCCGCCGCGACATGCTCGCGAGCACCGGGGCACGCGCCGACACGACGACCGGCCGGCCCATGGCCCAGGCTTCGAGCGTGACCATCGACAGCGAATCGAGCCGGCCGCTGTACACGAGCGCGGTGCAGCCGGCGAGCGCGTCGAACTTGTCGGCGTCGCTCACCGTCCCGATGTAGCGCACGTCGGGTCGGTCCGGCACGGCCATCTCGCGATGCCCGGCGAGCACGAGGGTGGCGTGGCCGTCGTGCCGCGCGGCGAAGCGGGCCCAGTGATCGAACAGCTCGGGACAGCCCTTCGATTCGACGATCCGCCCGACGTAGAGGAAGTACGGGCCGTCGATGCCGTGGGCCTGGCGGAACCGATCGGGGTCCGAGCGAGCCGGCACGTCGACGCCCACGCCGACCACGTCATGCGGGACGCGCTGGTTGCCGAACCGGCGGTGGACCATGTCGCGCTCCTCGACGGTGTTGAACGCGAGCGCGCGCGGCGCGTGGAACACCGGCCGGTAGGCGGCGAGCCCGAGGGCCGGCTCGTCGTGCGCCGTGGGCACGACGACCGCGCGCTCGGGCACGAGCGGCACGCCATACACCGTCGGCGCGTAGATGTACGTGAAGAACACGACGCAGTCGTAGCCGGGCCCTTCGCGATGCACGAACTCCAAGAGCTCGGGCGCGTGCGGCCCCTGCGCGCGGATGAACGCGCGCTCGTCGGCGAGGCTGTGCTCTGTGCGGAACGCGGCGCGCTCGTGGCGGCGGAAGTCGCGCGCGCGGCCGGCGTCGACCATGAATCGGAACACGCGAACGCCGTCCACGCGATCCTCGCCGGCGACGAGCTCGTTCTTCCAGGTCCAGTAGTCGCGCGCCGTGGTCGTGGCGACGTCGATCGACACATGCGGCCGCAGCCGGTTCACGAGCTCGCGCGCGTGCGTCTCCGCGCCGCCGGCGACGTCGCCGTAGCGCTGCACGACGACGAGGACCCGATCACCCATGCGCGAGCTCCACGAGGGCATCGAGCCGCTCGTCGAAGCGAGGCCACGCGCACTCTTCCGCGACCCACGCCCGGCCGGCCGCCCCGCGCTCGGCGCCCTCGCGGTCCAGCAGCGCCGCGAGCTCGGTCGCGAGCGCTGCGTGCGTCGCGTACGTGCGGCCGCCCCCGGACCGGCCGACCTGGCCCGCGGTCACCGCGTTCCACGCCGGCACGAGCACCGGCGTGCCGGCCTGCCACGCCTCGAGCAGCACGATGCCGAGGCTCTCGAGATGCGACGGATGCACGAGCACGTCGGCGGCGGCGAGGAGATCGCTCTTCTCCGCGTCGCTGATCCGGCCGAGGAGCCGGATGTCCGGACGCGGCGCGATGTCCATCCCCACGGACCCGGCGAGCACGAGCGTGCCTGCGCCGCCGGCCTCGCGATAGCCGATCCAGTCGGCGACCAGCTCGTCGCAGCCCTTGCCTGCGGTCACCTGGCCGAGGTACGTGACGATCGGACCGGCCAGCTCGTGGCGCGCGCGGAATCCGGCGGCGTCACCGGGCGGCAGGGGATCGAGACCGATGCCGAGCACGAGATCGGGGACCTCCTCGTTGCGGAAGCGTCCGCGCACGAGCGCACGCTCCTCGGGCGTGAGATAGCCGATCGCACGCGGGAGATGGAACAGCGCGCGGTACGGCGCGAGCCCGAGCGGGAGCTCGTCGTGCGCGGTCGGGATGAGGGCGGCGCGCTCCGGCACGATCGGCAGGCCGAGCGCGGTCGGCGCGTAGATGTACGTGTAGAACACGATCGCGTCGTAGCGGCGGCGCGACCGGTCGAGGAACTCGTAGAGCTCCGGCGCGTTGGGGCCCTGGATCCGCAACCAGTTGAGCTCCGCGTCAAGGCCGTGCTCGCCGAAGAGCACGGCGTCCTCGAGCTCCTTGAACCGGTCATCGCGGCCGGTCGCCACCTCGAAGCGATGCACGGTCAGGCCGTCGACGGCCGTGTCGCCGGCGGGGAAGTACGGCGCCCAGCTCCAGAAGTCGACCGCCGTCGTGGTCGCGATCTCGACCTCGTGACGCGCGGCGAGCCGCCGGGCCGCGACCCGCGCGTGGCCCTCGGAGCCGCCGACGACCTCGTCGCCGTAGCGCTGGACGACGATGAGCACCCGCACCGCTAGTCGAGCCCGACGAGGTAGCGCGCGGCGAGTCGATCGGGAGCGAGCAGCCGGCGCAGGCTCGCGACCTCGCCGCGCAGCCGCGCGTGCGTTGCGGGCTTCTGCATCTCGCGCATCGCCTCGGCCAGCGCCGACGGATCGTTCGCGACGAGCCCGGCCGCGCGGTAGAGGCGGAATCCCGGCGCTCCCGAGTAGATCGCCGGGATGCCGGCCCATACGGCCTGCGTCGCGACGGCGCTCTGGAACACGTCCTCGTAGAACAGCACGACGCAGTCGGACGCCGCCACGTACTCCCCCATCCCCTCGTACACCGTGCGGACGATGACGTTCGCGTTCTTCCGGTCGGCGACGAACCGCATGACCTCGTCGAAGTACTCCGCCTCGCGATCGGACTTCGTGCCGGAGAGCACGAGCGTCGCGTCGTCCGGCAGCGCGCGGATGACCTCGATGAAGCGCTTGCGCGAGAAGAAGAACCCGGGCGAGATGAAGATGAACCGGTCCAGCGGCAGCGCGAGCCGCTCGCGCAGCGCACGTTTCTCGGCGGGTCCCTCCGGCAGCTCGGTGTCCTCGAGCGGCATGAGCAGGAGCGGCTGCTGATCGAGCTTGCGCCCGTCGTTCGTGAGCAGGCCGACCCAGTAGTGCGAGCGATCGGAGTGCGTGACGATCTTCCGCGGCAGCCCGCCCATGAGCCCAAGCACCGCGCGGTAGCGCAGGAACCAGTTGAAGATCCGCAGCCCGACCCACGGCGCGCGGAGCAGCTCCAGCGGCCAGCGGTAGCGCGGCCGGTAGTGCAGCGCGTGCGACAGCATCCGGTAGTGATGGAACTTCTCGGGCTCCATCTCGTGCAGCGAGAGGACCACCGGGACGCCCTTGCGCCGCAGCGACAGCAGCGCGCGGACGAAGGGCACGTCGCGAAAGATGCCGGCCTCGTGCTCCACGATCACGCCGTCGGTGCCGCGGGGGATCCCGGCGATCGCGCGCCGCAGTCGAGCCGAATCCAGATGCGGGACGCCGACGAACGTGACGCGGTGGCCGATCGCGCGCAGGCCGTCGGCCAGCGCGACCGAATAGTCGTGCACGCCACAGCGCTGATCGCTCGACAGCACCGCGAGCATCCGTGACCGGAATACCGGGAGCTCCCAGCCGGCCTGGGCGAGGGCCGCCCGAAGGGACTGCTCGACGGCCTCGCGCCTGAACGTCGCAAGCCGGCGCCGGCCGTTCGCGACGAGATCGGCGCGCAGCGCTTGGTCGTGGACCACGCGCTCGAGCGCCGCCGCGACCGCGTCCGTGGACTTGTCATCGAGCAGCAGCCCGGCGTCGCCCACGGTGTCCGGCACCGCGCCGGCCGCGTAGGCCACGATCGGCACGCCGAAGCGCATCGCCTCGACCCCCGGGACCCAGAAGCCCTCGTGATCCGAGAGCGTGATCAGCGCGGTCGCGCCGCGGAAGTACGCGAGCCACTGGCTGAACGGCACCTTCCCGGCGAACACGACGGCGCCGTCGAGGCCGAGCGTCCGAACGTCGGCGTGCAGCCGCTTGACGTAGTCGCCGGCCATCGCGCTCGAGCCGACGATGTAGAGGCGCGCCTCGCGATCGGACTTCCGGTACGCCGCGAATCCCGCGATGACCTGGTGGATCGCCTTGTGCGGCATGAGCTGGCCCATCGCCACGATCGCCGTCGGCGTCTCGGCGAGCTCGGCCAGCACGCCGGGATCGGGCTCCTGGTCGTAGGCCTCCCAATCCAGGAGGATCGGGACGACCGCGGTGCGCTCGAAGCCGACGGCCTCGAGCTCGCGCCGGTTGTACTCGGAGTCGGCGATGCCCAGCTCGCTCACGCGACTGAGCTCCACGAGCTGCCGGCGACCGAGCTCGGCGTAGTGGCGGTTGTGGTCGCTCACGCCGACGAAGTGCTCGGCGGGCGTGATGTTGTGGTACACGACGGCCTTCGGGAGCGCGAGTCGCGCGATGTCGTCGAGCGACTCGTTGCCCATCGACACGTGCACCAAGAGGGCCGCGCGCTCGGCGTCGATCGACGGGAGGTCTCCGCGGTCGCGGACGAACGGCCGCACGTCGGGCATCGCCTCGTGGGCGTACAGATCGCTCCGCACGCCGTTGCGCTCGAGGAGCCGCTGCAGCTCGAAGCAATCGTTCCCGACCGCGTCGCCGTACGCGATGGTCGGATGGAACTGATGGAGCGCGCGGAGCCTCACAGCCCGAGCACCTCGCGCGTCCGCTCGGCGACGCGATCGGTCGCGAACGCCTCGAGCCGCTTGTGGCCAGCCGCGACGAGCGCATCGCGCAGCGGGGGCCGCTCGAGCACGAGGGCGCAGGTCTCGGCGATCGCCGGGATGTTCTTGTCGCCGACCAGCACTCCGGCGCCGCCCACGGTCTCGCCGACGGCCGCGCGGTCGAGCGCCACGACGGGAACGCCGAAGTGCATCGCCTCGAGCAGCGGGATGCCGAAGCCCTCGTGCTCGGACAGCGAGACGAACACGGACGCCGAGCGGTAGTACGCGACGAGCTCGGCGACGCTCACGGGACCGGTGAACGTGACCGCGCCGTCCACGCCGATCGCGCGCGCGAGGGCGGGCAGGCGGTGGTGGTACTGCGGCTGGTCGCGGTACGCGCCGACGAGGATGAGCTGCGCGGCGGGATCGATGCACCGCCGGTAGTACGCGAGCAGCCGGATGAGCTCGTCCTGGCGCTTGTTCGGCGAGATCCGGCCGACGAACAGCAGCTTCGTGCCGGGCCCGGACCACGCACGCAGCACGGCCTCGTCAGGGGCGGTGTCGAAGCGCGCCCAGTCGATGAGGATCGGCACCGTCGCGGTCTTCGCGAAGCCGCGTGCCGTGAGCTCGCGGGTGTTGTACTCGGACACGCCGATCGCCAGATCGATCCGCGGTACCAGCTCGCCGAGCCGGCGCTGACCAAGCCGCGCGGACGCCGCGGCGTGCGGATTCACGCCGGCGAAGAACTCCGGCGGCGTGACGTTGTGGTAGACGAGCACGCGCCGCGCCTCGATCTTCACGAGCTGGTCGAACACCTCGCTGCCCATCGAGTAGTGGAGGATGAGCATGTCCTCGGGCCGGACCGTCCGGAACAGCCGGCGGTACGGCAGCACGTCGGATACGCCTGGCTTCGCCTCGATCGCGTAGGCCTCCGCGGGGTGGCCCCAGCTGCGCAGCCGGTCGCGCAGCGCGAACACGTGGTCGCTCATCGCGTCCCCGGGTGCCAGCACCGGATGGAACTGGTGGACCGCGGTCATGCTTCGGGCGCGAATCCGACGACCGCGTAGTCCCGGTCACCGAACAGCGTGCGGTTCAACAGTCGGACGTTGTCGCGGGTCGCGCCGGCCGGAACGTCCTCATTGAGGCGCTCGTCGGAAGGCTCGAATGTCCGGAGCGAGACGCGCACGAACCCTTCGACCTCGAGGTAGAACCGGAACAGCTCGGGCGGGATCGGGCGGCGGTGCGATGGATCGAGCCAGAAGGTGTGCGCGCCGACCGTGAGCGTCGCCGGATTCGGCGTGATGAGCACGATCGGCGAGCCCGGCCGCAGCACGCGCCGCAGCTCGCGCAGGATCGCGACGAGCTCGCCGGGCAGGACGTGCTCGGCGATGTGACGCGCGAAGAGACCGTCGATGGACGCCGGCTCGAGCGAGCGCAGGTGCGCGAGCGCGTCGTCCGCGACGACCTCGAGCCCGAGGCCGCTCGCGTGCTCGACCATCCGCGGATCGAGGTCGACGCCGTACGCGCCGATGCCGCGCTCCTTCGCGAGCGCGAGGAAGGTGCCGCGACCGCTGCCGAGGTCGCACACCCGCGTCCGGCCGGCGAAGAGGTCGACGAACTGCGCGGCCTGCGCGGCGATGACCGGCTCGTCGCCGCCGAAGCGGGCCTGGAAGTACACCGAGTGCAGGTCCGCCGCGACCTCGTCCCGCGCGCGGGCGGCGAGGGCCTCCTCGACCTTCCGCAGCCGCGCGTCGTAGCCCGGCGACGGCCGGTCGCGCTGCTGCACGAGCGCGGCGGTGACGAGCTTGTTCACGCGCTCCTGCCGCTCGAACAGCGCGGTGATCCACCACCGGATGAGGCTGATGACGCTCTTGCGCGCGAACGTGACCGGCGCGCCGACGATCCGGCGGCGGCTCGTCGCGTCGTAGCCGATGTCCTCCTGCAGGACCGTTCCGAGCGCGCCGACCGGATCCTCGAGCTCGTCGGTGAGCAGCGGGCCGCCACCAGGGAGCGGCGCCGAGAGCGCCGCGTCGACGGCCGCACCGAACGCGCCACTGGCGCGCTTCTCCTGCACCCGGGCCCGCGCCTCGGCGAGGACGGCGTCGATGTCGACGCTCATCGGCTCGCGATGCGGCGAACAGAGACCCCGAGCGTGCGCATGTCCTCGCGGGTCCCGTGGTCGAACGGGGACCACGTCCGCGCGGGCTCGAGGTACACGCGCTGGATCGTGCCGCGGTAGCGCTCCGGCACGGCCGCGCTGATGTCGGTCCACGTGTGCGCCGGGAGCTCGGCCGAGGCGATCTGCTCGCCCTCGATCGAGAGCGCGCAGACCAGGCGCGCATCGCCCGGCTCGTCGTGTAGCACGCTCGCTGTCACGGTCGATCCGAGCCGCAGCCAGACGCCGGCACGGCCCGCGGTCCAGCGCGACTCCGCCCCTTCGCGCTCGTTCCAGCCGCCCGGGATCACGCCGCCGTTCGCCGGCTCGACGGTGCCCGGCGCGTCGGCGGGCGCGTGCCGGCCGACGAACACGAATACGTAGGCCATCGCGATCGGCAACCGCGACCGCAGCCCGCCGTACACGCGCAGCGCGGCGCGCTTCCAGCGTCCGGTGAACGGCCGCGTGCGGTCCGCGAGGCCGACCGGCGGGTTCCATCCTTCATCGTGCTCGATCGCGAACGCCGCGCCGATGAGGTCGCGGGCCTGGCCGATCGAGAAGTAGCGCTCCGACTCCTGACCGTGCGAGAGGCCCACGCCCTCGAGCCAGCCGCGCGCGACGTCATAGGCGAACCACTGGTTGGGCACGACGACGATCGCGCGGCCCCCCGGCGCGAGCACGCGCCGCATCTCCTCGAGCGCCTTCGGGGGATCGAGGAAGTGCTCGAGCGATCCGAGGCAGGTCACGATCTCGAATGAGCCGTCCGCGTACGGGAGCGCCTCGGCGTCGCCGCGGCGGAGATCGCTCTTGGGCGCGAACGTGCGCGCTCGGGCGAGCGCCGCGTCGGCGATGTCGATGCCCGACGTGCGCAGGCCCGCACGCTCGGCCTCCATGAGCAGGTAGCCGCCGCCGCAGGCGACGTCGAGCAGCCGGTCACCGGGCGTTGGACGCGCGAGCGCGAGACAGCGCGCGTAGTACTCCTGGCTCTCGCGCATATCGGTGGTCGACCAGATGTGCTCGTAATTGGCGCGCAGCGCCTCTGGCGTGCTGACCTGCGTCATGCGATCTCCCAGCGGTGCTCGATCCGCGTGGTCCCCATCTCCGACGCGACGCCGGAAACGCGGAACGCGAAGCGTTTCGAATGGTAGTCGTAGGTGTGGTGCTCGGGAGAGAGCGCGGCGACGTCCAGCTCGTACCGTCCGGGCAGCAGCGGCAAGTGCTCGACGCGGAACGTGACCGAGCCCGACGGGCGCACGGCGACGGGCTGTTGATCGATCTCGGTGTTCGTGCCGTAGACCGACACGCCGTCGTCGCGGTAGATCGTGAGGCCGAAGATCGCCGCGCGCACCTCGGGCGCGGCGGTGTACGCGAGCCGGATCTCGGCCAGCTCGCCGGAGCGCAGGATGTGCGCGGGCGCGCCATCTGCGTGCAGCGTGACCTCGTCGATGCGCAGCTCGCCGCTTCCCCACCGATCACCGGTCGGCGCGGCCCCGGCCATGGTGCCCTCCTCGTGCGCCTCGACGATCTCCGCGTAGGCCTCCATGACCCGGCGGATGTCGCCCTCGGCCCGCACGTCGCCGCGCTCGAGCAGCATGCCCCGCGTGCAGAGGCGCGAGACCGCGACCAGGTCGTGCGACACGAAGCAGATCGTCTTCTTGCGCGCGCGGAACTCGTTCAGCTTCGCGAAGCACTTGCGTTGGAAGTACTCATCGCCGACAGCGAGGATCTCGTCGATGAGCAGCACGTCGGGATCCACATGCGCCGCGACCGCGAACGCGAGGCGCATGTACATGCCCGACGAGTACGTCTTCACGCCCGCGTCGAAGAAGTCGCCGAGCTCAGCGAAGTCGACGATCGCGGGCAGGACGCGGTCGGTCTCCTTCCGGGTGAGCCCGAGGATCGACGCGTTGAGGTACACGTTCTCGCGCCCGGTGAAGTCCGGGTGGAATCCCGCGCCGAGCTCGAGCAGCGCCGACACGCGGCCCTGCACGGCGATCACGCCGCTCGTGGGCTTCGCGGTCCCGGCGATGAGCTTGAGCAGCGTCGACTTCCCGGACCCGTTCGCGCCGACGATCCCGTAGGTCTCGCCCGGCTCGACCGCGAAGGTCACGTCCTTCAACGCCTCGACGCGTTGGCGCGGGCCGTACTGGCGGAGGAGCTGCTCCTTCAACGTCCGGCGGCGCTCGCGGCGCACGAGGTACGACTTCGCGACGTGCTCGGCGCGGATGGCGGCCGTCATGATCGGCTCAGAGCGCTTCCTCGAACTCGTCCTTCGATCGGTGGAAGTACGCGAAGCCGGCGACGAACACGATCAGCGCCACGACCGCGGAGTACGCGAGGCGCTCCCACTCCGGCGGCAAGCCGTCGAGCAGCGCGCGCTGGTACGAGACGATGACCGCGCTCATCGGGTTGAGGTAGAGCAGGAACAGCTGGGTGGGCTTGTCCTGCACGAGCGCGACCGAGAACAGGACTGGCGTGAGGAAGTACCAGGCCATGAGCAGCACGCCGAGGATGTGCTCGACGTCGCGGAAGAACACGTTCGCCGCGGCGAGCAGGTACGCGAAGCCGAGCCCGAGCACGAGCTGGATGAGCACGAGCAGCGGCAGCACCAGCAGCCCCTCGGGATGGCGCGGCCCGAAGATCGCGAGGACGACGAAGAGGACGACCATGCTGAGCAGGAAGTTCGCGAGCGCCGAGAGCACGCTCGCCGCCGGCAGCAGCTGCACCGGCAGGCGCACCTTCTTCACGATGGCGCCGTTCGCGACGATCGACGCGGCGCCCTGAGACAGGCAGTTCGCGAAGAAGGTCCACGGCATGAGGCCGACGAACAGGAAGATCGGATACTCCTTCGGTCCGGTCGCGGTCTGCGGCCGGTTGCCGAAGATCACGCCGAACAGGATCCAGAACACGCCGAGCTGGAGCAGCGGGATGACGAAGTTCCAGCCGAAGCCGAGCATCGAGCCCTTGTAGCGCGCGCGCAGCTCCCGCCAGGCGAAATCCTGCAGGAGTTGGCGATGCGTCTGGAGCGCGCGGAGGTCGGCGATCATCGACCGAGTCTACCGACGGGCGTCTGCCTGCTAGCGCAGCTCGCGGTGGAGGAACGCGAGGACGTGATCCTGCCAGGCCTGCGGATGCGTGACGAACGCCTTCACGTGCCCGCAGTCCTTCACCAGCCACAGCTCCGTGTTCGGATTCGCGCTCGCGTTCTTCAGATCGACGCCGTGGTGCATCGCCACCGTCTGGTCGTCAACGCACTGGATGAACAGGAACGCGCGGTCCGGATGCGCGCGCACGACGTCGGTCGGCACGACCGAGCCGATATCGATGCCGTACAGGAGGCGCGACGCCAGCACGAGGCCCGGGGTGAAGAACGCCGGCAGCCCGGAGTACTGCGGACCGACCTCGTCGACGACGGCCGGCGCCGATGCGTACGCGGAATCCACGACCACCGGACCGATCGACGGATCCTTGCCCACGGTCATGAGCACGCTCCCACCGCCCATCGATTCACCGATCGTCGCGACGCGGCTGCGTGGCTGGCCGATCTTCTGCGCCGCGAGATCGATCGCGCCGAGGATGTCGTTGGGCTCGTACTCGCCGAGGCCCCAGCGCAGGCCATCGCTCTGGCCGTGGCCGCGCATCTCGAAGAGCAGCACCGACCAGCCGTCGGCGAGCAGGAAGCGCGCGATGCGACCCGGATCGAACGAGCTGTCGATCCGGTTCTGGTCCTTGCCGTGGACCATGACCACCGCCTTCGTGGTGGACAGGTTGCCGGGCGCCGGGAACCACCAGCCCTTCAGGTTCAGGCCGTCGCGGCTCTTGAATGACACGTCCTCGTACGCCGACTGCACGTACGCCGGCGTCTTCTTGAGCGGATCGCGTACAACGCGCGTGACGCCGTCCGCGTATTTCCACGAGATCCCGAGGTACGCGACAACGGCCAGTAGTACCAGGACCAGTACCGGTCGGAACGGTCGGCGCATGCCTGGACGATAGGCGGACGGCCCGCCGACAGCCCGCATAACGGCTCCGGAGGGCCGCGCGTTCAGACCTCGTAGCGACCGCCCAAGGAGGGGAAATGCTCGCCAAGCTGCTCTCGCTGCTCTTCCACGCGAAGGCCGGCCTCGTGTCCGGCGTGCTCCTGCTCGGTGCTACCGGGGCGCTCGTCAGCGTGTCCGCCTCGAACGGCGTGACCACGGTCACGATCACGCAGCCGTCGGCCAGCCCGAGCGCCGCGCTCACGACCACCGCGACCCGCAGTCCGAAGCCCACGGAAAGCCCTGAGCCGTCAGAGAGCCCGAAGCTCTCTTCTTCCACTTCATCTGCCTGCTCCGACGCAGCGAAGGCGCTCTCGCTCCAGGTCCAGCGCGTGGACACCGCGTTCAGCGGCTTCCACGTGGACCTCATGCACCTGCGCGGTCAGCGCGCCACCTCGGTCATCGAGACCGCCGATGCGACGCTGAAGCAGATCCGCCAGGCCGCGGTGAAGGCGATCCACGCCACCGCGACGGCGGACTGCGCCAAGCAGGACGACGAGGACAAGACCGAGAACGACCAGAACGATGAGAAGGACACCGAGGACACGGACGACACGTCCGCTGTCACCACCGTCACCACGGTCGCGTTCGTGAGCAACGACGCGAACGACGAGTCGAACGATGGCGACCACGGCAAGACGACGACCACGCCGATCACCTTTACCGGCACCGACGCGACGGGCATCGCCGACCAGGCGATCGCCGCGATG
>CAZMLV010000001.1:22969-30882 GCA_964567235.1 uncultured Chloroflexota bacterium | reverse complement strand
CACCTTTACCGGCACCGACGCGACGGGCATCGCCGACCAGGCGATCGCCGCGATGAAGGTCGCGTTCGACGCCGCGAACAACTCGCCGGTGCTGACCGCCAAGCCGACCCGCTCGCCGGAGCACGGCGACAGCAAGACGGGCGACTCGGAGCACCACGACTAGCTAGCCACTATCACCTTCCCGTCCCCCCATCGCGAGCACCGGCCCGTCCCGAACAGGGGCGGGCCGTTGCAGTACCCCTTCCGGGGCAGGACTACTGGCGCCCTAATCCCGCACGCCGGCGCTCGTTAGGCCGGTGCAACACATAAGGAGGCACGGGATGCTCGCGAAGCTGCTCGCCTTGCTCGCTGCGACGAAGGGGGCCACCGTGGCCGCCGTCGTGGTGCTCGGCGCCGCGACCCTGACGGTCGGGGCGACCACCCCCGAGGTCCAGGACGCCGTGAAGACGTTCACGCAGACCCTCACCGTCCAGAGCGAACAGACCGATCGCTCCGACTGCGGCGGCCAGCCGGCCGTCGTCGCCCAGCGCAACGCGGCCACCAAGCTCATCGACGCCGCCTGGCAGGAGGACCACAAGGGTCTCGAGGACCTGCGCGGCAAGGGCGTCGACAACCAGGCCGCCGGCGCGCTCATCAAGACCGCCGACGACCAGCTCAAGGACCTTCGCACGAAGGCGCTGAACGATGTCGCGGCGCTCACCCTCGGACGTGAGGGCCAGAACAAGGCGAGCGGATCGCCCGCCCCGTCGAAGTCCCCGAAGCCGTCCGCGAGCCCGTGCCCGTCCGAGTCGCCTGAGGCCGCGAAGCCGTCAGCTTCGCCCAAGGCCGAGGACGGCGCGAAGCCGAGCCAGGAAGGCCGCGTCACCGTGGCCGAGCGCACGACGCTCGATGCGAACATCAAGGCGATCGTCGACAAGGCCGTGGCCGACATGGCCGCGGTGCTGAAGGACGCGCAGGCCAAGGTCGGTGCCCTCCCGGCAGCCGAGCATGGCAAGCCGTCGGATAACCCGGGCAACGGCAACAAGCCGTCCGACAACCCGGGAGCCAGCCACAAGCCGTAACCCCCGAGTTCCCCCTTCCGGCGCGATCGCCCCGTCTCCCCGGCGGGGCGTTCGTGCGTCCCCCCGATACTTCGCAGATGCGCATCGTCGACGCGTTCGCACCGGGACAGCCGCCGGCGATCTCGTTCGAGTTCTTCCCGCCGCGGACGCCGGAGGCGGAGGCGCGGCTCTTCGACACGGTCGAGCAGCTCGCACCGCTGCACCCGACGTTCGTGTCGGTCACGTACGGCGCGGGCGGCGCGACGCGGCGGCTCACGCGCGACATCGTCGTGCGGATCAAGCGTGACATCGGGCTCGAGGCGATGGCCCACCTCACCTGCCTCGGACACACGGCCGCCGAGCTCGGCGAGATCCTCGACGCGCTCACCGCCGGCGGGATCGAGAACGTCCTCGCGCTCCGCGGCGATCCGCCCAAGGGCGAGACGACGTTCCGGCCGACGCCCGGCGGGTTCGCCCACGGGGCCGAGCTCGCGGCATTCATCCGCGGACGGTGGGATGTCTGCATCGTCGGCGCCGCGTATCCCGAGAAGCATCTCGAGGCGCCCGATCTCGAGACCGATCTCCGCCACCTGAAGGCGAAGGTCCAGCTCGGCGCGCAGGTCCTCATCACCCAGCTGTTCTTCGAAGCGCGGACCTACTTCGCGTTCGTCGAGCGCGCGCGCGCGGCGGGCATCACGGTGCCGATCGTCCCCGGGATCATGCCGGTCACGAACGTCTCGCAGATCGAGCGGTTCACGACGATGTGCGGCGCGTCGATCCCCGACTCGCTTCGCGATCTCCTGGCCGGCGCGCGCGAGGACGACGCGGCGGTGACCGCGATCGGCATCGAGTGGGCCCGCGACCAGTGCCGCGCGCTGCTCGACGGCGGCGCGCCGGGCCTGCACTTCTACACGCTGAACCGGTCGCACTCGACGCGCGAGATCCTGGGGCTCCTTCGAGCGGAAGGACGGGTCTGATCGCCGAGCCGGCGCGCCGGGTCGTCAATGGATCCGCCGGACCGCTCGTCGTGTGGGATCACGCCGGCGCGCCGCCGCCGGCGCTGCTGCTCCACGGGATCGGCAACTACGGCCGGGCCTGGGACTTCGTGGCCGACGCGGTCGCGGGCCGGATGCGCCTGGTCGCGCCCGATGCGCGCGGCCACGGCGACTCGGCGAAGCCGGAGACCGGCTACGCGCCGAGCGACTTCGGCGCCGACGCGCTCGCGATCCTCGATGCGCTCGGTCTCGAGCGGCCCGCCGTCGTCGGCCATTCGATGGGTGGCGGCCACGCCCTCGCGTTCGCGCTCGTCCATCCCGAGCGGGTCGCGCGCCTCGTCATCATCGACATCGGGCCTGAGCTCGAGCCCGAGGGCCGCGCGCGCAGCGTGCGGCTCACCGCGGAGCGCCCGGCGTCGTTCCCCGACGAACGGTCCGCCGAGGCATACCTGCGGCGCACCTCGCCCGGCTACACCGACGCGGTGTATGCGAACCGGCTGCGCTGGCTGTTCCGCCGCGAGAACGGCACGTTGGCCTGGCGCGCGGACGCGAACGCGCTCCGCCAGATCTTCGGCGGCGCCGGCGGCCGGAACGCGTGGGCCGATCTCGCCGCGCTGCGAACGCCGCTGACCGTCGTGCGCGGCACGCGCTCCATCTATCTGAGCGCGGCCACGGCGCGGCGGATGATCGAGACCGTGTCCGGCGCACGGCTCGTCGAGCTGGATGCCGGCCACAACGTCCAGTTCGACGAGCCCGCGGGGCTGGCCGAGGCGATCGTCCATGGCTGATCAGCCACGGGTGCTGCTCATCGGGGCTGGCGGACTCGTCGGCCGTCACCTGCGCGACGCGCTGTCGGGCCTCCCGGTGACCGCGACGTATCGGACGGACCCCCTGCCCGGCGGCATCGCGCTCGACATCACCGACCACGACGCCGTTCGCCGCACGATCCGCGAGACGCGGCCCGACGCGATCGTCCTCGCCGCGGCGGACGCATACGTGGAGCGCTGCGAGCGCGAGCCGGCCGCGACGCGCCTCGTGAACGTCGACGCGCCGCAGGTCATCGCGGCCGAGGCGAAGGCGCAGGGCGCGCACCTGGTGATCTTCTCGAGCGAGTACGTGTTCGATGGGACTGCCGGCCGATACGCCGAGCAGGACGAGCGGCTGCCGATCAACGAGTACGGGCGCCAGAAGGTCGAGCTCGAGGATCTCGCCCTCGCGACCGGCCGCGGGCTCGTGTGCCGAACCTCCGGCGTGTTCGGAGCGGACCCGCGGCGCAGGAACTTCGTCCTCCAGCTCGTCGATCGCCTGCGCGCGGGGCAGCCGTTCGAGGTCCCATCCGATCAGCTCATCACGCCGACCTACGCGCCTGCCCTCGCGGTCGCCGTCGCCGCGCTGGTCCGGCGCGGAGAGACCGGGATCGTGCACGTCGCCGGCCCGCGGATAATCGGCCGCCTCGAATTCGCGCGGCTCATCGCCGAGACCTACAAGCTGCCGGCGGAGCTCCTGCGCGCGCGACCGACCGCGGAGCTCCACTTGGCCGCTCCCCGGCCGCTACGCTGCGGTCTCGACGTGAACCGGCTGCGCGGGCTGCTCGGATCCGACCTCACTTCCCCGGACATCGCGCTGCGGCAGCTGGCCGGCGGGTCCGCCCCATGAAGCTCCTGGTCACCGGCGGCGCCGGGTTCATCGGGTCGAACTTCATCCGGCGCTGGCTCGGCGAGCATCCCGCCGACTCGGTCGTGAACGTCGATCTGCTCACCTACGCCGGCGACCGCGCGTCGCTCGCCGACGTCGAGCGCGACCAGGGCCCGCGCTACGCGTTCGTGCGGGCCGACATCGCCGACCGGTCCGCGATGGACGAGACGTTCGCGGCGCATCGCCCGAACGTGGTGCTGAACTTCGCCGCCGAGTCGCACAACAGCCGCGCGGTCCTTGATCCGGCCGCCTTCGTCCGCACGAACGTGCTCGGCACGCAAACCCTGCTCGATGCAGCGAAGGCCGCGCGGGTCGACCGGTTCCACCACATCTCGACCTGCGAGGTGTACGGCGACCTCGCGCTCGACAGCCCCGAGTCGTTCCGCGAGGACTCGCCGTATCGCCCGCGCACGCCGTACAACGCGTCGAAGGCCGCAGCCGACCACCTCGTGCGCGCATATGGCGAGACGTTCGATCTGCCGATCACGATCTCGAACTGCGCGAACAACTATGGCCCCTACCAGCACCCCGAGAAGGTCATCCCGCTCTTCGCGACGAACGCGATGGACGATCGGCCGCTCCCCCTCTACCGGCACAGCGAGCACCGCCGCGAATGGATCCACGTGGCCGACCACTGCGCCGCGATCGGGCTCATCCTCGAGCGCGGGCGCCTGGGCGAGACGTACAACGTGGGGACCGGCGACGAGCGGAGCATCGAGCAGGTCGCCGATGCGGTGCTCGCGGCGGCCGGCAAGCCGGCGTCTTTGAAGTCGTACGTCGAGGACCGGCCCGGCCACGATCGCCGGTACCTGCTCGATCACGCGAAGCTCGAGCGCGAGCTCGGCTGGCGGCCGACGATCGCCTTCGCGGAGGGCCTGCGCGACACGATCGCGTGGTACGCATCGCATCGCGCATGGTGGGAGCCAAAGCGCGCGGCGCTCGCGGGGCAGCTCGACGAGCGCACCTGGGGCGAAGCGGGCCGCTAGGCGTTCCAGTCGTACGGGACGGCGGGCGTGTCGTGCGGCGCGCGGTGCTCGTCGGGATGCGCGGCGTCGTACACCTGATCGGGAAAGTTCACGATGGTCGCCGGCTCCGGGCCGATCGTCTTGTAGCCGTGCCACACCCCGGGCGGCACGAAGATCGCCTTCAGGTCGCCATCGCCGCAGACGTGCGTCTCGACCGTCCCCGCCGTCTTCGAGCCAGTGCGCCCGTCGTAGAGCGGCACGACGGCCCGCCCCGCGACGACGACGATCACGTCGGTCTGGCGGTCGTGCCAGTGCCAGCCCCGGATGACGCCGGGCTGGTTCACCGTGACGATGGCCTGCCCGAACTGCGTGAACTCGGGCCAGTCCGAGCGGAGCAGCTCCGTGAGCGAGCCGCGGTCGTCGGCGTGACGCTCGAGCGCCCGGACGCGAACGCCCTCGATCACGGCAGCGGCTTGTTCGCGCCCCGCTCCGCGACGAGGTTGCTGGCCCGCCGGAGCATGTCGACCGATTCGCCGCAGTCCGCCCAGTAGCCGGTGAGCTCCTCGTGGCGGAGCTCGCCGAGCTGCAGGTAGCGGTTGTTCACGTCGGTGATCTCGAGCTCGCCACGGCCGGACGGCTTGAGCGAATTCACGATCGCGAACACGCGGGCGTCGTAGCAGTAGATGCCGGTCACGGCGAGGCTCGACGGCGGGTTCGCAGGCTTCTCGACGAGCCGCACGAGCGCGCCGTCCCGGAGCTCCGCCACGCCGTACGCGGCCGGGTTGTCAACCTTGGCGAGCACGATCCGCGCGCCCTTGGGATCGGCGGCGAAGCGCTTCACCGCACCGCCGATCGAATACTCGAAGATGTTGTCGCCGAGCAGGACGACGACCGGCTCGCCGCCGGCGAAATACTCGGCGAGCCCGAGGGCCTCGGCGATCCCGCCGGACCGCTCCTGGTACGCGTAGTCGAGATGCCGCAGGCCGAACGCCGAGCCGTTCCCGAGCAGGCGGAGGAACTCGCCGGCGTGATTGCCGCCGGTCACGATCATGATCCGATCGAGCCCGGCGCCGGCCATCTGCTCGACCGCGTAATAGATCATCGGCCGGTCGTAGACCGGCAGCAGGTGCTTGTTGGTGATCCGGGTCAGCGGATCGAGCCGCTGGCCGGTACCGCCGGCGAGGATGATCCCTCTCACTCGGCGCCAGTCTAGGCAGGGATGAAGCGCGGCAGCGGGATCGGATGGATGAACCGGCCGCCCCCGGCGAGGTACGCGCGGTGGCGCTCCACGATGCTGTCGGCGTAGTTCCAGGCGAGCAGCAGCATCGCGTCTGGTCGCGCCTCGGCGATCGTGGACTCGGAGCGGACCGGGATGCGGGTGCCCGGCGTGAGCAGGCCCTGCTTGTACGGGGTCGTGTCGGCGATGTAATCGAGCACCGACGGATCGATCCCGCAGTAGTTGAGCATCGTGTTGCCCTTCGCCGTCGCGCCGTACCCCGCGAGGCGGCTGCCCTCGGCCTTCAACCGCCCCAGGAGCGCGACGAGCGCGGTCCGCTGGGCCGTCACCTTGGCGGCAAATTCGGCGTACGGCGCGTCCGTCGCGAGGCGCTGCTCGGACGCGAGGAGCTCGCGCAGCCGGGCCGTCGGCGCGCGGCGGCCGGTTCGGGCGGCGTGGATGCGGATCGATCCGCCGTGGATAGGCTGGCGCACGACGTCGAACAGCTCGAACCCCGCCGAGGTGAACAGGCGCTGGAGCGGGGCAAGGTGGAAGTACGAGAGATGCTCGTGGTAGATCGTGTCGTACTCGACGTGCGCGAGGAGGTCCGCGAGGTACGGCACCTCGGCGATGAACACGCCGTCGTCCGCGAGCAGGCTGTCGAGTGACCGGACCACGCCTCGCAGGTCGTCGATGTGCGCGAGCACGTTGTTGCCGAGCACCGCGCTCGCCGGGCCGCGCTCGTCGCGGATGCGCGCGGCGACCTCGGCGTCGAAGAACTCGTTCAGCGTCTCGAGGCCGTCGGCGTTCGCGCGCGCCGCGATCACGGTGGCGGGCTCGACCCCGAGCGCGCGCACGCCGCGCGACCCGAGGCTCCGAAGCAGGATCCCGTCGTTGCTGCCGATCTCCACGACGAGGGCGCCCGGCGGCGCGAAGTCCTGGGCCACCGACGCCGCGAGCTCGTCGAAGTGCGCGAGCAGCGGCGCCGACGCGGAGGACGCGTAGACGTAGTCGCGGAACATGACCTCTGGGTCGACGACGACCGTGAGCTGCACGAGCGCGCACTCCGAACAGCGCGCGGTCTCGAGCGGGAAGCGCGCCTCCGGATCGTCCGCGCGATCGGGACGAACGAACGCGTTCGCAAGCGGCGTCTCGCCGAGCGACAGGAACACGCGCAGGTCGCCGTCGCAGATCCGGCAGCGCGACAGGGTCCGGTAGGGGGAGGTCACCGCCGGTGCGACCGCGACGCGCGCGGCAACCGGCCCTAGGGGCTCGGCGAGGCCGAGGGCGATGCCGCCGGCGAGGCGGTCGGCGACGGCGACGGAGTCTGCCCGGACGGGGTCGGGACGGGGCTCGGCGTCGGCAGCGGCGCGCAGTCGGCGCCCGCGAGCGGGGTCAGAACGACGGTGACATCAGGCGCGCCTGAGGTGATCGTCGTGGGCTCGTAGTCCTTGGCGCAGATGAGGATCGCCGTGCCCTTGGTCGGCGCCGGCGCGATCACCATGCTCCCATCGGGCGTGCCGCTCCCGACCTCGTGATCACCGATGCGCGCGTGCGGATTCGGCACGCCCTTGCCGGACACCGAGTCGTTCACCTGGGTCGTGATGATCGACGTGGTCAGCCGGACCTCGGTCTGATCCGCCGGCACGTCGGCCTTGGCATAGCCGGAGGCGATGATCGAGATCTTCGCCCCGCGCGGCAGGTTCGGGACGTCGTACACGCCATCGGCACCGACCGCGTAGTGCCGCGAACCGAAGCTGACGTCCTGCGGCAGGACCGGCTTGCCGGTCGTGTCGTCGACGATCACGCCGTGCGCGCTCTGCGTGTCCCACCAGCCGCCGGCGACGGCGACGACGATGAGCACGAGCATGGGCCACCACGGACCCTTAAGGAGGTAGCGGAGCATGTGAAAAGCCTAACGAAAAGAATGAGGGGCGGCTCTTTGAACCCCCCGCGCTAGGGTAGGGGGCCGCCCGACGGGGCCCCCGGGAAGTTGTTTAGG
>CAZMLV010000001.1:19301-22959 GCA_964567235.1 uncultured Chloroflexota bacterium | reverse complement strand
GGGCGGCCTTTCGGCCGCCCTTCGATCGGATCGGGCTCGACGCTACGGGACCCGCGTGAACTTGATGAGAGTTGGGTTCGGCACGATCAGATTCCCTGCTGGATCAGTGACGCCGGTGATCTGCCACTGGTTGCTCCCGGCTGGAGCGTCGGTGCTCAGCGACACGGTGACGACGGTCCTCGTCACATCAGCCGAGGCGATCCCGGTCACCGCGAGGCCATTCAGCTTGTAATGCGATAGGTCGGTCGCGCTGCCGCTACCCGACGTCGGCATCGGCTCGCTATAGGTGAAGGTGAAGACCTTGCACGGGTTGCCGGCGCCGCACTGGCCGATCGCCGGACCGCCGGTGACGGTGGGAGCGGTCTGGTCGACCACGCTGAGATTGATCGTCCCGGCGTTGCTCGAGTTCGGCGTGCCTGCGAGGTCGTTCACCGCGCCAGCGGTGATCGCCAGGCTGTAGGTGCCCGCTGTCAGAGACGTGGCCGCCGTTAGGCGGGTCTTCGAGTCACCGACGGCTGCGCCATCGGAGGCAGTGAGCTGCACGCCACCCTCACCGCCGGTCACGGTCGAGGCGATGATCGTCGACCCGCTCTTGATGCGGAACGGGCAGGTCGTCGTGACGCACGCGTTCGGCGCGCTCACGGCCTCGGTCCAGGTCACGTCCCAGGTGTCCTGCGTCGCGCCGACCTGAACGGCCGACACGGGGCTCGGCTTCGTCGTGTCCTTCGTGATCGTCGTGCTGCGTACCTGCGACGCGGGCGACTCGACGAGCGTGGTGCCCTGCGGGCCAGGGCCGGTCTCGCCGGTGACGGTGACGGTGATCGAACACGTCGTGCCGCCGCACCCGGGTGACGTGAACGGCGTGGTCAGGGTGAGGTCAACGTCGGACGCGGTCGCGCCAGCGGCCTTTGTGCACGGAATAACGTTGGCCAGCGGGTCGCGACAGGTGTACGTACCGGCCACGTTGACAGCCGAGCTCCAGCTGATCCGGATCTT
Source organism: uncultured Chloroflexota bacterium (assembly GCA_964567235.1). Lineage (GTDB taxonomy): Bacteria > Chloroflexota > Limnocylindria > P2-11E > P2-11E > UBA4735. The sequence goes on along the minus strand of CAZMLV010000001.1, from coordinate 21,963 downwards.
GTTCTCGGCGAGCGCCGATGAGCCCACGATCGTGAGCGACGGCGTGGTGCTGACGGTGAACGTGGTCGAGGCGGGGTTCGGGCTCTGGGTGTTCCCGGCGCTGTCCAGCTCGCTTGCGACCTGGACGGTGTGCGACGTGCCCTGCGAGAGGGCCTGCGTAGTGAGCACGCACTTGGCCTGGCCGCTCGGGGTGGCGTCGACGTGGCCGCCTGAACCCGAGGTGATGCCGTCGACCGAGTACGTCCCGGCACACTGGACCGGCTCGCTCCAGGTGACGTCGACGCGCGTAGTGGTACCGGCCGATAGTGCGGTCGCAGCCGCGCTGACGAGCGTCGGGGCGGTCGTGTCATTGACCGTGAAGCCGAGCGTCTCAGGTGTGGTCATGATCGCGCCGGTGCACGGCGCGATGTTCGAGACGACGAGCGAGTGTCCCGACGGGTTCGCCATGGCCGAGCTCAGGAAGATCGAGACGACGGTGCTCGAGATCATCGTGACGCTCGAGATGCCGGTCCCGGCGCCGGCACCATCAAGGTTGTAGTTGGCCGGGTTCGTCGCGTCGTTCGCGCCAGCCGTCGTGTTGGTCGCACCGACGCTGTTCGGCGCGACGCAGAAGTTGTAGTTGACCTGAATGGTCCGGGTGTTGAGCGCGGCGGCCGAGTTCGTGAACGTCCCACCGCCGCTGCTCCCGGAGGACACCGTGTAGGAGAACGTGTTGCCGGACGCCTTGAACGAGCTGTCTGGACAGGTGGCTGAGGCAGTGAGCGAGTGTGGACCGGTCGTGAGGCTCGTCGTCAGCCCGACACTGAAGTTGCCGCCGCTGTCGGAGGTGCCCGTGCCGAGCGCATTCGTTCCTTCGAAGACGGTCACGGTGCAGCCGGCGCCGGCACCGGTGCCGAAGAGCGTCGGACGCGGATTGGAGTTCGGGCTGATCGGGACGCTGCTCGTGATCAACACCGAGCCAGCACCGACGACGACGCTCTGGTAGTAGCCGTAGTCCTCCATGAACGTGACACCGTCGATGACCGGACGGCCATAGAAGCGGTGCTCACCGGCCGCCGCGTTCGTCGGGACGGTGAAGTTGTAGATGAAGAACCCGATCTGACCCGGCGCAACGAGCGCCGCGTTCTGGGCGGTGTAGCGGTTCGCTGAGAGCCAGCCGTTGCTCCACCCTGCGGTGAAGTCGGTGGTGTTGTTCAGCGGAGCCGCGGTCGCGAGGTTGGCCTGCTGGTTCGCAGCGCCTGCGACCCACGCCTGGTCGCCGGTGTTGGTGTAGCCAACAGCGAACTGACCGGTCTGTCCCGGAGAGCGGGCGAGGAAGTCCGACTCCGAGAAGTACGCAGCGTGGAAGCCGGAGAGCGCCGCGGCGGGCACCGCGCCGATGAGCGCCGAAAGCGCGAGTACGAGCGTGCCAAGGGCAGTCACGGCGGTCCTGGATATGCGCACGGTCTCTTCCTTCCCCGCCGAGCGCAGCCGCCCGGTCGGCGCGGTGTCATGCGAAGAGCTGTTGAGCGCTATTTACACAGGCTCGGAGCCCGGCGTCAATTCGGGCAGCGAGCCGCGCTCAGGGCAGCAGCGAGCGGAAGAACGCGCGCATCGCATCGCGGTCCAGCGGCACGCCATACGTGGTGGCACGCTCGGTGTCCCCGAGGGTCACCGACGCGAAGGTTTCGGCGAGGATCTCGTACCCGGTCGTCGACCACGCCCCCGTAGCCAGACTGGATGCCCAGCTACCAGGCAGGTGACGTGCCGACCAGTACGCAACCCCGACCTCGTCCTGCACCGTGTAGAGCTCGCTCGGCCGGCCGCGGCTCTTCAGCACCACGGCGTGATACACGTGCCCGGCCTCGTGGAACACGGTGTGAAGGTCCGGGATCGTGCCTGCGTGTACGACGAGGTGGGCGATGCCGTCGGGGAACAGCGCCGCCGCGGCGGTCGCGCCCAGGTCAGCATCCTCACTGACGATGGCCGGCGGGATGGCCGGCCAGAGCGTACGGATCTGTGCCCATGCCGCCTGCGAAGCGGCCACGCTCGCCGGCACCGACGGTGGTTGGTTGGCGAGCACCTCGAGGGCGTACGCGGGAACAAGCGCGTGCGCGCCGTCGGCAAGAACGAGCAGCGGGCCAACCGCTGAGACGTGGTCGCCGACCTTCGGCACGGCGACGCCTGGGCCGAGATCCACGCGCACCCGGCCCGCGTTGGAAGTGAGATCGACCAATCCGAGGGACTGCTCCTGGCCGTAGTCAGGCTCGACGGTCGTCGAGCCGCCGGACAGGGAGCGCACGACGCCCACGACGGTGCGGCACGGGTCGAGCACCGTCCCGCTCGGGAGCGGCTTGTTCGCGCAGACCGGCGGCAGACCCGACCGCTCGGGCGGCGTCGGGCGTGGCGAGGGCGACGGTGAGACGCGGGTCGCGACCGGCGTGGCTGGGGGCGACGCGGATGGGAATGGCGAAGGCTCCGCGACCGGTGGCGGCGCAGCGCACGAGGCCACCAGCACCGCGAGCAGGGCCAGAAACTGCACACGCCTCACCGTTCGAGGGTACTCGGCGAGTCGGGAAGAGGTGCCACCGGACGGTCGCAAAGCGCGCCAGACCGATAGGAAAAGAGAGGGGCGGGCGGTTGGGCCCCCCCCGCCGGGGGGGCGCCCCGGTGGCCGCGCCAC
>CAZMLV010000001.1:0-19291 GCA_964567235.1 uncultured Chloroflexota bacterium | reverse complement strand
CGCGCCCAACACCTTTTGAAAACCCGGGGGGGGGCTTTGGGCCCCCCCCTCTCGGGGTCGCGACGCGTGAGCCGTCAGCTCGAAATTACACCGTGCGGGTGAAGTTCTCGAGCGTCGGGTTCGGGTTGATGAGGTTACCGACCTTGTCGGTGACCCCCGTGATCGCGATCTGGTTCGCTCCGAGCGGCGGAGTAGCCGTGAGCGTGATCGTGACCACCGTTACGCCCGTCGAGTTGTCGAACGACGCGGTTCCGCTGGCGGCTGCGCCGTTCAGCGTGTAGTGAGACATGTCGATGACCGAGCCTGCGCCCGTCGTCGCCATCTTCTCGCTGTAGGTGATCGTCAGCGTGCGGCAGGCCGTCCCAGCGCAGGAAGCCGGCGCGAACGTCGTGACGGTCGGACGCGTCGTGTCAGTGACTGCGAACGGGATCGATCCAGCGAGGTTCGCGTTGGCCTGCGGCGAGAGGTCGAGGACGACGCCCGCGCCAACAGTGAGGGTGTACGCGCCACCCGCAACGGCCGACGCGGCCGTGAGGCGGGTGAGCTTGTCACCGGCGGTGTTGTCCGTCGCGGTGAGCAGGATGCCGCCGTCGGCGGCAGCCGTCGAAGCGACGATGGTCGAACCGCTCATGAAGCGGATCGGGCAGGTGGTGGTGACGCACGCCTGGGGCGCGCTCACCGGCTCGTTCCAGTTCACGTCGAAGACCATCTGAGTCGTGTCCGCCTGGGTCACTCCGGCCAGCGTCGGGCCGGTGGTGTCCTTGGTGGCGGTCGCGGAGAGCACCTGGGACGGCGGGCTCTGCGTCTCAGCCGAGGCGCCGATCGCGCCGGAAACGGTGATCGTGAGAGCGCAGGTCGTCTGACCCGAGGTGTTGCAGCCGGACGCCGTGAAGACGTCGGCAAAGGTGAGGTCGACTGCTGAGGTGTTGGTGCCGTCGACCGTCTGTGTGAGGACGGTCACGAATGTGCCATCGGGCGTCTGCACCGTGTAGGTGCCGGCTGCGCTCATCGGAGCGCTGAAGACGACCTGGGCACTCGTCTGGGTTGCGGTCGCGCTGTTAGCGGTGATCGTGGCCGATGCGGCGCTCACGGTGAACGTCGCGCTGGCCGGGTTCGGACTCTGGGTGTTCCCAGCGGTGTCGTGCTCGTTGGTCGAGGTCACCGTGTGGGTCGTTCCCTGAGTGAGGGTCTGACTGGTGGTGATGGTGCACTTGCTCGTGGTCGAGCCAGCGGCCGCGGTCTCCGTGACGCCGTCAACGGAGTACGCGCCGTTGCAGAGCACCGGCTCGTTCCAGGTGACGGTGACCGTCGTGGTCGTGCCACCGGTCGGAGCGCTCGCCGATGCGCTCGCGATCGCCGGGCCGGTGGTGTCATTGACCGTGAAGGCGATGGCCTGCGTGGTCATGACATTGCCGGCGAGGTCGGCGACGTTGGAAACGGTGAGGGTCTGACCCGACGGCGAGGCCATCGGGGTCGCGAGCGTGATCGTGTAGGTGGTCTTGTCAGCGCTGGCGCTGATCGTCGCGCCGGCGATCGTGCCGGGCGTGAGCGAGTAGTTCGCCGGGTTCGCCGCGCCGCTTCCAGCGGTCGACGACGAGTTCACGGCCTCGCTGTAGGTGACGATGATCGTGCCAGTGTTCGGAGCGGTGACCGAGCTCACGGTCGGAGCCGTCCGGTCAACGCAGTAGGTGAGGCTGTTGCCCGAGGCAGCCGTCTGACCCGAGACCGGGCCGGTCGAGCTGGCCGTGAGGGTGTGGCAGCCTTCCGCGAGGACGCTCGTGGTGATGGCGAAGGCGCCCGCCGAGTCGGCGGTGCCGGTGCCAACAGAGGTCGCGCCGTCAAAGATCGAGACGGTGCTCGAGGGGGTCGCACCAGTGCCGTTGACGACCGGCTGGTTGACCGTGCTCGGGCTTGCGGGCGTCGTGCTGTTGATCAGGACCGAACCGGCCTGAACGACGACGCTCTGGTAGTAGCCGTAGTCCTCCATGAACGTGACACCGTCGATGACCGGACGGCCATAGAAGCGGTGCTCACCGGCCGCCGCGTTCGTCGGGACGGTGAAGTTGTAGATGAAGAACCCGATCTGACCCGGCGCAACGAGCGCCGCGTTCTGGGCGGTGTAGCGGTTCGCTGAGAGCCAGCCGTTGCTCCACCCTGCGGTGAAGTCGGTGGTGTTGTTCAGCGGAGCCGCGGTCGCGAGGTTGGCCTGCTGGTTCGCAGCGCCTGCGACCCACGCCTGGTCGCCGGTGTTGGTGTAGCCAACAGCGAACTGACCGGTCTGTCCCGGAGAGCGGGCGAGGAAGTCCGACTCCGAGAAGTACGCAGCGTGGAAGCCCGGAGTTGCGGCGTTAGCCGGAAGCGTGCTCGCGAGCATGCTGAACGCGAGCGCGATGCCAGTAACGCTGGTGGTGATGAGCTTTGCTACGTGCAATTCTTCCTTCCTTTCTTGAAGGTGTGATTTCGTCGCGAGATCGCTAGAAGAGCGCAACGTGGTTGGTCGGCTTGCCGAGGTTTGTCGAGGTGATCGGCATCGACTCGTCAGATCGAATCTCTTCACCTCCTGCCTTTCGTGTCCCCGCGGCCGTGGCCAACGGGCAACCCGGGGAAAGCTCGGAAACCCGGGAAGCTGGAGCGGGGCTGTGCGATTTCAGCACAGTCACGCCATGGACGTCAAATTCGGCTTGCTTCCCTCCTCTGTTGTGCCCTTAGAGCGCCAATTAGTGAGACGAGCGGCAGCGTCGATCTGTCGCTCATGGCCGTTCCACGATGTAGAACAGCGGTGCGGTGCGGTCGGCCAGCCAGAGCCGGCCGGCGGAGTCGACGCCAAAGGAGCGCACGCCGGCGGCAGCGGTGACTTCCGTGCCACCGACCGGCCCGGCGAGGGTGAACTGCGCGGTCGCCGCGAGCACCTGGACGGAGCCGTCGGTGCCGAGGGCGAAGGCGACGATCGGGGCTCCGGCATCGCCGGCCCGGATCAGCGTTTCGCCGCTCATCCGGAACACCGCTCCGGAAGATGCGCCGAGCCAGACCGCGCCGCGGGTGTCAGCCCGAACGGCGACGAACGTGTCGCCAGCAGGAAGCTGGAACTGGGTGAGCCGCGCACTCGCCGGGTCATACCGGTCGAGCCGTCCGTTCGTGCCATCGATGAACCAGATCTGTCCGGCGAGGTCGGTCGTGAGCGCACCAACGCTGACCGAGCCCGCAAGCGGCACGAGGTCGAACCGGCCGGCGCGCGGATCGAACGCGAGCAAGCCGCTGAAACCGCTCGCCCCGAGCCACACCCGGCCGTCCGGGGCGACGTCCATCGCGGTCACCGCATGGCCGAACGGCACGCTCACCGAGGTGAGCTTGCCCGTGTCGATGGCGTACGCGAACAGCGTCGCGTTCGCCGCATCGAGCGCGTACACCGCGTTCGGGGTCACCGACAGCCGCGCGATCGCCGCGTCAGGCCGGAGCAGATGGACCGCGTTGATCGCGCCGGTCGTCGTGTCGATGAACTGAAGGACGCCGTGCTCGTCGACGAGCCACAGCCGATCCCCTGCCCCTGCGACGATGACCGGCACGACGCCGCCGGCGAGCGGCAGCCGGTAGAGCGCGGTCGCCGCGAGCGTCGCGCCGGGGACTGGCGCGCTCTTCTGCGCTGCCGGTGCCGCCGATGCGCTCGGTGTCGGCCGCGCGGTGGCCGGCGCTGACGATGCCGACGGCGCCGGCGTTGAGGTCGCGGCGGGCGTGCTCGGCTTCGCGCTCGGGATCGTTGCCGGAACGGGTGTCGGCGCGGCGAGCGCGATCGCGGTCCCGGAGATCGTCGCGACGACCTGGCCGTTCGGGCCGAGGAATCGGCCAGCCTCAGGATCGAACGTCAGACCCTTGGCGGAGCCGGCCACGTTCAGCGAGCCGATCGTGCCCCCCTGGCGATCGACGAGCTCGATGCGTCCGGCGCCACCGATGTCCACGAGGATCGCGAACGATCCATCCGGAAGGCTCACCGCGTTCACGGGCGTGCCATCGAACGATGCGGTCGCCGGAGAGCCATAGAACGAGAGCGCGGCCCGGCCGTTGGCGTTGGAGAGGATCGCGTCCGCACCGCCCGTGGCGCTCGGCGCGACCGCGACGGCGACCGGCAGTGTGGCGATCGTCGCGTACGTCGTCGCATCGACGACGCTCGTGCCGTTCGCGCCGAGAAGGAACATCCGGTTCGCGCCCGACGCGAGCACGACCTGGGTCGGTGCGACGTCGACCGAGCGCGTCTCGAGCTTCTGCGAGGTCGGATCGATGATCGCGAGCTCTCCCGGCGCCGCGCTCGGAGCAGCGTTCGCCGACGCGCCGATCACGACCTGCCCAGTGCTCTGATTCACCTGGATGCTCGTGATCGTCCCACTGAGCGGCACGTTCTTCGTCGCGGTCACCGTATTCGTGTCGCCGCTGATCGTCGTGAGCGTCTTCTGCGACGGGTCGAGCACGTAGACGACGTTCGCGAACGAGTTCAGTGCGAGCGCGGTCGGCTTGCCGCCGACGTTGATGTGCGCGACCTCGACATTCGTGGTCGCGTCCTTCGCGACGACGTACGCCTCGGTCGCGTGAAGGATGTAGAGCGTGTTCGTGCGCGCGTTGAGCACCTGCTGCGCGGACGCGACGAGCGGACGATCCTCGCTGCTCGCGGCCGGTGGCGCGATCGCGGTGCCCGGGGGCAGCGTGGCGATGATCGCGAGCGCGACGGCGATGGCCGCCGCGGCGACCCTGCCGAGCATCCCGCCGCCAAGTGCCGGACCGGTGGGGATGATCCGGCGCGGGCGGTGGGCGAGGCCGCGGATCTTCGCGTCCGCGGCGGCCGACGGCGCGCCTGCCGGAAGTCCGGCGATGGCGAGGTCCAGCGCCTGCCACGAGGTGCGGCGGGCGCGGCACGGGGCGCAGGTGTTGAGGTGGGTGTGGACCAGGGCGGCCTCGTCCGGTCGGGCCTCGGCGTCGAGCTCGGCGCTCAGCAGGCGGGCCAGGTCGCCGCACGAGGTCGCTGGGGGGGCCTGGAGGGCCATCCCAAGGAGGTCGAAGCCGGCCAAGGTCTTCCGGCAGGTGGTGCAGCGGAGGAGGTGGACGTCGAGGGTGGAGCGCTCGACCGGCGTGCTTTCCGCATCGTGATACGCGGAGAGCGCCTCGAATGACGGGTGACCGGTCCCCACCTGGTCCATCACACCTAGGACGCCCGGCGGGCGCGCTTTGGCGCGCCTACGCCGGGTAGTGCTCCCTGAATGCCGCGCGGGCCCGGGCGATCCGGCTGCGGGCGGCCGACATGGTGCACCCCTGGATGGCGGCGATCTCGGTGTACGAGTAGCCCTCCATCGCATGGAGGAGAAGCGCGGCGGCGTTGTCCGGCGGCAGCGCCTTCAAGGTCGCGGCGATCTCCGCGCGCGCCCGGCTGGCCTCGTGCTCGTCGGCCGAGCGGGGCTCCTCGGATGTGCCGTGCAGGGCCGTCCAGGGCAGCCACGCGAAGCGCTTCCGCCGCCGGAGGTGGTCGATCGCGGTGTTGTTCGCGATCCGGTAGAGCCACGGCAGCAGGCGCTGGTCGCCCTCGAGGCGGGCCATCGCGCCGTGGGCCTTGATGAACGTGTCCTGGACCAGGTCGTCGGCCGCCTCGGTCGAGCCCGAGAGGCGCAGGAGAAAGGTGAAGATCCGCGCCCGGTAGGCGTTGTACATGAGCTCAAACGCCTGGTCGCGATCGGTCTTCGCGAGGGCGACCAGCTGCGCGTCGACCGGCAGCCGCTCGATGACCGGGTAGCCGGCGGTCGAGGCGGCGTCGCGGACGTCGCGCGAGGTCGACAGCAGCACCGCGAGGCTCGACAGAGCTACACCCCTTCCGCTTGCGGCAACCTGCGTGAGTCTAGAGGGCCCTAGTGGTGCATCTGGACGCTGGTGAGCTTGGTGCCGAGCACCGATACGTACGCTGGGTGCTGGAAGTTCCAGGTGACCGCGAACCCGATCGGGAAGTCCATCGCCCAGTACCCGGTCGCATCGGTGTTGAGGTTCGGTGACGGGCAGCCCATCGGCGGCCCGGCGTACACGCAGACGCCGGCGATACCAAGTCCGGTCGCAGCGTCGGTGACCCGGCCCGAGTAGCGGGTGAGGCCGTTGCCGATCGGACCGGTCGCGATCGGCACGCCGCCCGGGTAGCCGCTCGCCGGTGGCAGCGTGGGGCGCGGCGTCGGGACCGGGGTGGGTGCGATCGTCGGCGGGTTCGTGCGCGGCGGCGCGGTGCGCACGATGCTGGGCGCCGCGGTCGCGGGTTCCTCGGTCGCGGGCGCGTCCGTTGCCGGCGCGTCGGTCGGAGCGAGGGTCGTGGCCGGCGCCGCGCTCGTCGGCTGCGCGGTCGCGAGCGCGACCGTGATCGATGCGGTGGACCCTGGCGTCGCAGGCCCGTTCGGGCCGCCGGCGGCCGCGGCGCCGGGTGCGCACGCGGTGACCAGGAGCATGGCCAGCAACAGCGAGGCGCGGCCCGCCTGTCGGTGGGTCATGTGTGATTAACGCAGAAGGCCGGTTCCAGTCACGCGGGCCCGAACGGCCGCTGTTACCTGGCGAAACCCTCGTAGATGAACGCGGCGTCGCCGCCGCTGAACGCGAGCTCCTCGACGATCGCGGTGATCTGCCCGCCGGTACCGTCGGCGAGGACCCGTACTGCGTGTCGGCGACGAGCTGCGAGGATGAGAATCGTGCGCATGACGATCAACCGGCCGCGCATAGTGCGGGACTCTGCACGCCAGTACATCGCGTTCGGCTGCCTGGCCGCCGTGCTGCTGCTCGCGGCCTGCGGCCCAACGAGGGCGACGGGCCCGAGCGGGTCGGCCACCCACACGCCGATCCCCACCCGCGCGGACGGGATGACCCGCTTCAGCGGGAAGATCGTCGACGGGAAAAGCGGCGCGCCGGTCGCGGACGTCTGCGTGATCATCGGGCCGCCGGTCGATTGCGCGGAGAACATGCCGCACTCGGATGAGGACGGCTCGTGGTTCGCGGATCTGCCCGTGGCCGGCGGCGGACTCTCCTGGACCTTCAATTTCGTGAAGTCCGGCTACGAGACCAACGTCGTGAAGGTCGTGTCCGAGGGCCCCGGCGAGAAGCGGATCGACGTCACGCTCCAGCGGAAATAGGAGAAGGGCCGCTCTTTCGAGCGGCCCTTCGGCGCGGACGTTCGGAGCGTGCGCTACTGGTTGAAGCCGGAGTAGATCGCGGCGTTGTCGCCGCCGGAGGCGAGCTGGTACACGATCGCGGTGGCGGTCGTGCCCGCGCCGGCGTCGATGACGACGGCGTACTGGGTGTTCTCGGAGAGCCCCGAGACAGTCAGCGGATCGATCCACTTCGAGCTGCCCGCGGTGAGCGTGACGTTCTGCGTGACCGCGAGCTGGCCGTTGTCGAAGCGGTACCACTTGAGCGTCGCGGTCGTGGCCGTGATCGACTGCAGGATGATCGGCGTGGTCCACCCGGTCGGCCCACCGAGGGTCCGGGTGACGTTCGGCAGATAGGTTCGCGCCGTGACGGTGGTCGCCGCGACATACGCCTCGGCGGTGATGTCGGTGACCGGCAGGGTCACCGCGGCGACCGGCTGGCCAGAGGTGACGACGAGCGAGTACTCACCCGCACCGAGGCAGGTCGCCGACTGGGTCGTGCAGAGCGTCGTCGTTCCGGTGGTGAATCGAGGATCGAAGGCCTTCGCGCCACCGGCCGGGATCGCCGCGACGGTGAAGGTCTGGGTGGTGCCGCCGTTGAGCGGCGTGAATCGGAGGGTGGCATCCGCAGTGGCGGTGCCGAGGTTCTGCACGACGACCGGTGAGTACCGGCCGAGCGGCCCGTTCTTGGCCGCGTACGGCGCGTAGACCGTCGTTGCACCCTGGGTCAGGCCGTTGTGGCTGAATGCCACCGGCGCACCGGACTCGTTGTGGGCATTGGCCACGACGGCGACGGGCGTGGTCGAGTTGATCGTGACCGCGTACTGGGTCCCGTCAACGAGACCGGCGGTGACGTTCGGGTCGATGACCGCCGAGCGGCCGGGCTGCACGCTGACCGACGCGCTGCCGGTCTTCGTGCCGTCGAAGCTGACGAAACTCGCGGTCGCGGTCCCGGCGGCGGAGCCGAGGTTCTGGATGATCAGCGGGACGTCGTAGCCGAAGAACCGGCGGGTCACGTTCGGCACGTAGACCTTGGTCGCACCGCTCGTGCTTCCGGTGTACGAGAGGGCCTCGGACGTGCTGCCGCTGCCCTGGACCTGGTTCACGACGGAGACGATCGCCGCGCCGAAGCTCTTGATGACGACCGAGAACTGCGTGTCCCCGGGAAGATCGGTGTCGTTGTTCGGGACATCGGCGAATGAGGTGCCGGGTGCGAGGTTCGTGATCGCGCGGCACGTGACGAGTGAGCCATCGCTGAACTTGTAGAAGCTCACCTCGAGGGTCGTCGACGCAGTTCCGATGTTCTGGGCGATGAACGGCGTGTACCAGCCCGCTGGACCACCCAGCGTCTTGGTGATGTTCGGCAGGTAGACGGTCGATGTCGGTGCCGCCGCGTTGCCGCACGGTTGCGGGGTGCCGGGAAGCGCGGTCAGCGTGAACGAGCCGTGCCAGTCGGTGGTCTGCGACGCCGGGATCGTGTCATGGCCGATCGCGTAACCGGAGAGGACGTACCAGACGGACTGGTTCCCGACGATCGGGAAGGTCTGCCCGACGCTCCAGAAGCCGGATGCGTCGGTGCGCCGATCGGTGTCGAGGCACTGGTCCGGGGCGGCCCGCAGGATGATGCACACGTTCGGCGCCGGCGCGCCGTTCGGAAAGTAGACATGGCCGTCGATGTTGATGAACGAGAGCGCGTTCGCGGGCTGCGTGGCGCCGAGCACGAGCGCGCCGGCAAGCGCGAAGACAAGCGCAACGATGGTGGCAAAGCGTGCGAGCAAGTCGATCTCCCTCAAGAAAATGCGCGTCCGTGCATCAGCACGGGGTCGATGGGACTAACGGTAGACGCCCTGCGACCGTTTCGGGGGTCGATGGCGGCTCGCTCGCTCGTTCATCCCGTTCATCCGGAAGTACTAGGGCGAGGGCAGGAGCTCGATGCTGTCGGTCGCGTGATCGTCCTCGATCGAGCCACCAAGCAGCCAGATGCCGCCCGGGGCGGAGACCATCGCGCCGCCGGCGCGCGCCGTATGCAGCGGCGCGGTGACGGTCCAGAGGTTCGTCGCCGGATCCCAGCGCTCGACGTCGGTGGTCGGATCGAAGCCCGATTGTGGAACGACGATGCCGCCGGCGAAGATCACCGAGCCATCGTCGGCGACCGCGGCCTGGCCGAACATCCGCGGCGATCCCAGCGTGCCGGCGAAGACGAACCGGTGGCCCCGCTGGTCGTAGCGCTCAGCGGTATTCGATCCGTCCTCCTGGCCGCCGATGAACAGGAGGTCGCCGCCCGGCAGCGCCACCTCGGAATGGATCGCGCGCTTCGCGAGCATCTGCGGTCCATCGCTCCACGAGTCCGAGCTCGGGTCGTAGATGAGGGTCTGGTCGGTGGCCTCGCCGGGCTCGGCGAAGCCGCCGGCCACCAGCACGCGGCCGTCGGGCAGGGTGGCCGCGGTGAAGCGCGTGCGCCCGACCGGCAGCGACGCGGCGAGTGACCAGCGATCGGTCGCGGGGTCGTAGATCTCGGACCGGTGCACCCACTTCGGCCCGTCGTTGCCGCCGATCACGAGCACCCGGCCGTCGCGCAGCAGGACCGCCGCATGATCCGAGCGCGGGACCGACGGCGCACTGATCTGGTGCCACCGGCCGGTCCACGGATCGAACGCCTCGGCGTACGCGAGCGCGTACCAGCCGCCATCGGAGTGGCGCTCGGTGCCGTCGATGACGAGAACGAGATCGTTCGGGAGCGTGGTCACGCTCTGCCACATGCGCGCGATCTGCGGCGCGGCGTCACGGCGCACGGTGCCCGAGCGCGGATCGAGGATCTCGGCCCAGCCGTTGGTCACCGCCTGGCTGTCCCGATCCATGCCGCCGACGAGCAGCACCTGACCGGTCGCGAGCGTCACGGCCTGCGCGTACGTGCGCGGACCGGTGAGCGAGAGGTCGTCCTGCCACGTCGGCGGGAGCTCCGGCGTGCGCGGGATGACTGCGACGATCAGGCCGCCGAGGAGCATGCCGAGGGCGAAGACGGCCGCGGTGCGCCCGCGGGTCATTGCGCGGTCAGTGCCACGTCGCCGGTCGGGACTCCCTGCCCGCTGAACCAGGTCACGCCCTCACGGACGACGTCGAAGTGGATGACGTACGGGCCGGCCGCGGGCGCGTGCACCGCGACGTTCACCGTGACGGTCTGGCCCGGCGCGACGTCCGGCAGCGCCGTGCGGATCCCATCCCACTGGACGACGGTGCCATCCCACTTCGTGATGTGGTACGAGATGTCGTAGAGCTGCGTCGCCTGCCAGGGGAGCGAGCCGGTGTTCTTGAGCCCGAGGCTGACGAAGCCGTTGCCGTTCGCGGGCAGCGTCACGCTCACCGGCGCGGCGGTGAACACCATGCCGTACTGCGGCACCGTGACGGTCACCGTGCGGCTTGCGGCGGCCACGCCCTTGTCGCTGAACCACGCGACGCCTTCCTGCACCACGTCGAACTTCAGGGTGTACGTGCCCGCGGTGAGCGGATCGCCGATCTGGGCCTTCACCGTCGCGGTCTGGCCCGCGGCGATCGCGAGCGGCGTGCGCAGGCCGTCCCACGTGACGAGCTGGCCCGTCGCGTTGTAGAGGTGGTAGCTGAGGTTGATCCCCGGGCCCCAGGCGAACGTCGAACTGTTCTTCACGGTGACCGCGACGAGCGCGCGCATCTCCGTGGGCAGCGATGTCGGTACCGCGCTCACGTCGTACGACGCGCCGTAGCCCGCGCTCGGCGGGGGCGCGACCGTGGACTGCACGGTCACGGTCTGGTTGAACGTGGCCACGCCCTGGCCGCTGAACCAGCTCACGCCTTCCTGGACCATGTCCCACTTCAGCGTGTACGTGCCGCCGGCCGACGGGAATTGCAGCTGCGCCTGGAGGCTCTGCGTCCCGCCCGCGGGCACGTCGGCGGTGAGCTTCGTGCGCAGGCCGTCCCAGAGGACGGTCTTCCCGGTCGCGTCGATCCAGTGGTAGCTGAGATCGACCGGGTTGGTACCCGTCGCATTCCAGGTGAAGTTGCCGCTGTTCGTGACGGTGATCGGCACCGACTGCAGCGCGCCTGAGACGGCTAGCGTCGTGATCTGGGGCTGGTACGTCGCACCGAAGACCTTGCCGCAGCAGATCGTCACCGGCGTGTTGCTGGTCGGCACGCCCTTCGTGCTGAACCAGGCGACACCCTCCTGCGCGAGATCGAAGCGGAGCGTGTACGCGCCGCCGTTCGGCGGCGACTGGACCTGCGCCTGGACGGTGACCGATTGGCCGTGCACGAGATCCGCCGGGAGCGGCGTGCGCAGGCCGTCCCACACGACGAGCGCGCCGGCCTGGCTGTACCAGTGGTACCCGAGGTCGACCGGCTGCCCGATGAGCGTCGGGAACGTGCCCTGCCCGGTGTTCGCGATGGTCACCGGCACGGTGACGGTCTGGCCCAGCCCGATCGTCGGGACCGTGCCGACCGCGTACGTCGCGTGGAAGTCGAGACCGACACCGATCGGCGTCGGGTCCGCGGGGATGCCCTTGTCCTTGAACCAGAACTCGTTCTGCTTGTAGAGGTCGAGCTCCATGACGTAGTTCGCCGGCGTGAGCGGGGCGGTGATCGGGACCGTGATGGTCACGGTCTGGCCGGCCTGCACATCAGCGGCCAGGGTCCCTAAGTTCCCGCCCACGGTGACCACGCCGGTCGTGTCATTGATCCAGCGATAGCCGAGCACGACCGGGTCGACGCCGGCGGCGTTCCACGGCCGCCCGCCATCGTTGGTGACGGTGACGGTCGCCGTCGCGGTCTGCCCGGCGAACCAGGTGGACGGCACGGTGTCGCTCACCCAGTCGGCGCTCCAGTCCGCGGAGCGGAACGCGATGTCGTGGAACGGGTTGTTGTAGAGCGTGTTCCACCACGAGCCGTTGGTCTGGAGATCCCAGCGGAGGATGTAGTTGCCGATCGCCGGCACGGTGAGCGGCACGGTGATGAGCGCGGACCCGCCCGCCGGGATCGCGGTCGTGATCGTCCCCTGCCCGCCCTGGTTCACGTACGGCGTGCTCTTCACGAGGATCTTGTAGGAGACGAGCGTGCCGGCCGGGATCGGGTTCCGGCCGATGTTGCGCACGGTGACCGGGACCTGGATCACCGCGCCGGCGAGGCCGGCCTTCGGGAGCACCGGGTCGAGGTACACGAGGTTCGTGTACCCGTTGTTCACGGCAGCCTGCGCGAGCGAGCGGATGTTGGGCAGCTGGGCCCAGAGTGCGTTGCCCGGGCACTCGGTCTGGCCGCCGGTCGCGCCGACGATGTAGTTCGAGTCGCGGTGCCCCTGGATGTTCGGCGGATTTGAGGTCACCGAGATCCACGTGCCGTCCGACTTCTGCTCCTTGTGGGTGAACGTGTCCGCGCCGTACGGCGCGATGCCGTACTGCGCGAACTTCATCGCGATGATGTTCGCGATCGCGCCCACCATCGCGGTCGTCGGCTGCGTGGTGCTGTACGTGCCGATCGCGGCGACGCCGAACGATCCGTAGTTCCAGCCGTACGCGTGACCGCCGACGACGTTGTCACCACCGGAACGGCCGGTCCAGATGTTGCCGTACTTGTCGACGAGGTAGTTGTAGCCAATATCACCCCAGCCTCGGGTCACGGCGTGGAAGTAATAGATCGCGCGGATCGTCGCGGCCACGTTCGTGCCGCCGTCGTCGCCCGCGGTGTGGTGGACGATCGCCTTCTGCACGCGCTGGTATTCCGGAGCCCAGGTCATCAGCGACTCGTCGGCGCCCCAGTCCGCGCGGGTGAGGACCTTCGACGCGCCGACCGGAGCGGCGGTCGCGTAGCTGGAGCCGAGATCGGCGATCGCGCCGCGCACGTCGTTGAGCAGCGTCACGAGCGGACCCTGGTTCAGATCGCTCACGTCCATGAAGGTGAGCCCGACCTGCTCGAGCGCCGTCGCGTCGCCGTTCGGCAGCCACGCGCGGTACTGCGCGAAGCGCGCGCCCGCGCTCACCGGCAGCGGCGCGCCGTAGTGCTCGTTGCGGCCGGCGTCGTACATGTCGTCGTCGTCGGTGATCGCCGACCAGTCACTCCACGTGACCCCGTCCGCCGACGTGCGCACGTCGAAGGCGATCTGGTCGGCCGACATCATTGGCTGGGTCCAGTGCACCCCGATCTGGTCGAAGAGCTGGTCGGCCGAGATCGTCGGCGACTCGTACACGAGCGTGCCGCCGCCGGTCGAGCCGATCGACTCGGTCGAGGCGAGCCCGGCCGGGGCACCCGGATCCATCGAGAGCGCGGCCGCGCCCACGGCGGGCTGCGGATGGCTGGTGACCTCATGCGCCACGATCTGTCCGGAGCCGCGCGGCGCGGCGAAGGCCGGGGCGGACGTCCGGGGGAACAGGCCAAGGGTGAAGAGGGCGATCAGGAACAGGAGCCGGAGACGCGGACGCATCGGCGAGTTCCCCCTCTTTCTTCCTCGCCACCGTCCCCACGCGCGCGCACGACCATAGTGACCCAGAGCGGTGGCCCCGTACAGGGAGAACGGGAGCGACCGGACCACCGTTATCGCCGCCCGAAAGTACTAATGGCGGTCAGAACGGCTGCAATCTGACCATCGTCGACTTGAGACCGAGGTACGTACGGAGGAAAACGTCCGCGGGCACCTCGACCGAGCCTCCGGTCCCGGCGAACTTCACCGACACGACGTGCCCGACGTTGCCGGGTGCCTGGTTGCTCACGTCGGTCGAGAGCAGGGTCCCGATGTCCACGCCCTTGTAGCTGAGGATCGCCGAGCGGATCTGCGCGCTCGTGAAGGTCACCGTCCAGCTCGCGTGCTTGTTCGTCGTCGGCACGCTCACCGCGAGGTCAGCCGGGTCCGGCACCGCGGTGAGCCACGGGTCGCTCGGACCGCAGGTGATGCCGTGGTTCCAGCAGCCCACCGCCACGGTGTAGCCGCCGCTCGAGCTCGAGAAGTACGCGCGGATCGCGGCGCCGTTGTACGTGATCACCTTGCCCGCGGTCGCGGCGACCGCGGCGATCGACGCGCTCGTCTCCACGGTCGCGCCGCCGTAGCACTGGTCGGACTGGTCGTCGCGCACGTCGTAGTCCTTCGTCGGCTGCGCGCTCGTGAAGCCGTAGCTGCGTGCGGCGAGGGCCTGGGCCTTGTACGCCTCGATGTTCCAGCCCGCCGGCATCTCCTTCGGGATGACCCCCTTCACGTAGTCGTCGTAGCTCACGAAGTTCACGACCCGCAGGAGGTTCGCGCCGTCGTTCTTGAACTGCAGCTTGCCGTGGAAGAACTCACCCTTCTCCTGGACCGTGATCGGCTGCGTCACGTCCGTCGGGACGAGCGTCACCGGACCGGGGCCCGAGTACTTGAGCGCCGGCGGGTTGACCGACTGGTCGTACACCTTCACCACGCCGCTCTGCGCGGCGATCTGGAACGTGACGTTCGCGCTTGCGACACCGATGACCGCGTTGCCCGCGGCCTCGTTCACCACACTGAAGCCTCCCGCGGACCGCACGTTCGCGAGCCACGTGTTCATGAACGGCGAGCCGCAGCTCGCGGATCCCGACGACGACGGCGAGCTGAGCAGCACGCGCATCGGCCCGCGCGCGTTCGTGGCGCTGTCCACGAACGTCAGCTGCGTGCCCGGGTAGTACTTCGCGACGATCTGCTCGCCCGTGAGCGGCGGGCCGACGGCGCCGGTGGCCCAGCCCTCCGCGCCGTACTGGCTCATGCCCACGCCGTGGCCGAAGCCCTTGCCGTAGAAGGTGACCCCGGGCTGCACGCTCACGGTCTCCTGCAGGCGCGGCACGCCGAGCGAGCTGAACCAGGCGATGCCCTCCTGCACGAGATCCCAGGCGATGACGTAGTTGCCGAGCGCGCTCGGGAGGTTCACCGGGACCTGCACCGTCGCGGCCTGTCCCACCGCGACGTCGGCCGGGAGCGCTCCGCGCTGCCCGTCCCACACGACCACGCCGCCGGACGCGTCGAAGATGTGATAGCTGAGGTGCACCGGGTTCGCGCCCGCGGCCGGCCAGGCCCGCGCGCCGTAGTTGGAGACCCGCACGCTCAACAGGAGCGACGCGCCGATCGTCGCGACGCCCGGCGTGGTGGTCTGGTCGTAGCCCCCGGCGAATCCGCTCGTCACGATGAGCGGCGCGTTCGCGGGCGGTGAGCCGATCCCGGAGAACCACGTGACGCCCTCACGCACCGTGTCGATCGCGAGCGTGTAGCTGCCGGTGATGCCCGGTGCGGTGTACGCGACGTTCAGCGTGCGCGCCTCTGCCGGCTGGAGATCCGTGCCGATCGAGGTGCGCGCGCCGTCCCACACGACGGCCCTCCCGGTCGAGTCGAGGATGTGATAGCTCACGTCGATGGGGTTCGCGCCGGTCGCGTTCCACGCGACGTTGCCCGCGTTGATCACCGTGACCGGGATCGTCTTGGATTCGCCGAGGAACACATTCGTCGTCGCGGCGATCGTGTAGCTCGCCGCGTACCGCGCCGCCGCGACGGTCGCGGCGATCCGCAGGGGCGCGCTCCCGAGGAACTGGAACCACGAGACGCCCTCGCGCACGAGATCGAAGCTCAGCGTGTACGTGGCCGCGGCAGCCGGCGCGGTGACCTTCAGGTTGACGGTCACCGTCGCGCCCGGCGCGACGTCGGCCCCGAGCGCGGTGCGCGCGCCGTCCCACACCACGGTGGCGCCGGTCGCGTCGTGCCAGTGATAGGCGAGGTCGACGAGATTCGCGCCGGTCGCGTTCCAGGCACTTGTCCCACTGTTGGTGACCGGCACCGGGATCGTGTACGTGAGCCCGCCCACGAACGTCGGCAGGGTCACGGCACCGAACGTCTCGAGGTACGCGGGCTTGGCCTGCACCGGGTACGGGCTGCTCGGGGTGAGCCACGCGACACCCTCTTTCACGAGCGCGAGCCGCAGGAGGTAGGTGCCCGGCGTGGGCGGCAGGATGATCGACGCGGTCAGCGTGGCCGTGCCGGCGGGGGCGATGTCGGCCGGGAGCAGGGTGCGCAGGCCGTCCCATACGACGGCGGCGCCGGTCGAGTCGTACCAGTGGTAGCTGAGATGGACCGGCGTGGTCCCGGCCGCGGGCCAGGCCTCGGTCCCGGTGTTCGTCAGGGTCACCGAGACCTGGACGGTGGTCCCCGCTCCGGCGCTGGCCGGCGGGGTCGCCTGGTAGGTCGCCGCGAGCGTCCCGAGCGGGGCGGCCGACGCCGGCGTGCTCGCCAGCACGGCGAGGATGGCGCACAGAACGGCGGCGATCCGGCTACGGCTCAACGGTGTCCCTTCCTCGGCGCGCGGATGACGGCTTGTCCGGCGTGGGCACAGGTGTTGGTGCTTTCAACAGCCAACGGCGCCACCGTACCAGCGTTACCGGCCGCGGGGAAGGCTTTTTCGGGTGTGGATCGGTCGCGGGAGCGCGTCAGTTCTTACCGAGGATGGCTCCAGCTCCGTTTGATGAGCGAGCGAGTGATCCCCGTTGGCCGAAAGGTCTAGGGCACCGGCGAGCTCGCGGAGATACCTACGACCGCGTCGTCACCGGTGAGGTTCTGCGTCGAGAACCATGTGACGCCTTCGACCACCAGATCGAACCAAATGAGGTATGCACCGCCGCCAGGTGGTGCGGCGACCGCGATCGGCACGGTCACGGATCCACCCGGCGCGACGTCCGCAGGGATCGCGGCGCGATCTCCATCCCACACGCTCATCGACCCGTCGGATCGGAGGAGGTGGTACGCCAACCGGACAGGGTTCGGACCCGACGCGTACCACGTGGCGGTGCCGGTGTTCGTCAGACCGACTGAGATCGTCGGAGCGCCGGCCCGGAACGCGGCGACGCTGTCTGGTGCGGGTGCATACCGCGCTGCGTACGCGCCCGCGACGTACACCGTGCGCGACAGGGGGACGACGTTCGCCGCGGAGAACCAAAAGAGGCCCTCGCGGACGAGGTCAACCTGCAGGACGTAAGCGCCGAACACGGACGGCGGAGCGATCAACGCCCGCAACGTCACCGTCGCGCCTGGCGCGAGATCCGCGGGAAGAGTGGTGCGGGCGCCGTCCCACACGACGGTCCGGCCCGCGACATCGGACCAGTGGTACGCCAGCCGGACCGGGTGCGCGCCGCCGGCACGCCACGCGACGGTCGAGGTGTTGGTGAGGGTCACGGTGGTGTCGATCACCGCCCCGGTCGAGGTGCTGAGCGGCAGCGGCCGCATGTCGTAGTTCGCTCCATACGTCGGGCGCAAATCTGCGGTCACGGCGCGCAGGGCGTTCACCCGGCCGGCGCCGAACACCGGGTCCGGGCCGAGCGGCCCGAGGTCGTCGGCACTCCTCTTTAACCGGTCGGCCACTGCCGCCGCGGTGAGCGCGGGCTCGTGGCTGATGACGAGGGCCGCGACCGCGGCGACCAGAGGCGCGGCCTGCGACGAGCCGCTGAACGCCGCGTAGCCCGGGTTGGCCGGGAGCGTGCGCGAGAGCGTGGTCGGATACGTGGGGATGGTGCTCCAGATCGTCACCCCCGGCGCCGAGATCCCGACGTACGGGCTCACGTTGCTGAAGCTCGGGTGCTCGTCGTCCGGGTCGGTCGCGGCGACCGCGAGGGTCTCCGGGTAGGCACCGGGGTACTGGGGCGCATTGAGCACCGGACAACGCACCGACGGCATGCCGCAGTTGCCGGCGGCGGCGACGACCAGGACGTCGTGCGCGACCGCGTAGCGGACCGCGTCGTGCAGCACGAACACGTCTTCGCTCGAGCCGAGCGAGATGTTGATCACCCGCGCACCGTGGTCGGTCGCCCACACGATGCCCCGGGCCACGTCGGACAGCAGGCCAGAACCGGTGCAATCGAGGGCCTTCACCGGAAGCACGCGGACGCCGAATGCCGCGCCGGCCACGCCGATGCCATTGCCGGCCTGCGCGGCGATGATGCCTGCGACGTGGGTCCCGTGGCCGTTGTCGTCGACCGGAGATCCGGTCGAGGCGGGATCGCATGACGGATCCGGCGCCGAGACGAACGCCGCGCCAGGGAGCGCGACGCCGGCGAGATCCGGATGAGCGGCATCGATGCCGGTGTCGATGACCGCGACGGTCACCGCGGCCGAGCCGCGCGCGACCTCCCAGGACAGGTCGACCCGCGCGGCTCGGAGACCCCACTGCCCGAGGCCGAAGGTCGGATCGGTGAGATAGAGGGCGTCGTTCGGCGTGAAGTCGATCGCGACCGTCGAGTCGAGCTGCGCCGACGCGACCGCCGGATCGCGCGCAAGACGGAGCACGGCCAGCCCGCTCTCGTCGCCCGCGGTCAGCGGCAGCGTCACGCGCACGGTGCGGAGCGCCGGCAGCTCCTCGTCGATGACCGCGCCGGCGCGAGCGAGCGCGGCCGCGCGCGCCTCGGATGTGGACGATGTGCTGAACCGGACGAGCGCACGTGGCGCGTCGCGCGCGATCGCGAGCGGTGCGGACGTGACGACCGGTCGGTCCGGCGTGGAGCTGATCGTCTGGGCCGCGGCGACGCGCCCCGGGGACACGAGCAGCGATGAGCAGACGAGCGCCATGACGAGCGGACCGGCGGCTCTGCGCATCGTGATGGTCATGACGTGGAGGGTAGGCGGCGTCTTAGGCGGGGACGCTACTTGGCGGTATCGGTGATGACGAGGACGTTCTCGAGCTTGCGCAGGTCGACCGCCGGTGAGACGACCGCGCGCTGGTACGCCGAGACCTCGGCCTTCGTCACGTCCACGACGGTGCCGATGACCAACCCCTTCGGGTACAGCGACCGGAGCTCCTCGCCGAGCCCGAGCCCGGCGGTGACGACGACGTCGCCGGGCTTCACCGGATCGCTCTGGAGGATCCACTCCATCACCAGCGTGTCGCCGTATTGCCCGCGCACGATCCCGCTCGCGCGCGACGTCTGCACGAGGGCGGACACGCTCGAGGCCGAGTCGGTGATGAGCGTGATCTTCGCGTAGTTCGAGCCGGCCTCGCTCACCCGGCCGACGACGCCCTGCTCGGAGAGGACGATCTGATCGACGTGCACGCCCTGATCGGTGCCCGCGCCGATGACGATGGTCTTCAGCACGCCGCTCGGATCGCGCGCGATGACCGGCGCGGCCACCGTCTTGAACGGCAGCGCGC